>JAFGLQ010000043.1 GCA_016928015.1 Dehalococcoidaceae bacterium
CCCTCAAGGAAAACATCAAGATACCGGTCAACCTGCACAGCCACTATACCTCCGGCATGGCTTCCATGGCATTCCTGAAAGCCATCGAAGCCGGTGTTGATATCATAGACTGCTGTATAGCGCCCTTTGCCCTGAGGACTTCCCATCCTTCGGCAGAGCCGTTCGTGGCTGCCCTCGAAGGCACGGAATACGATACAGGCCTGGATCTCAACCTCCTTTTTGAACTGGGCCAGAAACTGGAAACAATCGCTCCCAAGTACCGGGACTTTATGGACAATACCAAAATGTCCTCCATAGATACCGCGGTGCTGATGCACCAGGTGCCCGGCGGCATGATTTCGAACCTGGTTTCCCAGCTGAGGGAAGCCAACGCACTGGATAGAATCAACGAGGTTTATGAAGAATTGCCCAGGGTGCGCAAGGAACTGGGCTATCCGCCGCTGGTGACGCCCACCAGCCAGATCGTAGGCATCCAGGCGGTTCAGAATGTGCTTTTCGGCCGCTACAAGGTAGTGTCGTCCCAGGTAAAAGATTATGTTTACGGCCTGTACGGGCGTCCGCCGAAGCCGGTGGATGCAGACGTGCAAAAACAGATTCTCAAGGGTTACGAACGCGGTGAGGAGCCCATTACCTGCCGCCCGGCTGACGTGCTGGATCCGGAACTTGAAATTGCCAAGGCGGAAGTCGGCGAACTCAGCCAGGATATCGGTGACGTGCTGATATATGCGCTTTACCCCACCACCGGTATGCGCTTCTTGAAATGGAAATACGGCAAGGAAGCCCCGCCGCCGGAAACGGTCGGCAAGACACTGGAAGACATCAAGCGTGAAGACGACCTTGTATCCAAAGCCAAAAGCGGCAAACTGGTGGAACCCGGCAGCGCCCAGGCAGCTTCCGCCGAAGGATACCGGCGGTATAACATTTATATGGGCGAAAGCGTGATAACCATCGGGGTGGAGCCGGCCGAGCCGGGAGTCGAACCCCGCCCGCATATTGTAGCCATGTCGCCTACTGCCAGAAAATCGGCCGCCGCCCCTGAAGCTGCACCGGCGTCCGAACCAGCCGCCCCGGCGGAAGATGAAACCGGTGTTCTTGCCCCAATGCCCGGCATTATTATCCGGTACGAGGTCAAGGAAGGCGATACGGTTAAAGCCGGAGAAAACGTAGTGGTGCTGGAAGCCATGAAGATGGCCATCGACCTGCCGGCGCCGTGTGACGGCACCATCAGGAAACTGAACTTCAAGGGCGGCGATTATGTTGCCCGTGACGATGTGCTGGCTGTCATCGGCTCATAACCTTTTAGCAGCCTTATAAATACTCAAGGACGGATAATGCAAGTGGGTTCTACATTAGCAGAGAAGATACTTTCGGCCCGGTCCGGCTCTGTCCGGAAAGCGGGCGACATTGCCATAGCTGCCGTTGACCTTGCCTTTGTGCAGGATACCACCGGGCCGCTGGCGGTGCGCGCCTTCAGGGAAGCCGGTTTTTGCGAACTGGCCAATCCCGAAAAGACGGTTTTGTTTCTGGACCATGCCGCACCCAGCCCAAGCTGGCAGCTTTCCAACGACCACATGTCCATGCGCTCCTTTGCCCGGGAAACCGGGTGCGTGCTTTCCGATGTCGGCGAAGGCGTTTGCCACCAGGTGGTGGCCGAAAGGCTGGCCAGGCCGGGTGATGTTATTGTCGGCGCTGATTCTCACACGGTAACCGCCGGCGGTCTCGGCGCTTTTGCCACCGGGATGGGATCCTCGGATATCGCTGTGGCTTTTGCCCTGGGCAAGACCTGGTTCCGGGTGCCGGAGAGTATTCTGATAACACTTGCCGGCAAATTCTGCAAGGGTGTTTACGCCAAGGACCTGATTCTGTATCTCATCGGCAGAATCGGCGCCGACGGAGCAACTTATAAAGCCCTGGAGTTCGGCGGTTCCGGTATTGCCGGAATGCCGGTAACCGACAGGCTTACCGTGGCCAATATGGCGGTGGAAGCCGGCGCCAAGGTGGGGCTGTTCCCTTCGGATGAATTGACTTACCAGTACCTGAAGGCCGTCGGACGCGAGGCGGATTACAAACCGCTTGCCGCCGACAGCGATGCAGAGTACCTGGAAAGAATTGAAATAGATTTAAGCGCCCTGGAGCCCATGGTATCAAAACCGCATACGGTGGATAACACCGTTACGGCCAGTCAGCTCGAGGGAGTCAAGGTAGACCAGGTAGTAATTGGCACCTGCACCAACGGCCGCCTTCAGGATATGGAAATTGCCGCCGCCATTCTCAAGGGCCGGCGCCGCCATCCGCAGACAAGGCTTATTGTCGGTCCGGCGTCCCCGCTCGTGCTTCGGGAGGCAATCAGGAAAGGTTATATCGATACCCTTATCGCGGCCGGGGCGATTATTCTGCCTCCGGGCTGTGGGCCGTGTCTGGGCTTGCACCAGGGTGCGCTGGGTGATGATGAAATCTGCCTGTCGACGGCGAACCGTAACTTCAAGGGCAGGATGGGCAATCCCAGGGGGCATATCTACCTTGCCAGTACAGCTACCGCAGCCGCCTCGGCTGTTGCCGGCAAAATCACCGACCCCCGGGAGGTGCTTTAATGCTTAAAGGCAGAGCGTTCAAATTCGGCGATAATATTTCTACCGACCATATCGTTCCCGGAAGGCTGGCACACCTGCGTTCCAACCTGCCGGAGCTGGCCAGGCACGTACTGGAGGATGCCGACCCCGAGTTTGCCTGCAAGGTTAAACCCGGCGATTTCGTGGTGGGCGGTTCCAACTTCGGGCTGGGTTCAAGCCGGGAACATGCTCCCCTGGTGATCAAGATGGCCGGCGTGAGCGCAGTACTTGCCAAATCGGTGGCGCGGATTTTCTTTCGCAATGCCATCAACCGCGGCCTGCCGGTGCTCATTTGCGATACGGACAGCATAAACGATGGAGACGAACTCGAGGTTGATATGTCCGGGGGAACTATCAAGAACATGACCAGCGGCCGGACTATAACCTTCAAGCCCATTCCGGACTTCATGCTCAGTATATTAAACGAGGGCGGAATCATGCCCTATATAAAAAAACACGGCGATTTCAAGCTGTAGTTTCAATCCCAAATAAAATCAGGAGGCAATCACTTCAATGGCTTATAATGTTACCTTAATTCCCGGCGACGGCATCGGGCCAGAGCTGACCGAGGCTACCCGGCGGGTGCTGGAAGCTACCGGTGTCAAATTCAACTGGGACATAGTCAATGCCGGGGTGGATGTTATCGAAGAATACGGTACACCCCTGCCGGACCACGTTATCGAATCTATTCGAACCAATAAGGTGGCTTTGAAGGGCCCCATCACCACACCGGTGGGTTACGGTTTCAGGAGCGTGAATGTTTCCATGCGTAAAATCCTGGACCTTTATACCTGCCTGCGTCCCTGCAAGAGCTATGCCGGCACACCTACTATTTTTAACGATATCGACCTGGTAATCGTCAGGGAAAATACCGAGGACCTGTACGCCGGCATTGAATTCGAAAATGGCACCCCTGAAGCTGCCGAAATTATCCAGGCTATCGAAAAGCTTTCGGGTAACAAAATCAGAAAAGACTCCGGTATTTCCATTAAGCCCATATCTGTTACCGGCACCGAACGGATCGTCCGTTTTGCTTTTGAATATGCCCGTGCCAACAACCGCCGGAAGGTTACCGCTCTTCACAAAGCCAATATCATGAAATTTACTGACGGACTATTCCTTGCGGTTGCCCGCCAGGTGGCCGAAAAATACCCGGATATAGAGTTCGAAGACCGCATTATCGACAACATGACCATGCAGATGGTAAAAAACCCGGCACAGTTCGATGTTATCGTCTGCCCCAACCTGTATGGGGATATTATTTCCGATCTGGGTGCCGGGCTGGTGGGTGGCCTGGGCCTGGCTCCGGGCGCCAATATCGGTGACGAAGCCGCGCTTTTCGAGCCTACCCACGGTTCTGCTCCCAAGTACAAGGGCATGAACAAGGCCAACCCCATGGCCCAGATGCTGTCCGGTGTCATGATGCTGCGCCACCTGGGTGAAAACGAAGCCGCCCAGCGGCTCGACGCGGCCATCGCCGCGGTGATCAAAGAGGGCAAAAGGATAACCTACGACCTGCTGCCGGAAGATAAGCGCAGCCAGGCGGTCGGCACCTCCCAGGTTGCCGATGCCATCATAGAAAAACTGGGTTAACAGCATGCAGAAAGTTACCATTGTGGGAGCCGGCAATGTAGGAGCCACCGCCGCCCAGCGCCTGGTGGAAAAGAACCTTTGCGATGTAGTGCTGCTGGACATAGTTGAAGGACTGCCCCAGGGCAAAGCCCTGGATATAGCTCACTCGGCACACGTTCTGGGTGTTACCTCCCGTATTACCGGCACCAACGATTATGCCGATACCGCCGGTTCCGATATTGTAATCATAACCTCCGGGGCTGCCAGAAAACCCGGTATGACTCGCGACCAGCTTACCGGTATCAATGTGAACATAGTAAGCCAGGTGGTTGCCGGGGCCGCTCAGGCATCACCCAGCGCCGTTATCCTTATGGTTACCAACCCGGTGGATGCCATGACCTGGCTGGCAATTAAAAAGAGCGGTTTCGAGCCCCACCGGGTGATCGGCCTCTCCGGTGTGCTGGACAGTTCGCGGCTGGCTTATCTGATAAGCCGGGAGTTGAAAGTCCCGGTGACCGATGTTACCACCTGGGTGCTGGGCGAACACGGCCAGGAGATGGTGGTAATACCGCGCTTGAACAGCGTACGCGGCGTGCCCATAACCAAGATGCTGCCGGATAACGTCATCGCCACCCTGGTGGAACGCACCGTTGGTTCAGGCGCCGAGGTGGTCAGCTTTTTAAAGACCGGCAGCGCCTACTACGCCCCTTCCGCAGCAGTTATCCGCATGGCTGAAGCCGTTCTGAAGGATTCCCACGAGATACTGCCATGTGCCGCCTATATCGATGGCCAGTACGGCCTCAAGGACGTTTGCCTGGGCGTGCCCGTCAGGCTGGGAAGGCAGGGAATAGAAGGCATAATCGAGCTGGATTTAACCCCGGCAGAACTCAAGCGGATGGCCAAATCCGCCCGGGCTGTAAAGCAGCTCATCAAGCAGGCCTCAGCCGGTTAGATTACTCCTCCCGTTTTTCACTGCGCCGGGCACCGCCCACAGGCCATCGCCAAGCCATAACCTCTCACATCCATAACCTCGGAAAGCCTCGCGCCACTCCCAAACTGTCATCGCGAGAGTTGCCCTCGGCAACTCGTGGCGATCTCCGGGATTGCCGCGCTTGCTGCAGCAGGCGCGCAACGATGGGACGGGAGGTCTTATACTTGTCTGCCAATCTGATATAATAAACCCATGCCGAACAAACTCATGGTTGTCTTCGATGGCAATGCCCTGGTTCACCGCGCCTATCATGCTATACCGGAACTGACCACCAAAGGCGGTGAAGTGGTCAACGCCGTATACGGGTTTACCTCTATGTTTCTCAAGGTACTCAAGGATATCGGCCCGGAATACTGCGCGGTCGCCTTCGACCGCAAAGCCCCCACCTTCCGTCACCAGATGTTCGATGATTACAAAGCCAACCGCCCGCCCACTCCGCCGGACCTGGTAACCCAGATTGAAAAAACCCGCGAACTGGTGCGGGCTTTCAATATTCCACTGTTCGAGATGGACGGCTACGAGGCTGACGATATGCTCGGGGCTCTCAGCTGCCGGGCGGAAGAAGCGGGCGTTGAAACGGTGATAGTTACCGGGGATGCCGATGCCATGCAGCTGGTGCGTCCCGGAGTGAAAGTTCTCTACTCCAAGTTTAGCGGCAATTCTACGGCTACTGTGCTCTATGACGAGGCCGAGGTGGAGAACAAGTTCGGTGTCAAGCCCGCCCTGGTTGCCGATTACAAGGCCCTGGTGGGTGATACCTCGGATAACTTTCCCGGTGTCCCCGGCATCGGTCCTGTGAAAGCAGTGAAACTCATTAATGATTTCGGCAGCGTCGATCAGATATATCAGAATCTGGAACGGGTACAGCCCGAAAAGCTGAGAACGCTGCTGGCAGCCAGCGAAGAAGTTGCCAGGCAGGGCAAGATACTGGCAACCATTGTAAACGATGTCCCGCTTGCTTTTAACCTGGAAGACTGCCGGCTGAGCCATTATGACCGCACCCGGGTGGTGGAACTTTTCCAGCAGCTGGAATTTTCGAGCCTGCTGGGTAAACTGCCACCCAGCGAAGCGCTTCCTCCCTCCGGTGAAGAAACCGAAACAGAACCTCAAGCTCAAGTGACGCATGTTGCCTGCACGTATTCAACCATCAATACCCCCCAAGCGCTTGAAACCCTGGTAAAAAATATGAAGGCTGCCGGCAGTTTTGCCTTCGATGCCGAAACCACCGGGCTCGATTTGGAAAAATCTCCCGTGGTGGGTTTTTCGTTTGCCGCCAAACCGGGGGATGGGGCATATATTCCTATGGGCCATATCGGCTGGGAGCAGGCTAAACAGCTTGAAGCGGCCGACGTGGCAGCAGCCCTGAAACCGCTGATGGAAAACCCGCTAATCGCCAAAACCGCGCATAATGCCAAGTTCGACCTGCAGGCGATGAGGGGAATGGGCATAGAGGTTGCGGGTTTGAATTTCGATACCATGATTGCCGCATATCTGCTGGGTGAAAAAGCCCTGGGTTTGAAAGAACTGGCTTTCAACCGGCTGGGTGTGGAAATGACATCGATCAAAGAACTTATCGGCAGCGGTAAAGGACAAATCAACATGAGCCAGGTCGAGGTTTCACAGGCTGTCCAATATGCCTGTGCCGATGCCGATATGACCTGCCGCCTGCGAGAGATTTTTGCCTCTGAATTAAAGCAGAAACAGCTCTACAAGCTGTTCGAAGAGGTGGAAATGCCCCTTTTGCCGGTTCTGGCGGGCATGGAGCAGGCCGGCATATTATTGGACACCCGTCTTCTGGACGGCCTTTCCCACCGTCTGGCGCAGCGCCTTATCGAACTCGAGGCCAGCATTTATGAGAACACCGGCCACCGTTTCAATATCAATTCTCCCAGGCAACTCGGGCAGGTCCTGTTCGATGATCTCCAGCTTTCCGGTGGTAAAAAAACCAAGAGCGGCTACTCCACCGACGCTTCGGTCCTGGATACACTCAAAGGCACCCACCCGGTAGTGGATTTAATCGTAGAATTCCGTACGCTGGCCAAACTGAAAACAACGTATGTAGATGCCCTGCCCGGCATGGTAAACCCTCGTACCGGCAGACTGCATACCAGCTTCAACCAGACCCGCACAACCACCGGCCGGCTTTCCTCTTCCGACCCCAACCTGCAGAATATCCCTGTCCGGGGCGACCTGGGACGCGAAATAAGGCAGGCTTTTATCGCCCCTGAAGGCACCCGGCTTCTTTCCGGGGACTATTCCCAGATTGACCTGAGGGTGCTGGCGCACCTTTCGCGCGACCAGGTGCTGATGGAAACTTTCAAACGGGATGAAGATGTTCATACCGCCACTGCGGTTCAGCTGTTCGGTGTAAAGCCGGCCGAAGCTACAGCCGATATGCGCCGGCTGGCCAAGACGGTTAATTTCGGCGTTATCTACGGCATGAGCGGCTACGGACTGGAACAGGCTACGGAACTCAACCGGCAGGAAGCCGAGCAGTTCATAACTACCTATTTCGCCCGCTACCCCGGTGTCAAACAGTATTTGGAAGAAACAAAGCGGCTGGCTGCCAGCCAGGGATATGTTCAGACAGTGCTCGGCAGGCGGCGCATGATACCCGAAATCACGTCCGCCAACCGCAATATCCGCGAAGCCGCCGAACGCATGGCCATCAACATGCCGGTGCAGGGCACCTCGGCCGATATCATTAAAGTAGCCATGATAAACCTTGACCGGGAAATATCAAGGCGCAACCTGAAGAGCCGGATGCTTCTGCAGGTGCACGATGAGCTCATTTTTGAAGTTCCCGAAGCTGAAATAGAAACCATGATCTGCCTGGTGCCGGATTTGATGAGCCGCGCTATTGAACTTGCCGTTCCGGTAAAAGTGGATATCAAGATTGGTAAAAACTGGGGGGATATGGAGACATCCGTTGCCTGAACTTCCGGAGGTCGAAACCATATGCCGCGAACTCGCCCCCCTGGTTGCCGGCCGGCGCATTACCGGCTTCGAACTGTTCTGGGAAAGGACTCTGCGGGGCATCGAGCCCCGTGATTTTCAACAAAGAATTACCGGCCGCAGTGTTAGATGTCTCAACCGGCGCGGCAAATACCTGGTTTTCAACCTGGATGACGGTTACAGCTTTTCGGTTCATTTCAAGATGACGGGTTCGCTGGTTGCCGGTTCGAGCGATGGGCACGTGCCGCCGTATACCCGGGCGCTCTTCCGGCTGGATAACAGTACCGTTCTTTATTTTACCGACCCGCGTAAATTCGGCCGTATCGATTCGCTCAGCTCGGGATTGCATCCCATAACAAAGCTGGGGCCGGAACCGCTGGGAGACGGGTTTACCGTAGATTGCCTGGTGGGGTTGCTTGCCGGGCGCAGGGCTCCGGTAAAATCAGCGCTTATGGAACAGAAGCTCATAGCCGGAATCGGCAATATGTATGCCGATGAAGCCCTGTACCTGGCGCGTATTCATCCCCTGCGACCGGCAGAAAGCCTGAACCCGGCCGAAACAGCCGCTCTGCACAGCGCAATCCGGGAAGTGCTTCTGGCTGCCATCGAACGCAAGGGGGCAACCGTTTCCAACTATACCCGCCCGGGCGGCGAGGCCGGCCGTGCCCAGGAAGGTTTCAAGGTTGCCCATCGCCGCGGCGCCGGCTGTCCCTGCTGTGGTATGCCTCTCGAGCGCATAACGGTCCGCCAGAGAGGAACATACCTGTGTCCCCGCTGCCAGAAGTAACCTTAGTCCGATAAACTGAAAGGCGGGTATTCGTCCCGCATCAGCCCGGCATAGCCGTATACGCGATAGGTCCAGCGGTTCATGCCCATTACCAGGTTGAACAGGTCCTTCGGATACTCGCCGGTAAAAAGCACGATGAAAGCGCTTATTACTGCCAGCAGAGGCGCCAGGCCGGAACTGTTGCCACCCCCCTGGAATATGCCCACTATAATGGCATGGGGTATTACCAGCAGCCACCATTTTACCAGCACGAGCCCCCTGGACAGGGTTTCCGGATATTCTACGTACAGGTCCGCCGGGTAATCGTCCATGGGTTCCAGGGAAAATGGAGGGTACCGGTCAGTACCCAGCGCCTGGTAGCCGTAAAAACCAACCCGCCAGCTCCACCTGAGTACACCCACATTGAAATCAAAGATGCCCCGCGGATATTTACCGGTTATCAGGATGGCGAAAAAGGCAACAACACTCAACATGAAGAAGGCAAATCCCAGCAGTGCCAGCACGAAGATATGGGGGATGAGCAGCAGCCATTTTATAAGCCACAATCCCCTGCCGGGCGAGTCGGTCAGCTCGCCTCTGAGCTTGATGGGGTAGGAATATGTTTCTTCGGGCATATTATTCTCCTGCACTATGAAAGTTATAAATAAAATTAACCCCGATGCATGTGCGGTGTCAACTTGTTACGGGTGGCAGGGCGCACTATGTCGTTTGAAATTGGAATTTTATCTGCTAAAGTATTAATATCCAAAATAAGGAGACTAATGAATTGAATATCAAGGTGTTGTTAAAACCGGCGCTCATGGTAGCAGGACTGGGTATATTCGGGCTTCTTATCGGGTTTCTGGGCGGCTTTATCGGGTCCAGACTGCTCGAAGGGGACGCGGGCGGCTGGGGCGGCCTGGTCGGAGCGGTTGCCGGTATGGTGTTTGGCTATCCCATAGGCGTGGCTATAGGTATGGTACTGGTAAAAACGGTAATAAAATATCCGGGTTCACTGCTTTTGGGCATTCCGGCGGCGTTGCTGGGAGCTGTTCTGGTAATGCTGCTGGCAGAGCCGCTTAACCTCAACGTTACTCCCGGCCTGATTCTGGGCTCTCTGTTTATCCTGGTGCCCCTGGCCGGCACAATAGGGTATCACCTGAGGCGCTGATCCGTGGAGGCGACGAGCGGATTCGAACCGCTGAATGGGGGTTTTGCAGACCCCTGCCTTACCACTTGGCTACGTCGCCCTCAAAACCCGTAAACCGGAGCAGCTTATGCGCTCCGGGGAGATTTCTGGAGCGGAAGACGAGATTCGAACTCGCGACCTCCTCCTTGGCAAGGAGGCATTCTACCGCTGAACTACTTCCGCTCAATTTGTTAATGGTGCCGAGAGTGGGATTTGAACCCACACGAGCTAAACGCTCACTAGCCCCTCAAGCTAGCGTGTCTGCCATTCCACCACCTCGGCAGGCTGAAACCTGGCAGGAGTGGAAGGACTCGAACCCTCGACCGGCGGTTTTGGAGACCGCTGCTCTACCAACTGAGCTACACTCCTAAGACAAGCAGACATCTTAACACAAAACGGCTTAAAATGTAACCCCGGCAGTGGCAGCGTTTGGTGTGCTCCGGCCTGTATTACATTATATTTTATTCCGGCCTTCCACGTCCAGAGCAGGCTTGAGGCTGCCCGATTAAAGCTCGATGCCGGCCAGTTTGAATATCCCTTTGAGACCGAAATAACCGGCATAGGCTATCATGGAGCACTTTATCAGTTTACCGGACAGGGTAATGACGGCATAGCGTTTGAAGCCGAAACGGGAAGCCCCCATAGCGATGGATGCCGGGTAGAAGAAAGGATTCATTATGGCCGAGAGCAGAAACAGGGTGATTTTACCCCTGCATTCAAGCAAGTGGTTGACCCTGTCACTCAGGCGTTTGAGCCAGCCCCTGCGGGTTCCGGAGAAAGGAATCGAGCCTCCGAGGCCGGTTATGTAAATCGTAATGGCCCCCAGGGTTTCGCCCAGGGCACACACCATCCCTACATAGAGGGGCCCCAGCAGGGCCGGGCCCAGAATGGGTTTTACGACTCCCCCCAGGGCGAATTGGACCGCCAGCATGGGTACCGGAACGAGAATGGTAGCCCCGCCCAGGGCGCTGATAACAAAACCGCCGGCATATCCGTAGCCGGCCAGGCGGTAAATCATGTCCCAGTTTAGGGCGATCAGCACTGCCAGCCCCACCGTAAAGAATACGGTTGTGGCTGCCATAATGTACTGGCGCTTTTTGAATTTGTTGCTCTCAGGCTGGCTTTGCGCCAGGTCCGAATCCTGTTCGATTGTCCGCATGGTTATACCGGGATTCCTTTCAGGTTGATTACCGGCGGGTGTGCCGGTCGGAAGGGTAAATATCAGTCCTGTTCTTCGTCGAGCCGTTCTCTGAGGTCTTCCAGTTCGTTTTCCAGGTTCTCCTTTTGCTGCTGCAAGTCGGCCAGCTGCTGGCTCATCCTGAGTATTACTTCGACGCCGGCCAGGTTGACACCCAGCTCATCCATCAGGTTCTGCACCTTGCGGATAAGCAGCAGGTCAAGGTCCGAGTACAGCCGGATATTGCCGGATGAACGTGCCGGTTTGACTATACCCACCTTTTCGTAATAACGCAAGGTATAGGTCCGCATGCCCAGCATTTCGGCGGCTACACTGATTACGTATCTAGGTTTATTCTCCCTGACCATAACTTTACACCGCCGGTTTTACTCCGGCCTCAACCGTTTTAAATTTTCAAACAACGCCTTTTCTTCACTGCTCAGCCTGGTGGGCAGTACCACCTTTACCTGGGCGAAAAGGTCCCCCGAGCCGCTTTTACCCAGGCGGGGCATTCCCCGCCCGGCCAGTTTAAAATTGCGCCCGTTCTGGGTTTCCGGCGGAATTTTAAGGGCAAGTTCTTTCCCCCCGGGAGTCGGCACCTTGGCTTCACCGCCGAGTATTGCGGTTGCCAGCGGCACTTCAATGGTTACGTAAAGGTTATCGTCTTTGCGTTCAAAAACCGGGTGGGGCTTTACCTTGATCGCCAGAAAGAGATCGCCCGCTGGGCCTCCGGCAAAGCCGGCTCCACCTTTCCCCGCCAGTCTGACCCGGGAGCCGGTTTTCACACCGGCCGGTACCTTTACCTCGATGCGTTTGACCTGGGGTGTGGTGCCCCGGCCCTGACAAAGGGAGCAGGCGGTATTGTTGGTGATGCCTGTGCCGTTGCAGGCCGGGCACGGGCCCTCGGCTTCCATACTGAGTATGCGGCTGGTGCCGGAATATGCTTCCTCCAGCGTTATTTCCAACGGGTGTTCCAGGTTCTGGCCTTTCTGAGGCCGGGCCCGCCGCGAATGACGGCCGAAAAGCTCCTCGAAAATACCACCCAGGTCGCCGGTCTCACTGCGGAACTGAAAGCCGCCTGCGCCGCCGCCGCCCATACCGCCGAAGTCGAAACCTTCGAAGGGGGCTCCCTGCTGGCGGGACTGGGTGAACTGATCGGCGTACTGCCAGTTTTCACCGAACTGGTCGTACTTCTTGCGCTTCTGGCTGTCATGGAGTACGTCGTAGGCCTCGCTTATTTCCTTGAACTTGGCCTCGGCTTCCTTGTTGTTGGGGTTTACATCCGGGTGGTATTTGCGCGCCAGTTTCCGGAAAGCCTGCTTGATGTCCTTTTCCGAAGCGGTGCGTGAAATACCCAGTATCTTGTAGTAGTCTTTCGCTACCATTTTGGTTGTCCGCCGGTTTTTATTATATTCCGCTTATAAAAAAGTTGTCAAAGGTTAATCAGTATTGTTAATAAACTGTTATTAAACACTTAAACCGGCCGGCATCCGGTTTCCTGTTTTGTGTCCGGGTAAATAAAAAAAGGCCCAAACACTTGACATGCGCTTAACCTGCTACCTATAATTAGAAAAACACTTTCCCCCTCTATGTTAAATTCTCAGTCTGTTTTAATGCTCAAATCCCTGGCAGGATTGTTTTGTTAATCCCGGAAAATACTTGTTTTAGCTAGGATTATGGCAAAATATATTTTTGTAACCGGCGGAGTCGTAAGTTCAGTTGGCAAGGGTATAACCGTTGCCTCTATGGGCAACATCCTCAAAAGCCGCGGCGTAGCCGTCTCGGTGCAAAAACTGGACCCGTATCTGAATGTCGACCCCGGCACGATGTCTCCCTACCAGCATGGCGAGGTGTTCGTCACCCGGGACGGGGCGGAAACGGACCTGGATCTGGGCAATTACGAACGTTTTATCGATATAGAACTCACCGCTGTCTCCAATACCACTTCCGGGCAGATATATTCCTCAGTTATTTCCAAGGAACGCCGGGGTGATTATCTGGGGGGTACCATCCAGGTAGTGCCGCACGTGGTGAGCGAGATCAAGCAGTATTTCGCACAGCTGGCTGAAACTTCCCAGGCAGAGGTCATCCTGGTCGAGGTCGGCGGCACGGTGGGCGATATCGAAGGCCAGCCTTTTCTGGAAGCCATACGGCAGATGCGCAAGGACGTGGGCAGGGACAACGTGCTTTACGTGCACGTAACTCTGTTGCCCTATATATCCACCACCAAGGAACTCAAGACCAAACCCACCCAGCACAGCGTCAACGAACTGCGCCGCATCGGCATCCAGCCGGATATTATCGTCTGCCGCAGCGACTACCCCATTTCGGAATCCATCCGGGACAAGCTCTCTCTTTTCTGCGATGTTGAGCGTGAAGCGGTCATTCCACTGCCCAACGTGGAAACCATTTACGAGGTCCCGCTGGTGCTGGAGTCGGAAAGAGTGGGCGACCTTCTGGTGAAAAGGCTGGGGCTCAATGCCCGGCATTCGGACCTGAACGAATGGCGCCACATGGTAACCCTGCTTAAAAAACCGGTCGAACCGGTTAAAATAGCCCTGGTGGGTAAATATGTCGAGCTGGAAGATGCCTATTATTCGGTAAGGGAGTCCCTGTGCCATGCCGGGCTGTATAACAGCTGCTGCATCAATATAGAATGGGTCCATTCAGAAGAGCTCGAGAAAAAGGACGCCGAACCCTTCCTGCACGATGTCCAGGGCATCCTGGTTCCCGGCGGTTTCGGCATCCGGGGTATCGAAGGCATGATAAAAGCCGCCACTTATGCCCGGGAGAACAATATCCCATATTTCGGCCTTTGCCTGGGCATGCAGGTGATGGTGATCGAGTTCGGCCGCTTTGTACTGGGGGACCCCAAAGCCAACTCGGCCGAGTTCGACCCGGAAACCACCAACCCGGTTATCGACCTGATGCCGGAACAGAAGAACCTGGCCGACAAGGGCGGCACCATGCGTTTGGGAAACTACCCCTGTCACCTGGCGCCCGGCACTCTGGCCGCCGGTGCGTACGGCAAAGAACTTATAATGGAGCGCCACCGCCACCGTTATGAATTCAACAACGAATACCGGGACAGGTTCGAGAAAGCCGGTATGGTATACAGCGGCCTTTCGCCGGATGGCAAACTGGTGGAAATTTGTGAAATCAGCAACCACATCTGGATGCTGGGCACCCAGTTCCATCCCGAGTTCCTTTCCCGTCCCAACCGGCCGCATCCCCTGTTCTGTGGTTTTGTCGATGCCGCCAGGAATGTTCTCAGGGAAGGCGCTCAACCGAGCCTTCCTTTGAATCAGTAGAAAACACGGAGGAATACCAGGTGAGAATATTTTTAGATACCGCCAATGTGGAGGAAATTGCCAGTGGAGTCAAGATGGGTGTGGTAAGCGGTGTCACCACCAATCCTTCACTGGTATCCAAAGAAGGTTGTACCAGCTATAAGGAACTGGTGCAGAAGATCTGTAAGGTTACTCCCGGCGACGTTTCGGTAGAAGTTATCGAAGAAGATACACGCGGTATGCTCACCCAAGCCCGCCAGATCGCCAGGTGGGCGGATAACGTGGTGGTAAAAGTCCCTTCCACTGCCGCCGGGCTGGAGGCTACTTCCAACTTGAAACAGGAAGGCATACGGGTAAACATGACACTGTGTTTTTCGGTAAACCAGGCAGTGCTGGCCGCCCTGGCCGGCGCAGCCTATGTAAGCCCGTTCGTGGGTCGGCTGGACGATATCGGCGAAGACGGCATGGCCTTGGTCGGCGATATCGTGGATATTTTCAACAACTACGCTTTCGAAACCCGCGTGCTGGCCGCCTCCATACGCCACCCCCAGCATGTTCTGCAGGCTCTCAGGTACGGAGCCCATGTAATAACCATGCCCTATAAAGTGCTTACCCAAATGACAAAACATCCCCTGACCGATACCGGTATCGAACGCTTTCTTTCAGACTGGCGTTCCACCGGGTCGGCATTCAGCTAGTGAGGTAGATATGGAAATCAGTCAACTGGAAACCAAGACAAGGGAAGAACTGCTCGACCTGGCCAAGGAAACCGGCCTGTCAAGTTATTCCGCTTTAAAAAAGCAGGAACTGGTCATGCGGCTGCTCAAAGCCAGCGCCGAACAGCAGGGCAACCTGTTCTGTTCCGGAATACTGGATATCATGGCCGACGGCTACGGCTTCCTGCGCCAGGAGAGCATGCTTCCCTCCAACTCGGATATTTACGTATCCCAGTCCCAGATCCGGCGCTTCGGCCTGCGCACCGGGGATATGGTAATCGGCCAGGGCAGGCCGGCCAAGGCAGGTGAGAAATATTTCAGCCTGCTGCGGGTGGAAGCCATCAACGGCCTCGACCCTGAAATGGCCAAGGGCCGCCCCTACTTCGGGGCTCTTACTCCCACCTACCCGGACAAACTTATCGACCTGGAAACCACCGCCGCCAACCTTTCCACCCGGCTTATCAACCTGATCGCCCCCATCGGCCGCGGCCAGCGCGGGCTTATCGTTTCACCGCCCAAGGCCGGCAAGACCATGCTGATGAAGGCTATCGCCAACGCGGTCACCACCAACTACCCGGACATTTTCCTGATAGTATGTCTCATCGGCGAGCGGCCGGAAGAGGTTACCGATATGAAGCGCTCGGTCAAGGGCGAGGTGATAAGTGCTACTTTCGATGAAGCCGTAGAGAACCAGACCCGTGTTTCCGAACTGGCGCTGGAACGGGCCAAGCGCCTGGTGGAAGGCGGCAAGGACGTATTCATTTTGCTGGACGGCATTACCCGCCTTACCCGTGCCTACAACCTAGCAATGCCTTCCAGCGGCCGCACCCTTTCAGGCGGCCTGGACCCGGCAGCCCTGCACCCGGCCAAGCGCTTCTTCGGCGCGGCGCGCAATGTGGACGAAGGCGGTAGTCTGACCATCATCGCCACCTGCCTGGTGGATACCGGCTCGAGGATGGACGATCTCATTTACGAGGAATTCAAGGGTACCGGCAATATGGAACTGCATCTCGACCGCAAGCTGGCCGAACGCCACACCTTCCCTGCCATCGACATTCTCCGGAGCGGCACCCGCCGTGACGACCTGCTGATTCAGGAAGGGGTCCAGAAGCAGATATGGCTGCTCAGGCGCATGATCTCCATGATGGCCTCCGATTCTGTGAACTCGACCGAAACCACCGAACGCATCCTGGA
>JAFGLQ010000044.1 GCA_016928015.1 Dehalococcoidaceae bacterium
CTGAGGTGCTGCTTATGGACGAACCCCTGACAGGCCTCGATGTGCGTACCCGCGAAGAACTCCAGGATGAAATCATCCGCATATGGCAGGCGAGGCAGATGAGCCTGCTCTGGGTTACTCATGATCCGGAAGAAGCTGTTTATATGGCTGACCGGGTAATTGTTCTTTCCAACCGCCCCACCCGTGTGCAAGCCATCCTCGAAACCGGGCTCGGCCGTCCCCGGCTGAGAAACAGCCCGAAACTGGCCAGTCTTGAACAGGAAGTCCGCCGTCTTCTGGGTTAACCGGCCGGCAGTCGCGATATGTGCCGGACCCCTTGCATGATATTCACTTCCTTTCTCCGATAGGTTATAATGCTCCCCGGAAACGGATTCCATTGCCCGATACTTTGTAGTTATCTAATATTATGTAAAATAATTGTGTTGCAGGCGAATCTGGCAGCTTTGGAATATATATGAAATTAGTTTCAAAAATATCGGGAGCTTAACCAGCTCAAAAGGGGGAAACCATGGCGGAAAATGAAACCAAACCGGTCTCATCTGAAACTCCCAAAATCCTGACCAAGCCTCTGCCCAAAATCCTGGATGAAATGGAAGACAATATTCGGGCAGCCATAGAGGCAGCCCAGAGAGCTGAAACAGCCGCCCGTTCAGCCGGTGACGCCGCCCGCACTGCCACCGCTGCTTCCGGAGAAGCTGCCAAGCGGGCCGATGAAGCCCGCGCAGCCGGTGAAAAAGCCGCTGATATGGCTGCCAAGGCTGCCGAAGATGCGGTAAACCGGGCTGAAAGCACCGCCGAAAAGGCCACCCGGGCAGCCGATGCCGCCGCTTTAAAGGCTGAGACGGCTCAAAAAGAAACTCATGAAGCGGTAGAAGCTTTCCGACAGGCAGCCACCGAAGCTGCAGAAAGGGCTGAGGATGCCGCTCATAAGGCGCATGAAGCCGCCTCTGAAGCTACGACTGCTTCCCGGCAGGCAGCTGAATCTGCCGCTGCCGAGGCCGAAAAGGCCGTTGCTGCCGCCCAGGAGGCGGCGACCGCTGCCAGAGCTGTATCCGAGCAGGCTACCAAAGCTTCACAGCAGGCTATCAACAGGGCTGAAGAAATAGATAAAGCGGTACATGCCGCCATGGCGGCTGCGGTTAAATCTGCCCAGGATGCCGCTGCCAAAGCGTCCAGGGAAGCCGAAGCGGCTATCAATGCTGCCCAGCAAGCAGCCGAAGCTGCCAGAAAAAGTGCGGCAGAAGCTGCAGAGCTTGCCGGCAAAAGCGCTCAAGAAGCTGCCACCAGGGCCGAAGCCGCCAGCGAAAGGGCAACCCAGGCATCCGAAAATGCTTCCCAGGCGGCTGAAGAAGCCGCCCGCCGGGCTGAAGAAGCCGCTTTGAAAGCCGAAGATACCGCTATAAGCGCCAAATATGCCGCTGAAGAGGCAACTCACCGGGCAGAGGAAGTTGAACTGGCGGCTGCCGAAGCTGCCGCCAGGGCCAGACAGGTGGCCGAAGAAGCCGCCGCTCGTGCACAGAATATTGCCATGGAAGCCAGGGATGCGGTTATGATGGCTATCGAGCAGGCAAAACAAGCTGGCACGAAAGCCGAATCCGCTACCGTCCGGGCAAATGAAGCCGTTGCCACCCTGGGGGAAGGGGCTGATCTGGATAAAGCCAAGTCAGCCGAAGCTGCCGGGCGCGAAGCCAAAAGGGCGGCTGCTGCAGCTTACCAGGCTGCTGAAGATGTGAGACGTAAATCTGAACTGGCCGATATCGCCGGGGACGAAGCTTTTGTGGCTGCTGCCGGTGTGTCCGGGGAAATGGCAGCCAGTCTGGAAGATGCCGGCAGCGAAGCCAAGGCTGCAGCAGAAGAAGGCTTTAAGGTGGCTAAAGCTACCGTGAAAAAAGCCGAAGCCGCCGATATCGCCGGGGATTCAGCCATTGAAGCTTCTGCCAGGGTACTGCACCAGCTGGTCGGCCGGGCCGAAGAACTGGCCAGGATGTCAAAGGAAGCAGCAGACACAGCCACCCTGGCTGCGGAAGCGGCCAAGAAAGCCGCCGATGAAGCAGCCAAAACCATGAGCGAAGAAGCGTCTGCCAGGATGCAGGAAGCCAGGCATATTGCTGAAGAGTCAGCCATGAGGGCTGAAAAGGTGGCCACAGCTGCCGAGTTGTCAAGCCGTGAGGCTAAAGCCGCTGCCGAAGCTGCCATGCAGGCTTCCAGGGACGCTGCCGTCACCGCCGGTAAAGAAGCCGAAGAGGCGGCTGCCAAAGCCAGGCAAACCGCTATTTCGGCCCAGCAAGCTTCTGAAGAAGCGGCCAGAAAAGCCGGTGAGGCCAGTGCCCGCGCTTCGGAAACAGCCGAACTGGTTGCAGCCGAAGCTATCAGAAAGGCAGAAGAGGCTATGAAAAAGGCAGAAGAGGCTATGGTAAAGAGCATAGTAAAACGGGTGCTTTCTTCCCGCGAAATGACCACCATCATCATTCTGGCCGTACTGGCTGCCATATTCGCGGCTGTTTCCATAAGCCTGGGTTTGGGCATGCTTTAGTCAGCACATGAGCCAGTTTTAAAAGGGCCGGCAGGCCTGCCGGCCCTTTTAAGGTTTCTGCCTGGAATTTATCCGGGCAGTGTGTTAGTATCATAAGAAAATTTTATACCGGCTTTTATTGTTTGCCCAGCACCTTATTCATATTTATCGGTTGCAGGTAGAGTGGCGCAGTATAATTTGAAACGTTTATTACCCGGGTTTTCAGGTATCGTCCTGCTGATTGCAGCCATCACGGTGTTTGTGGCAATAAACGAGTCAGCCCCACGGTTGTCACTTTTCTGGGTTCTGGGAATTATATTTGGTTTTATCCTTGGCCGAAGCCGCTTCTGCTTTGTTTCCGGTTTTGCCAACTTCTTTATCTTTCGTGATGGTAATATGCTGAAAACCATCATAGCCGGAATGCTGATAGCTTCAATAGGGTTTGCCTTTATCATGCATGGCTGGGTGGCAGACCCTTCAGCGGGCACCATCCCGCCGGGGGCTCATGTGGCTCCTTTTGGCTGGCACCTGCTGCTGGCCGGGTTCGTGTTCGGTATCGGGATGCTTCTGGCCGGCTGTTGTATTACCGGTTCGCTTTACCGTGCCAGCGGCGGTTTTTTCTATGCGGTGATAGCCCTGTTCGGAGTGATATTGGGTATGGGTGGCTTCCTGCATACACGGGAACTCTGGTGGTCCGGTTTGGCAGAACTGCCCCGTATCTGGCTGCCGTCATATCTCGGCTGGGCGGGTTCGCTTATTCTTGTGGTCAGCATCTTGGTGACTGCCTATCTTGTGGTCCATTACCTGCAGGAAAAGGCCCGAAGGAGTTTCGGCATCGTCGATGAGGTTTCAACCGGCCAAACTCTGCAAATTTCCCCGGCCCGGGCGGTCAAAGCCCTTTTTATTTCTCACTGGCCGACGATTGCCGGCGGTGTGCTGCTTGGGCTGTTGAATATTGCCATGTATGCTCTGGTGGACCGTCCGCTGGGAGTCACCGGGGAAATCCAGCGCTGGGCTGAACTGCTTTTCAATGCGGCCGGGCTTACTACGCCACCGGTAGTGGCTGTCCCGGGCACCTGAGTATCGAGTGCCGAACCGGGTCAGTTGACCTGGGGATTGATGCTCAACGGGGGACTGGTGCTTGGAGCCATGTCAGGATTTCTTTTCAGCGGTGAGTTCAGGCTGACTTTTCCTCGCTTCAAACGGCAGTACCTGCAGGTTCTTACAGGTGGTGTGCTAATGGGTTACAGCGCCGCGCTGGCTTCAGGCTGTGCGGTGGGCGCTTTCTTTTCGGCAGTGCCGTCACTCGGTTTTAACGGGCTGGTTTTCGGGTTGGCGCTGGCAGCCGGCGCCTTTGCCGGAGTAAAGATAGTCAATAGAATCGGCTGAGAGGCTTGAATATTTACAGCAAGCATTATAGTATAATGGAAACCTGTGAAGGAGGGCTGCGTATGAAACGCTCGGCCTTTTTGGCACTTGCCCTGTTGATGGCAATCTCCGTGTCGACTGCCTGTGGAGGCGGCGGCAACACCAATGGAACTACCACTCCTGCTATCGGCACTGAAGTTCAGGTGGAAGGCGGCAGTTACCGTGATATCACTCCGGCAGAGCTTTATGGGCTGCTGGATGACGATACCGTTTTCGTACTGCAATATAACGCAGCCAATACCGGCAATATACCGCGGACCGATCTGTTTTTGCAGTACGGCACCCTTTCGGCCAATATGGATAAAATTCCCGCGGATAAGGCTGCCCGGATTGTGCTTTACTGCGCCGTAGGGGCAATGAGCGCCGACGGCGCGGCGTACCTGGTGGGTCAGGGTTATACCCGGGTCTACAATCTTGCCGGAGGACTGGGAGCCTGGCGCGACCAGGGCTACCCGGTAATAGCAGGTTAAGACGATGGTATTTGCAGTTCAGCCATAATCATAGCCATATTCTGCCTGGCAATCGGCGGCGGGATAATTTAAAGAGGCAGAAAACGAAAAAGGGATGCCGACTGCGGCATCCCTTTTTTTGTGCGATTTTGATTCGATTTAAATCTTAACGCTGCTCAACCACTTTTCAGCCAGGTCTCCTGCCCAGGGCAGCTTGTAGCGCTCACCCTGGAAGGCTTTTACCATAAGGATTATCCACAAAATAAAGGCCAGGATACCCAGCAGGCTGCTTATAATCCAGCCGATTATAGGTATGATACCCAGGACGGTGGTAACAATGGTGAACGCGCCGAAAACGATGATGGACTGCCAGGCATGAAAGCGCACAAAACTGTTTTCCTTTTCAACCAGCAGCATTATCAGCCCGGAAATCCAGCCGAGTACATAGCACAACAGGCCGGCGATGTTTTCTTAAAGTCCCGTGGATGTTTTAGCCATAACACAGGTTCCCTCCTTCATTTATTAGGTTCTAGATTACTATCAACCCCTGGCGCCTGTCAAGGTATTTCAGGGTGGGAAACGGCAAAAATCAGTGTTTGTCTATGTTTTCAACAATGTAGCAGATTTTGCCGGCAGGGGCTGATATTTCCACCTCGTCTCCCTTGAATTTGCCCATAAGGGCTCTGCCCAGTGGCGAGGAATCGCTGATTTTGCCGTTTGAAGCGCTGGCTTCCCGGGTGGAAACGATAATGCACTTCAACACTTCGCCGCTTTTATCGCTGAGGGTGACCTTGTCTCCAAGGCAAATCCGGCGGGAAGTTTTATCATGGACATTGTTGATGGTGGCTACCTTAAGAGTCTCCTCGAGTTCATGAATGCGCCCGTCTACATGACCCAGCTCTTCCTTGGCTGCAGCCAGGGGCGAGTTTTCCCTGAAATCCTTATCCGCGGCGGCCAGCCGTACGGCCTGTACTATTTGAGGCCGCCTGTCCTTCAGGCTCTGCAGTTCCTCTTTGAGGGCGGCATGCCCTTCCAATGTCAGTATAATCGGTGCGGCCTGCGATCGAGCCTTGTTGCATACTGTTTTAGATTTGCGAAGTTTAACGTGGGTTGCCATGTTGGTCCTGGTAAACCCCTGCTTTTTTGCATAAACAAAAAATGAACGCAGCGTTTCCAGTTTCTGTTCCAGTTCCGTATCGGTCTGCGGAAAAGACTGGCTGTACCTGGCAATTTCAGCCGGCCGCAGACTGGCAAGCGTCCGTTTTACTCCCAGCCAGCGGGCAAACAGGTTCAAGGTGAGGCCGGCATCGTTGGCCTTTGAAGAATTCAGGCTTAAAAGGAACTGGTTGATTGCCTCGTACAGTTCAACTGACGGTTCGTTATCGCTCATTATTACATCTCCACAATAATATTCTTTTTATGGCAACACCGTGGCAAAAAAGGCCCGGTAGAAGGCTGGTTCGGCCAGGGCTCTCATCACTACTTTACCGTGGTGGTCAAAGCGCAGGTTTTCATCTCCGGCCAGTTTTTCCACCAGCCCGGCGCGCATCACTGCGGTAAAAGCCTTTTCCATCCTCCGGTCGGAAAAGCTTTCAATAATCCGGCGGCCGAAGCGGCTGAACCGGATATCTTTCATAAACATATTTTGCCACAGACGCTGGTAGCCTGCCAGCGCCGAAGCGGAAAAATCGCCGTTTTGAAAGGCGGTGTTTATGGTTTTAACAGCCGCTTCGGCCGCTTTCAGCCCGTAATATACTCCGCCGCCGGTCAGAGGTTTTATCTGTCCGGCACAGTCTCCTGTTACCAGCACTCTCCGGGCGTAGGTTTTTCGGAGGGGTGCCAGGCTCACTCCCCTGTATTCAGGCTTGCCGGCAAGGCGAGTACCCTTGCTCTTTTTTAAATGTTCGATAAACGCCTCCAGGTACGCGAAAGCGTTTTTTCGAGCCAGCAGCCCGGCCAGGGCTTCCCCGTTTTGAAGGGGTTCCAGCCAGGCGAAAAAACCCGGGGCAAACCGGGAGCTTAAAAATACCTTCAGTTCGGTCGCCTCTTCGGTTTCTACCCTGACCTGTGCGCCGACGGCAAAGTCTGCCACCTTGCCCAAACCGGCTGCAGCTGTAAGGGCAGGGTTGAAACCGGCTGCCATAACAAGCATCCGCCCTTCTATCTTGAGCCGGCTCTTACTGCCGGCCATAAGCTTTACCCTGTCATTATCGAACTCGATGCCGGTTACCTTTTTACCTGGTATGTACTCGGCGCCGGCCTCAATGGCCTTTTCAGTCATCAGGCGGTCCATCTGTGCCCTGTCTACAGTCACAGCCTGGGTTCCGTTGCGGTAAAGGTTCAGTGTCTGCCCCATCGGTGAAAAAACGCGGGCGCTGTTCAACCGCCTGATGACCGGGGATTGGCCAATGCCGGCCATATCGATACATTCCGGACTGATAATGCCGGCACAGCATACCGGGTTGCCCAAGCCGGGTTGTTTGTCGATTACCGTAACCTTGAATCCCAGGTTTGCCAGGTGCCTGGCGGTGTAACTGCCCGCAGGACCGGCGCCGATAATGAGGATGTCTTGCATAAAGGCCTGTCTAAACAAGAGTGCTTGGAACCAAGTATAACACAATACTCATGCAACCTTCCTGACAGCTGTCCGGCATGCCAGTTTTTCCTGCCGGCTTGACCTGCTACAATATTCACGTCATGTTAAATTATGCCGGCACTGTAGACCGTTTCCTGGCGGGATTACGGCGGGAACTGCCCGGCTGGGCAGGGATGCACCCTGGCCAGAGGGTACTGGACGTGTGCTGTGGTACCGGTGCGCAGGTAATGGTTTATGCCGCCTTTGGCCTTGAAGCTACCGGCATAGATAATAATCCTGATATGCTGGCACTGGCCTCCATCCATTCGGGAGAGAATGGCAGCGCTGCCCTGGTAGAAGGGGACGCAGAATGTCTTCCCTTCGACTCGGGCATTTTCGACTGGGCATCCATCCAGTTTGCCTTGCACGACAAATCTTCAGCTCAGCGCCTGGTTATCATCAGGGAGATGCGCCGGGTGGTAAAACCCGGAGGCCACCTCCTTTTCACCGAATTTGCCGTACCTCTGCCGCTGAATTTTATGGGGGTATCTATCAAGCTGATAGAACGAATGGCCGGCGGTGAACACTTCGCCGGTTTCAAGGACTTTATGTCAAATGGTGGCTTGTCTCCCCTACTTGAAAAAACCGGCCTCAAAGCCAGTTATATACGCGTATTTAAACAAAAAGCTATTATGGTGATAAAAGCAGGAAATAATCATTCATAGAGATTGTTCAACCTCCTAAAACATAACAAACCTCGCCTGTTAGTCCACTTTTTGTTTTGATTTGCCCAAAAAAGTATTGACTATGCCTCTTTGAGTCCCCATAATATGATAACCCTTGCGAAATACACGTCCCTTAAAAATACTCCTGTATTTTGAAGTTCAAAATGGTTAGAAGGTATTTAACCATAAGCTGCCATATCAAATTTATTCAATAGGAGGAGAGATTCATGGCAAGCGAAGAAAGAACCAGTGAAATCTTGGACAAACTCAGGCAGGCGGTGTACGATTTCGAAGAAGATGACGCCGTCAAATGGGCCAAAACCGCCCTGGAGGAGGGGGTTGACCCATTCGTGGCCACGCTGGAAGGCCTGGCGACCGGCATGATCGAAGCCGGTGAAGCCTACAACCGCAAGGAGTATTTCGTACCTGAACTCTTGATGTGTGCCGATGCCTTGTATGCCGGGCTGGACGTGCTGAAACCGGCTATCGATGCTTCCGGCCGCACTGCCGAAGTCAAGGGTTCCATCGTACTGGGCGTGGTGGAAGGCGACGTGCACGATATCGGCAAGAACCTGGTAAAAATGATGTTCGAAGTTGCCGGCTGGACAGTGTATGACCTGGGTAAGGACGTCCCCCTGGACAAGTTCGTCGAGGAACAGCTCAGGACCGATTCCGACGTAGTCGGCCTTTCCGCTCTGATGACTACCTCCATGCTGGCCATGCCCGAGGTAATCAAGCGTATCCGGGCCAAGAACCCCAAGGTCCGCATTTTGCTGGGTGGAGCGCCTATCAATCCCGAAATTGCCGACAAGTACGGCGCTGACGGGTATGCCAAGACAGCCGGCACTGCCGTAGATGAAGCCATCAACCTGCTCAAGATGCTCAAAGAAGAAGAGGGCAGGAAGTAACCGGCAATAAAATAATAGTGAGGAAAACGTTTATGTCAGGACATAAGGATACTATGACCGACCGTGAACGGGTATTAGCCCTCCTCGACTACAAAAAGCCGGACCGGGTACCGATTTGGCCTTTTGCCTATCAGGGTTTTGCCTGTGTCTATACCGGCACTTCCATTGCCGATGCCTATAACAAGCCGAAGATTTCCTATGAAGCCCAGAAAAAGACGTGTGCCGATTTCGGCTGGGTTTTTACCCCCATGCTGGGTTACGCCGCCTACGGCGGCTGGGAGCTGGGCGGTGAAATAAAATGGCCCAGCGGTGAATTCGCCCAGGCCCCCACCGTGTTACGTCACCCGGTAGAAACCCCCGATGATGTGATGGCCCTCGAAGTGCCGGACGTTAAAACCGCTGGTATCGTACCCCTGCTCAAGGAATTTTATGATATTTCTTCAAAGGAAATGCTGCCTAATGAGCCCTTCAACGTTATGGCTTTCGGGGCCAATATGTCTTTTACCCTTGCCGGCAATATTTCCGGGCCAGACAAGCTGTGCAAGTGGATGCTAAAAAAACCGGAGGCTGCCCACCGGCTGCTTCAGCTGGCCAATGAACATATTATTAAGCTGGCCGAATACTGGAAGGATCTATACGGCGTCGACGGTGTTCTGCCCCTCGGCGGCGAGCCGACTTCGGCCAACCAGCTTATTTCCCCGGCCAACTTCGAAAAATTCGCCATGCCATATATAGCGGAAGTCAACCAGAAGTTTCTGGATATGGGTTACAAGCACCTCTATGCCCATATCTGCGGCGAACACAACGCCAATCTGCCGTTCTGGGCGCGGATTCCACAGGGTAACCCCGGCATCATAAGCATTGCTCAGGAAATTGAAATATCCAAAGCCGGAGAGACCTTCCCCAACGATATAATTTTGGGCAACATCAACCCGGCCATAATTCAGACCGGTTCTCCGGATGAGGTTTATGAAGCCACCAAAAAGAATGTCGAAGACGGTATGGCCCTGTCTAACGGTTACGTCTTCTCTCCGGGCTGCGAAATGCCTCCCATGGCACCGGTAGAAAATATCCGGGCTATGTCCCAGGCGGTTTTCGATCATGGCTGGTACTAAACACACTGGAGAATAAAATGAATAAGAAAGCAACCATGACCAACAGGGAAAGAATAGAGGCCATCCTGGCGCATAAGAAACCGGACAGAGTGCCGATCTGGCCGTTTGCTTATGGCGGTTTTGCCACAGTTTATACCGGAACATCTATTTCCGATGCTTACAACAAACCAAAAGTAGCCTATGAAGCCCAGAAAAAGACCTGCCTTGATTTCGATTGGGTATTTACTCCCTGGATAGGCTATGCCGCTTACGGCGGTTGGGAATTCGGCGGCGAAATCAAATGGCCCAGCGGCGAGTATGCCCAGGCTCCCACGGTTGCCCGTCTGCCGGTTGAGACCGTGGATGACGTCTGGAAGCTGAAGGCGCCCGAGGTGGCAACAGCCGGGATCATTCCCATTGTAACCGAGTTTATGGAGATAGCTGCCAAAGAGCAGTTGGACAATGAACCCTTTAAGTTCATGTGCGCCTGCATGGGTCCGTTCAACACGGCCGGTATGATTGCCGGTCCCGACATGCTCTGTAAGTGGGTTATCAAGAAACCCGATGCGGCTCATCGTTTGATACGGCTGGCTACAGATCACATGAAAGACCTCGCCGATTATTGGGCAGACAAGTTCGGGCTGGAAAGCTCTCTTGCTTTTACCGGTGAAGCGATAGCAACCGGGCAGCTTATTTCGGCCAAGCAGTTCGAGCAGTTTGTCCTGCCTTATTTCCAGGAAGCTCACCAGTATATACTGGACCGCGGTTACAAACATATATACTGCCACCAGTGCGGCGAACAGAATGCTAACCTGGAACACTGGGCCAAGATACCCTACGGTAACCCCGGCATAATCAGCATCGGGCACGAAGTCGAACTGGAAACAGCCGGAAAATATTTCCCCAACGATGTCATACTGGGGAACCTGGAGCCGGCTATTATCCAGTCCAGTACGCCGGACAAGGTTTACGAGGCTACCAGGAAGAATATCCAGGACGGCATGGCCAAATGCCCCGGCGGATACGTTTTCTCTCCCGGCTGTGAACTTCCGCCGATGGCATCGGTGGAGAACGTCAAGGCTATGGGTCAGGCAGTCGAAGATTACGGATGGTATTAATTTATTCAATATGGGTTTCATGACGCTGTCGCCTCCCGTTAGTTGGGGTATCGTGTTTAGCCGTCATCCGCTGACGGGAGGTGCCTGCTGGTGACCACCAGCATTCGTATCAACCCCGGTATTTCTGGTTTTGCCGCTACCGTTTCTGCTGAAAAGGTGGATAAGCGGCGCGTGTCGCTGCACATAACCAGTGACTGCCTCCAGGTGAAGAAACTGGCCGAGCAGCTCGGCGAAATCGATATGACCGCTTTGTTCAAACCGCCGGCATCTTCCCCGGTTTATGCTGCTGCTGCTGCTTGCCTGCTCCACCCGCCGTGTGCAGTACCGCTGGCGATTATCAAGGCAGTCGAATGCGAAATGGGTCTGGCATTACCCAAAAATGTAACCCTCGAATTTGAAAAATAGAGCCTGTCCGGTTACCCGGGCAAGCCGGTAAAAATTTGCAGACGAAGGGATAAAATTTATGGCTGAAGTTGAAAAATTTATGGTTATATTCCAGCCTTCCGGACGCCGGGGATACGTCGAAAAGGGTAGAACCCTCAAGGAAGCCTCCGTCTCCCTTGGCGTGGATATAGAAGGCATATGCGGTGAAATTGCCATCTGCGGCAAATGCAAAGTGAGGATCGAGGAAGGCGAGTTCGAAAAATACGGCATCAAGTCCTCCCGTGATAACCTTTCTCCCCTTGGCCCGGCCGAAAAGAAGTTTTTCAACCTGACCCAGGAACAGGAAGGCTACCGCCTGGCTTGCCAGGCAAAGGTCCAAGGTGATGTGGTAGTGTTTGTGCCGGAAGAGAGCCGGCTGGGCAAGCAGGTGGTTCGAAAGGCCGCTACCGAACGGCCTATCAAGCTCAACCCGGCGGTCAGAAAGTACTCCGTAACAATGCAAAAAGCCTCGCTGGATGATCCCCTGGGCGACTGGGAACGCTTGACCCAGGCCCTGGAAGAAAAACATGGCCTCAGGAACCTGACCATAGATTATCAGGAGCTGTTGAAACTGCAGGATACCATCAGGGAAGGCGAATGGACCATTACGGTGAGTGTCTGGAATGGCAGAGAAGTAATCAAGACAGAACCGGGTGAGGTGGAAAAAGCTTACGGGCTGGCCGTAGATGTGGGTTCCACCACCGTCGCCGGATACCTGTGCGATCTGGTGACCGGCAAGGTGGTTACCACCGCGTCCATGATGAACCCGCAGGTTATTTATGGCGAGGATGTGATGAGCCGCATCTCCTACACCATGACCAATCCAGACGGCCTCAAGATCTTGAATCAGGCTATCATCGATGGGCTTAACGGAATCGTGGAAGATGTAGCCTCACAGGCAGGTATACTTCGACAGGATATTGTGGATATGTCGATTGTAGGCAACACCTGTATGCAGCACCTTTTCCTGAATTTGAACCCCTATTACATCGGGCGGGCTCCGTTCCCGCCGGCCCTGCATCACTCTTTGGATATCAAGGCCAGGGAGTGGGGCTTAAAAATTGAAAAAGAGGTCAAGAAGGAAATCACCGGCAACTCGCCACCCTGTCAGGTCGGTTGCCCCGCCGGTGTCAACGGACAGGACTTTCTATATTTAACCGCCCAGGGCAAGTATGTCGAAGCCCTGGAACTGGTGCGCCTGGCTATCCCCTTCGCCGGGGTACTCGGCCGGGTATGTACTCATCCCTGCGAACAAGAGTGTGAACGCGGCAAGGTGGACCAGCCGCTTTCGCTCAGAAGCATGCACCGCTTCCTCGCAGATCATGAACTGGCAAAGGGACGAAGCAAGGCAGCACCTGTGGAGCTGGTCAAGAAGGAAAAACCGGTGGCCGTTATCGGTTCCGGCCCGGCCGGGCTGACTTGTGCCTACGAGCTTATCCGCCGTGGCTACCCAGTCACCGTCTTTGAAGCCCAGCCTGAAGCCGGCGGCATGCTTCGCTATGGCATCCCGGATTACCGCCTGCCCAAAAAAGTGCTGGATGAAGAAATTGCTTTCATCGCCGAACTCGGGGTGGATATTAGAACTTCGACCCCGGTTGCCGATACCTCCGCCCTTTTCAAACAGGGTTTCAAGGCAGTGTTCGTGGCGGCCGGAGCCTGGAAGAGCCCCGGCATGGGCATACCGGGCGAAGAGGGGCACACCGTTTTACATGCCATTGATTTCTTGAAAGAAGTAAACCGGGGCAACAGAGCGGTCCCGGGTAAACAAGTGGCCGTAATCGGCGGCGGCAATGCCGCCGTGGATGCTGCCAGAGCCGCCAAACGTCTCGGAGCATCGGAAGTTACCATTATATACCGCCGCTCGCCCGAAGAGATGCCGGCTATCGCTACTGAGGTGGCGGAAGCTGAAAAAGAAGGCATAACCTTCAAGTTTCTGGCCGCCCCTGTTGCAATCGGCAGTTCGAATGGCAGGGTCGAAAACCTTAAACTTGTTCAAATGGAGTTGGGCGAACCGGATGAAAGCGGCCGCCGCCGGCCCCTTCCGGTCGAAGGCTCGGAATTTGATTTTATCGCGGACTCGGTCATTCTGGCTGTCGGGCAGGCGCTTGATACCGCTAAACTGCCGCCGGATATCGCTTTAAACGAATCCGGTTACATTGCAGCTGACCCGGTGACACTGGCAACATCCACCGAAGGTGTATTTGCCGGCGGGGACTGTGTGCTTGGTCCGGCTGATGCCATTGGTGCGGTAGCCCATGGGCAGCAGGCTGCAATTTCCATGGAGTTGTATCTCGAGGGTGTCGATATAGTCAACGGCCGCCCGCCGGCCCTTTCCCGCGTTGAAAACATCCCCAAAGAAGGCGTGGTTGCCCAGTCCCGTGTCCATACCCCTGTTGTCGAACCACCCGAAAGGTCTGGGTTCGGTGAAGTGGAGCTTACTTTGAGCGATGGTGACGCAAAGGCTGAATGCAAACGCTGTCTCAACTGCGGCATCTACGCTCAGACCGGTGAAGAAGAGGTGGACCGGATGCGCGGCACCGGAATTCATATTTCTCCCGGGGCATACGTGCATGTTCTACCTATAGAGGCTGGATTTGTGGGTTCTGATAACGTGGGCGTGCTTATTGCCGAAGAACCCTATAACCAGGACAAAATCGAACTTATTATCGATATCGGCACCAACGGCGAGCTTATCATGGGCAACCGCGAGAGACTGATTTCTTCATCGTGTGCAACCGGTCCGGCCTTTGAAGGAGCCGAAATAAAGTACGGCATGCGGGCCGCTCCCGGCGCTATCGAGAAAATCGTTATCGACCCGGTTACCAAAGAGGTCAAGTTCAAGGTAATCGACCGGGACGAATGGAATACCGAAGTTGAAAATATAGGCGCCAAGGGGATGTGTGGTTCGGCCATCATCGATGTTATCCCCCAGCTTTTCCGGGCAGGTATTATCGACAGGACCGGCCGCTTTGTAAAAGAACTGGACAGCCCGCGGCTGCGCGAGACGGACGGCATGGCCGAATTTGTCATTGCCTGGGCCAGGGAAACCTCCATAAACCAGGATGTCATCGTCCGCCAGGACGATATCCGCGCCATACAGCTGGCTAAGGGAGCCATGTATGCCGGGGCCAAAATCATGATGCGCACGCTTGGAGTAGAACAGCTCGACAAGGTAATCCTGGCCGGCGCCTTCGGCAGTTATATAGATAAGGAATCGGCTGCGGTTCTCGGCCTGTTTCCGGATTGCGATATGGAGTTTGTTTATGCGGTGGGCAATGCCGCCGGAGACGGTGCGCGCATGGCGCTGTTGAACGTTGATAAACGCAGGGAAGCTGACGAAATGGCCCGAAAGGTCGAATACGTCGAACTGACTCTGGCGCCCGATTTCGATAAAGTATTTGCCCAGGGTATGTGGATACCCCATATGAAGGACAAGTTCCCCCATCTGGAACATCTTTTGCCAAAGAAGGAATAATATCGAGAGGTGAGCTATGGTGAGCTATGAAAAAGAGCAAAAAGTATGCCGTATAGGCCCGGTTAAACTGGGCGGCCAGCCGGGTGAAAACCCGCCGCTTCTTATCGGCAACATCTTCCAGAAGGGGGATGTGATGCTGGAGAGCCGCAAGGAAGGTAAATTCAACCGGGAAGGCACCGCCGAAAGGCTGGCGGCGCTCAAGGCCATATCGGAAGAAACCGGCGTGCCGGCGCTGGTGGCCATGGTAGCCAACTCCGCCGATGAGATGAAACGTTATGTCGACTTCTTCGTCGAAACCAGCGATTTGCCATTTGCCATCGATATCTGGGTGGAAAAGGTTCGCATGGAGGCGGCCCGCTACATCGCCGAACTTGGCCTTCAGGACCGGGTGCTTTACAACTCCATCACCCCCTGGGACAAGGACCTGGAAGGCCAGGTAGCCGAACTTAAAAGCCTGGGTATAAAACATGTGGTGGTCCAGGTATTTGACGAACACGATAAAGGCCCGGCGGGCCGGGTTAAATCCTTAAAAGCTCTTATGCCCATCGTGGAAAAGGGAGGGTTTCAATCCATTCTGGTAGATACTTCGGTCATGAACCTGCCTACTATCTCCCTTTCCCTCAAGGCCAATCACCTTATCAAACAGCAGTTCGGCCTGCCCTGTGGCTTTGCTCCCTCCAATGGCAGCTACATGTGGCGCAAATCCGCCGGGGACAGGGGCAAGGCGCAGTTCGCGGCTGTCGATGCCGGAGTGCATGCCGTCTCAGCCCTGCTTTCCGATTTTCTGCTCTTCGGCCCGCTTTCCGGCATAGGGAGGGTATTTCCTGCGGTGGGCGCTGCCCATGCCATGATGACGGCGCTGGCTTTCGAGGAAAGGGGCTTCATTCCCGACCAGGCCCATCCCCTGGCCAAAATGTTCCCGGATGTGCTTACTCAATTTCAGAAAGAAGGAGAAGGTTAGATGAATTCAAGAGAAAGGGTTGTAGCGCTGTTTGCCGGTATGAAGCCGGATTACATTCCCGTTTTTTCCGGTTACGGCAACATTACGGTGCACGGGCTTAAAAAATACGGCTGGAAGTTTGCCGAAATCCACACCGACCCGGTAAAGATGGCTAAAATGGCCAATTCCACCTACGAGCTTTTTGGTTATGAATGCTCGGTGGCCCCGTTCGATATGGCGGTGGAAGCTGAAGTTCTCGGTTCGAAAGCCAACTTCTACGCCCACCAGGACGGCATTCTGTACCCTACCATAGTTCAGCATGTATCCGAAAAGGTAACCGAACTGGAAATCAAAGTACCGGCCGATATAGCCGGCGCCAAGCGTGTCCCGGTAGTCACCGAAGCTCTGGGCATGATGAAGAAAGCTGTGGGTGATGAGGTCATGATAGGTTCGTGGGTACTCGGACCATATACCCTTGCCGGCCAGCTGGTCGATATTGCCGACCTGGCCAAATCCGCCTTCAAGCGCACCGAACTGGTCAACCAGATATTAGAGCAGCTGACCGACTATCTTATAAAACTGATCGCTATATACCGGCAGGCCGGGGCTGAATATATCACCGTGCGCGAAATGGGCGCCGGCCCGGATATTTTAAGCCCGCGCATGTTCAAGGTTCTTATCCAGCCGCACCTGCAGAGGCTGTTTGCTTCGATCGAGTCCCCCAAGGTCCTGCACATTTGCGGGGATACCAACGCCATCGTCGAACTGATGAACGAGTGCGGCGCCGACGTGTTGAGCCTGGAAAAGAAGAATGATATTACCGAAACCCGTCGCAAGCTGGGAAACGATGTGCTTATTTTCGGGGATATCGACCCCTATGGCGTGCTGGTCCAGGGCTCGGTGGCTGATGTGGACAAAGCCGTCAAGGAAGCCTTTGATGCTGGTGTGAATGCCCTCTGGCCGGGGTGTGATATCTGGCCGGACGTACCGGCAGAAAACATGAAAGCCATGATGGATTCCGCCCGCAAGTACGGTAAGCTGTAGTACTGCAAGGCGGTGTTGTTTTCAGATCATTGTTACTGCGCTCCGGGCTTGTCCGGAGCGCAGTTTTCTTTTATAATCCGGCACAACTACCGTGACCCGAGTAATAATTGTGGATATTAAAAGTATAATTCAGCATAAGCCCGACAAGCTCACGTTCAAGAGCTTGCTGCTGCTGGTAGCTGTATTATACATAGGTGTGTATTTTCTAACCGGCAACCTTCTGACCCAGTTGCCCACCAACTGGTTTACGAGTTGGCTGGGTGGTGTATTTTCCCTGATGGACGAACACGGCTTCGTTAACGTCTGGTCGGGCCAGAGCCCGGGTTTTCATTACTTTTATTACCTGGCCTGGAAACCTGCCCAGTTTTTAAGCGGCGGCCAGTGGTATTTTGCCGGCGTTTTTTCGCTCTTCTGGTATTTCTGGAGCATAGGCGCGCTTTTCGTCAGCGTTTATTTCTTCTATAAAATTATGGAGCGCCTTGCCGGCGAACAAAAGGCAATAGTCCTCGGACTGGTTTACACAACCCTTTTCCTGACCTTTGAATGGTTCAAGGTGGTCGATTCGATATCCATAGCCGCACTGCTCGGAGCAGTGTACTACTGCTTAAAGGGTTCTCCTAAGACAGCGGGCGTGTTACTGGGTATCGGCGCCATCATCAAGCCTTTCGGCCTGCTGATGCTTCCTGTGGTGCTCAGAAGTGAGTTTCTTAACCTCAGAAAGAAAATCATCTTTTCAGCGGCATCAGTGGCTAGCTTCGGCTTGTTGCTCTTACCTTTTATCATTGGCAATTTCAGCATCTTTATGAGTTCCTTCCGCTGGCAAAGCGGCCGCCCGCCATGGGAAACCGTTTATGCCCTGATGCTTAAACTGACCGGTCAGCCGGTTCCGGCCGATCCCTTTTTTCAGGATTATTCCGGCATCGCCCAGCGGGACTGGGGATGGACGGGCATCACACCGGTTCACTCCATGATGACAACCAACGTGCCGGACTACCAGCACTGGTATGGCATCGTTTTCATGCTGCTGGCAGGTGCGGCGGTGCTGGCTTTTTTCTACTTCAAGCGCGTCCGCTCCGAGCAGGAATTGATATGGGGCATCCTGTTTGTCTTTCTGGTGTATTTTGCGCTGTTTTACGGCTGGTCGGCTAACTTTTTCTTCTGGCTGGCGCCGTTTTTCCTCATCTGCCTGCCGATAAGCTTTTCATTCCTGATGAGGCTGCTGGTGCTGATCGAATACCCCTTGCTTTACGGGTTGTATCTGGCTCATATCGCGCCGGACCTGGTGACTTCAGTGTCCGGTTTGCCTGCTTCACTCACCTCGGCGCTGGCGCCGCTGGGTATCGGGTACTGGGTGATAATCGTTGTAAGAACAGCGATATTTTTGGCGATTGCATGGCTTGCCTGGAAAAAATTAACCACCCAGCCGCTTCTGATTCCGCTGAAAAGTTTCTATCAGCAATACTGTGAGTTTCGAGCGGGCAACGGAAATATTTCCGATTTATTAAAATAACGGAAATAAATTACCGTATTATTCCAAATCAGGCGCTTTTTCCTATTGACTTATATCGTATACGATGGTAGATTAACAGACCTAAAGGGTCTATATAGTATACTTATATTAGTTTATTAATGCCAAGGGAGGTGATTGCATGAAGGGACTAGGGAACAGATGGCTACAATCCAACCGAAATAGAAATGTCATACTTTTGTAACTTATTTCTCACCAATTTTATTACTATTTTATCCCTCTGCGTCTAGAATCATAAAAACAAATCAGGGTTCTGGAAAATATCGCAATAACAAGGAGACCAATATGGCAACTAACAGGCGGCAGAATAACAGTTCTCGTCCCCGGAAAAAGTTCAAGGAAGTCTCCAGCCGTAAAGAACCTCAATGTACTGCTTTGCAAACCACGGTTGTTTCTTCTTTCAAGCCCTACGGCGCACTTTCACGGCGCCGTTTTCTGCAATGGAACGCCGGTTTGATGGCCCTGCTCGGCTACAGCCTTATCGGCCCCAGGTGGGAAACAAAAAAAGTCAGCGCCGAGAATGCGCAACCGGTAGCCGATCCGGTATATCGCAACCAGATTACCCATGCCGACAGAATGGCCGCGGCTAAAAATGCCTCGGATATGCTTTCTGCCAGCGGCCTGGTTAAAGAAAGTTTTTCTGCGGTGAACCCGGGCCCGGGGGATGTCCCTGATTACTATTCGCTTACTGTTCCCAACTGGGCCTGGACTCCACCGCTGCGCAAGTTCGTGGACGGCCTGCCCGGGCTGGGTCTGGCTAATGCCAACGGCCTTGGCCAGTATATTCCGATAGCCGTACCGGATACCATAAGCTATCCGGGTTCGGATTATTATGAGATCGAACTGCAGGAATATGATGAGCAGATGCACTCCGACTTGCCGCCCACTCGCATGCGGGGCTACGTGCAGACCAACAACGGTACCGACCAGCAAAACGCAAATACCATTGCACCGGCTCCTATCCATTATATGGGCCCGCTGATTATCGCGCGTCGAGACCGGGCGGTACGAGTCCGCTTTACCAATGCCCTGCCGATAGGCGCGGGTGGCAATCTGTTTATTCCCGTCGATTCGGAAATGATGGGTGCCAGCATTGGCCCTATGGGCGGGGTTGAAAAATACACTCATAACCGGGCGGTTATTCACCTGCATGGAGCCGACGCCCCATGGATAAGCGACGGTACACCGCACCAGTGGATAACGCCAGCCGGTGAAACGACAAGTTATCCTGAAGGCGCCAGCGTCTTCTATTCCGGCGTGCCCGATATGCCGGTTCCCGGCCCGGGCCAGTACAACTATTACTACCCCAACCAGATGAGCGCCCGTTTCTTGTTCTATCATGACCATGCGCTGGGTATCACCCGGCTTAACGTGTATGCCGGTATGGCGGCGGGTTATCTTATCCAGGACGACGTTGAGGACGAATTGGTGGATGCCGGGCTCATACCCGCTGAGCAGATCCCGCTGGTTATCCAGGACAGGACGTATGTAGATGCCGATATGCTCCCCGATACCGATCCCACCTGGGAATGGGGCATAACTCCTCCCACACCGCATACCGGGGACCTGTGGATGGGCCACGTATATACTCCGGCCCAGCATCCGTGGGCACCCGATGGATCCGGGGTCAACCCCATGGGCCGCTGGCACTATGCCCCCTGGTTCTGGCCGCCCGCTACCGACCTGGAAGTCGGCCCCCAGCCCAATCCTTATTATGATCCCATCAACGAACCCTGGCAGGGGCCGGAAATACCGGGCACTCCACATCCGGCCATGCAGATGGAATCTTTCCAGGATTCGATGATTGTAAACGGTACGGTGTTCCCCTACCTGGAAGTCGACCCCAAGGCCTACCGCTTCCGTATTTTGAATGCCAGTAACGACCGGTTTATAAACCTGCAGATATATGAAGCCGATCCGGATGGTTATGCCATCGATGCCAACGGCGATTCGGTAACCCCGGGTACCGGCTTCGGTACCGAGGTAAAGATGGTCAGCGCCGCCAACTATCCTGACGATCCAACCTGGCCTCAGGACTTCGAAGAAGGTAACGGTACCTGGCCTGTAGATGGGCGTGAAGGCGGCGTGCCGGACTGGAATCTTGCCGGCCCGGACTGGATAGCCATAGGTTCCGAAGGTGGCTTCCTGCCAGCTCCCGCGGTGGTGCGCCAGCGTCCTATAGATTGGAACGTGGATGTGACCATGTTCAATGCAGGACTGGTAAATTCTTTCAGCCTGCTGCTCGGTCCGGCCGAGCGCAGTGATGTGATTGTCGATTTTTCGGCTTATGCCGGTAAAACCCTTATTGTTTACAACGATGCCCCGGCGCCGTTCCCGGCGCCTGACCCACGTTTCGATTTCTACACCGGCTCGCCCGATATGGCTGAAGCCGGCGGTTATACCTATCCGGCCAATAGCCACACTACCCTGCCCGGACACGGGCCCAATACCCGTACCGTCATGCAAATCAGGGTGCACGATGTGGCGCCGGATGCCCCCTTTGATTTGCCCGCGCTGGAAGAAGCCTGGGAATCCAACCAGAACCACCAGGGCGTTTTCGAGCGCACCCAGCCGCCTGTAATCGTCCCGCAGGCTCGTTACAATAGCGCTTATAATGCCAATTTCCCCACTGATGCATTTGTGCGCATATTCCAGTCCTCGTTCACTTTCCAGACTTTAAGCGGAGCTACCATGACCATTCCGCTGCAGCCCAAGGCTATCCAGGATGAAATGGGCGAAGCCTATGACCCGGTATACGGTCGTATGAGCGGTATGCTGGGCCTGGAACTGCCTCAGACCAAGGCTGGAGCTCAGAACTTCATGCTTTACCCTTATGCTTCTCCACCGGTCGAACTGATTCACACCTCCATGGTACCGCTGAGCGAACCTCTGCCCGGCGATGGAACCCAGATATGGAAAATCACCCATAACGGTGTAGACACCCACCCGATACATTTTCATTTGTTCAATGTGCAGTTGATCAACAGGGTTGCCTGGGACGGCTTCCTTTCCTTCCCGCATGCTACCGAGCTCGGCTGGAAAGAAACTGTCAGGGTAAGCCCTCTGGAGGATACCATTGTCGCACTGCGCCCGGTAGCCCCTCAACTGCCATTCAAGGTACCCAATAGCATTCGCCCCATAGATGCCACCATGCCGCTGGGCGAGGTCCTGACCGGGCCGCCCGGAGGTTTCGCCGACCCGGCTGGAAACCCAGTTACCGTAGTTAACCAGATGGTCAACTTCGGCTGGGAATATGTCATACACTGCCATATCCTCGGGCATGAGGAAATGGACATGATGCATGGGGTTGCTTTCCTGGTGCCACCGGATCCCCCTATCAACCTTATAGCTACCACCTTGTCGAGCCCGACGCGTATAAGCCTGGTCTGGACCGACGACTCTGCCAATGCCACCGGTTTCCGCCTGGAAAGGGCAACCGACCAGAATTTCACTACCAACGTCACCAGTGTAACCCTGGGTTATACCACCAACTACGAAGATACCACCATCAATGAAGCGGTAACCTATTATTACCGCGTCTTCGCCAGAAATACCGTTGGCTCCACCGTGCCCGGTTTCCCGCAGGCTACAGCCGAGTCGGAACCCTCCAATGTGGCTACCCAGAGTTCGGGTGTTGCCCAGACCCGGGTTATAACAGCTTCTCCCAATTCGCTGAGCCCGGCCGAAACTTTGAATATGACGGCGGTTGTCAACCTTCTGCCCGGCGTGACGCCGATTGCCTCTGCCGGCTTGCCGGTTGTGTTCAGTTACGTCTTTTACAAACTGGATTCCGCAACTACCCAGTACGGCACTGTTAACGCTCTGACCAACGGGTCGGGTGTCGCCTCCCTTGCCCTGCCGGTTCCCAATGAGAAAACCACCATAGTGGTGGATGCCATTTTCAACGGCGATGCCAATCTACTGGCATCATCCAACATGGTTACGGTAGCGGTGGTTCCGTTTATCGAATCTCGTATAACGGCTTCCAGTTCCGGTGGCCTGATAAACTTTCACCTTGCAGACCAGTATGGTGTGCCGATGTTCGGGCGTAACATCAGTTTCCTCACCACCTCCGGTTCGCTTTCAGTGCCGAGCGCCATTACAGATGTAAACGGGGATGTTTCGGTTACCCTGAGCGGTACCGGCGCCGGGGTGGTGTCGGCCAGCTTCGGCGGCTGGGTGAGCCCGGCCGGCTGGTCCTACCAGCCTGCCCAAACCAGAATCACAGCCGAACTGGTAGCTTCGGGTCTGGCCCAGACCAGGGTAATCACTTCGGCTCCCAACTCCGTCAGCCCTTCCGAGACACTTACCATGACGGCATCAGTCAGCCAGCTGCCCGGTCCGGTACCAGTAATTGCCGCCGGCCTGACCATAGTGTTCAACTATGTTATCCACAAGCTTGATTCGGCTACTACCGAAACCGGTTCGCTTAACGCCCTGACCGATGGTTCCGGCGTGGCTGTAATCAATGTTCCGGCACCCGCCGAAAAGGCTACTTTTGTTTTAGATGCCATTTTTAATGGTAATGGCAGCCTGCTGCCTTCTTCGGCCATGAAGATAGTGGCGGTAGTGCCCTTTATCGAATCCCGTATCACTGCCTCCAGTTCCGGCGGTCTGATCACTTTCCATCTCGAAGACCAGTACGGCAACTCGATGGCAGGACATACTCTCACCTTCCTGACTACCAGCGGTACTCTGTCGGCCGCCAGCGGCGTGACTACCGGCAGTGGTGATACTGCGGTTACGCTCAGCGGTACTTCCGCCGGCGTAGTGTCCGGCAGCTTTGGAGGTTATGTAAACCCGTCCGGCTGGTCCTATCAACCCGCACAGGCAAGGATAACGGTCCTGGTTTAGCCGGCCGGAGCAACTAGTTATAAGCCGATGGTTGACACTCAGGCCAGAAGCAATCCGTTTGAAAGGATAAAGAGATGATCGATACACAAGTGGCGGAAATCGACCTGAAGATATTTCAGACAAAGGACTGGAAATCGGAAATATTCGGCTGTCCCTCCTGCAAGGAACCGTTGAATGCTGATGGAGATATCATGTACTGTCCTTCATGTCAGACGGTCTACCAGGTGGACAATGGCGTGCCGGTGCTGCTCAGCGACCAGTTGAAGGCTCCCCTGTTCCGCCAGGAGCTGCCGGTGAAGAGCTACTACCTCAATGAACGTTATGACTGGACGCGTGATCCCAAGGGCCTGGAATACTGTTACCATCATTACCGCAAATGGGAAACGTGGAGCGCTCTGAAAAAATTCCTTCAGCCCGAAAGTCTGGTCCTGGATGTTGGCTGCGGCACCGGATTGATAACCGGTATACTTTCCCGCAACCACTACCGGACCGTAGCGCTGGACCTTAACCGCTGGGCGCTGTTTCAGATGAATGGTAAACCTTATGTTGCCAAAGCTCAAGCTGATGCCGAGTCCCTGCCGGTTCAGGATGAATCGGTAGACCTGGTAATTGCCACCGAGGTGATAGAACACCTGGAGGAACCCGGCAGGACGGCGGAAGAAATGCTCAGAGTTACCCGGCCCGGCGGCCACATAATCGGTTCCGTGCCGAACCGGCACCCGCTTTGGAACGTGCGCCGCCAGCTATCCATCAGCTGCCCTGGCAACGAACCTTTCCACCGTAACTTTTCCCGGCGTGAAATCGCCGATTTGTGGCAGGAGGCAGGTTGCCAGGCAGAAATTTCTGCCATCTGCCTGGGGATGAACTGGCTCTGGATTGTTAATAAATAAGGAGTTTAGGAATGAATACCGGCTTACTCAGGTTCTTAGGTGTTGCCCTGGTATTACTGGCTGTAGCGCTGGCGGTTATCCCCCAGTTTACAGATTGCCAGTCTCAGGGCAGTATGATCACACTGGCCAATGGCAAGGTGATTCCCATGAAATGCCACTGGACGGCAATGGCTCAGATAGCCCTTGCCGTGCCCATTGTGCTGGTAGGTCTGGCCATGGCGGTGCGGCCGCGCAAGATGACTAGTTTCTGGCTGGGTATTTTTATTATGGTTCTGGGCTTGCTGCCTATCCTGACTACCACCCTGCTGATAGGCACCTGCGTTACCCCGACCATGTATTGCAACGTGGCCATGAAACCGGTTATTTTCGTACTGGGAGGGCTTGTAATGCTTATCGGGCTGGTTGTGACGATCTCTTCTTTAATGAAAAGCCGGAACAAAGTTTAAACTGAAAGGTGTATTGAAGCCGTTGGCCATTAAATACAATAGCTCAATTGCAGGTAAAACGGCGCTTCTGATACTTACGGCTCTGGTAGTGGCACTTATCCCGGCGTGTTCGAGCCCGGCTGCATCGACGGTGTCGTCGGGCTTTGAACTGCTGGAAGACAGCACCACGATTTCCGTGCGGCTGTACGGCATAATGGAATACGCCACTTACGGCATCAGGTTTACCCATCCCACAACTCTGGAAGTTCTGACGGTACCTACCGGCTGGATGAATTATTCTTTCAGAGGATTCGACCTCAGGCAGGAAGCCACCCAGACCATTACCGACCAGGTTCACGGAACTGTCACCGCGGATGCCGCCTGGATTACCAACCTGGTTTACACCCGTTATTTGACACGTTCTACGGACAATGACGGCGTGTTTTACAAGGTGGTAATGAATAATATTCCCATAATTGAAATCAATGAAGGCCTGGCCCGGGCTTACGTGGCAGGAGCCGATATACGCAAATACGTGGAATCGGTAGAATACTACGAACAATCCGTTATTGACGGCCAGCTGGTTATTACCACCACCTACCTGTCTACCGACTGGCAAAAGGATATCGGAGGTCAGGCTCCGTATATACTGGTACTTTTTGAAGAAGGAGAGGGAGCCGGCCTGCCGCCGTGCTAGTATAATATAAAACGTATGAATCTTTTCAGACTGGCTATAAGAAACATCCGCTGGAACGCATTTCGCAGCCTGGCAATCTATCTGGCAGTGGTCGGTGTAACCGGCATGCTGCTTTCCACCACGCTTATAATCCGGGGAGCTGAATACTCTTTGAACTCAGGCCTGCAGAGGATGGGGGCCGATATACTGGTGGTCCCGGCTGGGGCGGAAACGAAGCTGGAAACCGCTCTGCTTATGGGCAAGCCTACCAATATCTGGATGCCCCGGGAGAAGGTAGCTTCAGTGGCTGCAGTCCCGGGTGTTGAAACCGCCTCACCCCAGGTGTACCTGGCCTCGCTCTACGGCGCCGCCTGCTGTGCGGTCTGGGAAATGTTTATCGTGGTGTACGATCCGGCTACCGATTTTACCGTCACTCCCTGGCTCAGGGACCACCTGGGCCGCGAACTGGAGAAAGGCGAGGTAATCGGCGGCCACTATATTTCCGTGCCGCCTGAGTGGGAAAACATTACGCTTTATGGCTACGGCATGGAACTGGTCGGCAATCTGGCGGCTACCGGCACCGGTCTCGACCAGACCCTGTTTATGAACATGGAAACCGCGATAGAAATGTCCAAGGTGTCCCGGGTTCTGGCCGAACAGGCGCTTGTCATTGACCCCGGGCTTATTTCGACCATCATGGTTCGAGTCGTCGAGGGCGCCGATACCCACCGGGTTGCTCTGGATATCCTGAGCAACACCACCGAAATGGTACCCATCGAAAGCCCCAACCTTTTTGGTACTTTCAGAAGCCAGATGAACGGCCTGCTTTGGGGATTCTTCGCTATTTCTCTGCTCATCTGGGGTTTGTCGATGTTTTTAATAGGCCTGATATTTTCCATGGCGGCCAACGAGCGGCAGCGTGAAATGGCGGTTCTAAGGGCCCTCGGGGCGACCCGTGGCTTTATCTTCGGCACACTTCTTTCCGAGGCCGCTCTGCTGGCGCTTGCCGGCTCCATAACCGGAATCATCGTGTCGGCCGGCGGCCTGTACATGTTCAAGGACCTCCTGGCCGGTTCTCTCAGAATGCCGTTCCTGTTCCCTTCACTGCCTGCCTTTATCGGTCTGTTCAGCGCCGGGATTGCCCTGGCGATTCTCACCGTCACGCTGTCTGCCCTCCTGCCCGCGTACCGTTTAAGCCGCAGGGAGATGGCGGTTGCTATGAGGGAATGATATGCTTAAACTCGAAAGTGTAACCAAAACTTTTCAACTGGATGAAAATACCACCATTACCCCGGTGAACGGAGTATCGCTGGATGTCGAAAGCGGCGATATGGTAATCGTTGTCGGGCGCAGTGGTTCGGGTAAAACCACCCTGCTCAACCTGGCAGCCGGGCTGGTAAAACCCACTTCGGGGAGGGTAACAGTAAACGACCGTGAGCTTTCCGGTATGAATGATCGGGAGCTTTCCCGGATGCGCAGTCAGGATATCGGCTTTATTTTTCAGTTCCCCAGCCTTCTGGCGGCGCTGACCATCCTGGAAAACGTTTCTCTGCCGTCGATATTTACTCCAATTGCAGCTATGAACCATCACCGGGAACGCGCTGCCGAACTCCTGGGAATGGTGGGGCTTTCGGACAAAATGAATGTTCACCCGGCCCAGCTCTCGGCTGGTGAGCAGAAAAGGGTGGTTATCGCCCGCTCCCTGATAAATAATCCGGGCCTTGTCCTGGCAGATGAACCCACCAGTGACCTGGACCAGTATACAGAAGCCCAGATAATGGATATGATATGCAGTATAAATGCAACCGGGGTGACTTTTCTGGTGGTGACCCACAACCGTAAACTTCTGCCGCTGGCCGGGGCGGCCTACGAAATGGAAAACGGTATCTTAAAACCGGTTCAAGCAGAATAGAGCGGCTCCGGCCCCGGGGGAAAGGTATGAAGATGTTGGACGTCAAGAATTCCCGTTTGTCACGCTATTTCCACTTCAGCGCAGCTATTTCAGCCATTGTGGTGTTGGGCATCATGTTTCTGCCCGCCGTGCCCCTGCCTTCGGCACAGGAAACCAGCTCATACGTTGCGGCTGTTTTTACCGACGGCCACGGCCGCGAAATTGCCCGGGTGGCTTTTCCGGGCAAGCCTCCGGACGTGCTGGTCAAATCTGCCGTAAACCCGCAACCCAATTCTCTGGCGGGCATCAGCGTTATTGCCGAAGTCCCCGCCTTTTCCTGGAGTTACGGCTGTTCGCCGACCTCGGCAGCCATGCTGTTCGGCTATTACGACAGGACGGGCTACAGTAATATGTACAACGGCCCTACAGATAATGGGTTGTGTCCGCTTGATAACCTGGTATGGGGAGAAACCGAATACCCGGAAACCACGGTTGCCGAATGCCCGCTAAGCGCCACTCATGAGGGCGTCGACGGGCGGGATATACCGGGGCATGTGGACGATTACTGGATAGACTACCTCGAAGCCGGCCCGGACCCGTTCGAGGGCAACCGGGATGAGCACATCCTTGGTGAATGCACTGCCGACTTCATGGGCACCAACCAGGCAAAGTATGATAATGTCGACGGGTCCACCTGGTTTTACTGGTTTACCAGCGGCGACCCTCTTTATGATTACACCGATGACGAACCGGAGATTCGAGACGGGTGCCACGGCATGCGGCTTTTTGCCGAATCACGCGGTTACACGGTTGCCTATAATTATACCCAGCTTATCCTCGGTAAAGGCACCGATCCCGCCAAGGGCTTCAGCTTCAATGACTATATGGCCGAAATCGATGCCGGCCGCCTGGTGCTTATTCACGTCACCGGCCATACAATGCTGGGCCTGGGTTATGATTCAGAGACTCAGGCGGTTTACATCCATGACACATGGGACCATTCCGTCCACCAGATGACCTGGGGTTCCAGCTACTACGGTATGGCCCAACAGGCTGTTTCGGTTATAGCCCTGGAAGAACCCACATCCCCCGCTGTCGCTACCGGTACCGCAACCCAGATCAATTCGTTCCAGGCAGTGCTGAACGGCTCGCTGGATGATACGGGCACGGCTCCTTCGGTGGAAGTATCCTTCGAATGGGGGCAAACCGAGACTGGCCCGTACCTCAACCAGACAGAAGCCTCGCAACTGGATGCCGCCGGCCCCTTTTCCGCCCTGGTAACCGGGCTGGTGCCGGATACCACCTACTACTTCCGGGCAGTATCAACAGGCGAC
>JAFGLQ010000045.1 GCA_016928015.1 Dehalococcoidaceae bacterium
ATTGGGTGAACTTTGCGTCCCATTAAGCCTCCTGCTCGCTAACAACAACGGTAATATGGCTGGAGCGCTTGAGAATAGCCCCAGCTCGGCCACGTGATTTTGCTTTGAAACGTTTCATCATGCGCCCATCGTCAGCATATATAGTGACTATTTTTAATTCCGCCGGTTCCATCTGGTAATTGTGTTCGGCATTGGCCATGGCAGAGTGTATGACTCTGGCAACCAACCTGGCATGTGGGCTCGGCATAAACTTCAACATTTCTACGGCCTGCCCTGCGGACTTGCCACGCACGTTGTTCAATATCGGCCTGATTTTGCGGGCCGAAACTCCGGTATCCTTGACTACAGCTTTAACTTTCATATTTCAGTAACCTGATTATTTCTTACCTTTTTCCGATTTGGCAACATGACCGCGGAAAGTTCGCGTAGGCGCAAATTCTCCAAGACGATGTCCTACCATATTTTCTGTAATAAAAATCGGCACATGCCGACGCCCGTCATGAACCCCGACCGTAAGGCCAACCATATCGGGTACTATTGTGGACCATCTTGCCCATGTTTTTATGACAACCCGTTCCTTGGTATGCCCGACGGCGGCAACTTTCTTCATCAGTTTTTCATCAACTGCCGGACCCTTTTTAATCGACCTAGACATCTAATTATTTACCTCTCCGTTTGACGATAAGCCTATCCGAAGACTTGTTCTTTCGTGTCTTGTAACCCAGGGCGGGTTTGCCCCAGGGCGTCTTGGGCCCGGGCATGCCTATGGGAGAACGGCCTTCACCACCACCATGCGGATGGTCTCGCGGGGTCATGGCCGAACCTCTAACTGCAGGCCTGATGCCCATCCACCGTTTCCGGCCGGCTTTGCCCAGCTTTACGTTCTGGTGGTCGACATTGCCGACCTGGCCGATGGTGGCCATGCATTCAGCCCTTATCTTGCGCATTTCACCGGAAGGCAGCCGGATAAAGACATAATCACCTTCCTTGCCCATAAGCTGAGCTGCAACTCCGGCGCTGCGTACCAGTTGCCCTCCTCTGCCGGGTATGAGTTCTATGTTATGCACCATCGTTCCGGAAGGCATAGTCCCCATAGGCATGGAGTTGCCGGTTTTATACTCGGCATCGGCCCCGGCTTTAACGGTTTCGCCCACTTTCAGCCCGTTAGGCGCCAGGATATAACGCTTGTCTCCGTCGGCGTAAAATATCAACGCCAGGCGGGCAGAGCGGTTCGGATCGTACTCTATAGCCGCGACTCTTCCGGGAACGCCGGTCTTATTACGTTTGAAATCGATGACGCGTATCATCCTCCGGGAGCCACCGCCTCGATGGCGGACGGTCATTCTTCCCTGGTTATTACGGCCTGATTGCTTCTTCGCCGATTTCAAGAGGGCTTTTTCAGGCTTGTCCTTGGTTATTTCCTCGAAATCCAGCCCGATAAGGCCCCTTCTTCCAGGGGATGTCGGCTTGTATGTTTTAAGTGCCATATCTCTACTAAGCTCTCCTTACCTAAACACCTTCGAACAGTTGGATGCTCTGGCCTTCCTGCAATGTGACAACGGCTTTTTTCCACGCGGGTTCCTGGAAGGTGCGCCGGCCCATTCTTCGCTGTTTGCCATGCATATTCATAACATTAACACTGGTTACGTTGACATCAAAAACCATTTCGACAGCCCGCTTGATTTCCCATTTGCTGGCTTTGTCGGCGACCACGAAACAATACTTGCCTTCCTGCTGCAAAATGGTACCTTTTTCGGTTACCAGTGGTTTTTTCAAAACCTGGTGGAGGTTCATTATTTTTCCTCCCCGCTTGTCACTGCATCGCCCCACAGGGCTTCTATCTGACGCAGGGCTGGTTCAGTGATCAATATTTTTTTATATTTCATGACATCGCCAACATTTAACTGCCTGGCCTGAATGGTTTTTACATCCGGCAGATTTCGAGCAGATTTGATTACGTTCTCGTCAGCCTGCTCCAGCGCAACCAGGGTTTTGCCGTCAATTCCAAGAGCCTTTATCACCCCTACCATATCCCTGGTTTTGGGTGAATCGAACTTGAGCTCGTTAAGTACCACGATTTCATTTTCTCCGGCTTTAGCGGAAAGCACGCATCTTATCGCCAGGCGCCGCATTGCCTTGGGCATGTTTTGCCGGTAATCTCTGGGTTTAGGCCCGAAAACTACACCTCCGCCCCGACGCAGCGGCGATTTGATGGAACCCGCTCTGGCATTGCCGGTATGCTTTTGCCTGAATAACTTACGCGTGCTCCCGGTTACCTCTGAGCGCGTCTTGGTGCAGGAGGTACCCTGCCTCTGATTGGCTTGATGTCTCACCAGAGCCTGATGCACCACGGCTTCATTAAAGGAAACTGCAAAGACCTTGTCATCCAGGTCTATTTGCCCCTTGATCTCACCTGCCATATTGTATAGTGGAAGCTGCACCTTATTTACTCCTGTTAACCTTCTTGACCACAACCAGGCCCTTGGCCATGCCAGGGACTGCGCCCCTGACCATCAACAGGTTGCGTTCAGCGTCTGCTTTGATAACCTCGAGATTTCGCACGGTAACCTGTGCGGTGCCCATGTGACCGGCCATTTTCTTACCTTTAAGAACGCGACCGGGAGTGGTGCCGGAGCCGATGGAACCAGGCGCCCTGTGCCGGTCGGACTGGCCGTGGGTTTTAGGGCCGCCAGCAAAACCGTGGCGCTTTACCACTCCGGCAAATCCCCGCCCTTTGGAAATACCGGTGACATCAACTTTGTCACCGGCGGTAAACAGGCTGGCGTCAATACTGTCGCCTTCGCTCAGGCCCTCGGCCGAATCAATGCGTATTTCTTTAAGGTAACGTATTTTACCCATATCTTTGCAATGACCCTGTACAGCCCGGGTGATACGCTTGGCTTCGCCAAAACCCAGCTGGGCTGCGTTGTAACCGTCGACGGTTTCGTCCTTCAGCTGGACAACCCTGCAGGGGCCGGCTTCTATAAGAGTTACCGCCTCAGCCTTGCCGTTTTCGTTAAATATCTGGGTCATTCCCAACTTGCGACCTAATATACCTGTTAACATCAACTTAACCTTTTATAATTTAATATCGATACTGACCCCGGCCGGTAGATTCAATTCGGTAAGGGAATCAACGGTTTTCGAGGTGGTTTCCATAATATCTATGAGCCGCTTGTGTGTCCTGATCTCGAAATGCTCCTGGGAGTCTTTGTCAATAAACGGAGACCGCGTAACCGTATAGCGGTTCTTACGTGTGGGCAAAGGTATGGGTCCGACAACGGTTGCCCCCGTCCGTTCCAGGGCGCCAACAATCTGCTGTGCCGCCTGATCCAGGACCTTGTGGTCAAAAGCCTTGAGTTTGATTCTAATTTTTTGTTTTGCCATATTCTTTCCTGACCGCTTACTTCAGCTGAGCCATTACTGACTCAGGTACTTCCTGATATTCATGAAATTCCAGGGCGTAGGTAGCCCGTCCTTGTGTGATGGACCTTAAGGTGGTTGCATAACCGAATGTTTCTGCCAGCGGCACCAGCGCCTTTATGGTTACCGTATCACCGGTGGTATCAATACCCTGAATCTGGCCTCGCCTTGAGTTCAAATCACCAATTATATCACCCATAAAGCCTTCCGGGCTAACCACTTCCATTTTCATGACTGGCTCAAGTACTACAGTGCCGGATTTGGCCAGAGCTTCCTTGAATGCAATAGAACCCGCCATCTTATAGGCCATTTCAGATGAGTCAACATCATGATAGCTGCCATCGACAACGGTGGCCTTTACGTCCACCACCGGGTAACCTTTTAGACCGCCGGTTTCGGTTGCCTCTTTAATGCCGCTCCCGGCTGCTGAAATGTAGGTACGCGGGATAGCGCCACCCTTGATTTTATCCTCAAATACAAATCCGGCGTTCCTTTCCAGAGGTTCGAACTCGACCCACACATGACCATACTGGCCATGCCCGCCCGATTGACGCACGAACTTGCCTTCGACTCTAACCTTGCGTTTCAGCGCTTCCTTGAAAGCAACCCGCGGGTTGCCCACCTGGGCGCTTACCTTGTATTCGCTCATCATGCGGCTGACGATTACATCAAGATGAAGTTCCCCCATACCGGATATTACCGTCTGGCCGGTGTCATTATTGTAAGAAACGCGGAAAGTCGGGTCCTCTTCAGCCAGTTTTTGCAGAGCCTGACCCATCTTATCCTGGTCAGCGCGGCTCTTGGGTTCAATGGCTACGGAAATCACGGGTTCGGGGAACTTGATGGATTCCAGCAATATCGGTTGTGTCATGGTACAGAGAGTATCGCCGGTAAAAGTGTTTTTCAGCCCCATGGTAGCAATAATGGCCCCGGCATCGGCCTCTTCCAGTTCTTCATATCGGTTGGCATTCATAAGTACCAGACGGCCGATGCGTTCCCGCTGCTGCTTGGTAGCATTATATACCTGGGACCCTTCCTTGAGCCTGCCCGAATAAACCCTGAGATATACCAGGCGTCCGATAAATGGGTCGGCCACGACTTTGAAGGCAAGAGCGGAAAAAGGAGCCTCGTCGCTTACGGGCCGCACTACCCCTTCTCCGCTGTGTAAATCAATAGCGATAACCGGGGGCATATCCAGCGGAGAGGGCAAATAGTCCACAACCGCATCCAGAAGCAGGGTGACACCCTTGTGCTTCAAAGCACTGCCGCACAATACGGGAATCGCCTTGTTGGCCAGCGTGACACTCCTGATAGCCTTCTTTATCTGTTCAACGGAAATCTCTTTACCTTCAAGATAGCTGTTCATAATATGATCGTCTTCTTCGGAAAGTGTTTCGATCAATTCCTGCCGGTACCGGGCTACTCGCTCCCGTTCTGCGGCTGGAATTTCACCTTCTTCATACCTGCCGTCTTTTTCGCCGGTCATAAAGAAAGCGCGGTTGGAAACAAGGTCAACCACGCCCGCGAAAGTATCCTCTTTGCCAATGGGACACTGTACGGCCACCGGTTTGGCTGCAAGGCGTTCCCTGATCATTTTTATACAACGTTCAAAATTGGCTCCGGTGCGATCCATTTTGTTGATAAAACAAATGCGCGGCACGCCGTATTTGTTAGCCTGCCGCCAAACTGTTTCGGACTGGGCTTCGACTCCGCTGACGGCGTCAAAAACAACGACGCCACCGTCAAGAACCCTCAAACTGCGCTCGACTTCGGCGGTGAAATCCACATGTCCGGGAGTATCTATGATATTAATACGATGATCCTGCCAGTAACATGTAGTGGCTGCTGAAACAATGGTTATACCCCGCTGCTTCTCAAGGTCCATCCAGTCCATTACTGTAGTGCCTTCGTCAACCTGTCCTATTTTATAGGTACGACCGGTATGAAAAAGTATGCGCTCGGTAACGGTAGTCTTACCGGCATCAATATGGGCAATAATTCCAATATTGCGTATTTTTTCTAATGGGTAATTTCTGGGCATACTTCCACTTTCACAGGGCAACTCGATAGCGAGTCCCTTTTCTTTCACCTTGACTGTCACTTTTATTTAATCTGTGTTTTCATGTTTTTACCGGGGCTTACCAGCGATAGTGAGCAAAAGCCCGGTTGGCTTCGGCCATCTTGTGGGTTTCTTCCCTCTTCTTCACTGCGGCACCCTGCCCTTTATAAGCATCAAGTAATTCAGCAGCCAGCTTTTCAGCCATGGAGTGGCCGCTGCGGCTCCTCGAAGCTTTTAAAATCCAGCGCATTGCCAGAGATGTATTCCGCCCCTGTCTTACTTCTACCGGTACCTGATAGGTAGCGCCGCCGACCCGCCGGGGCCGTACTTCGACCAGAGGGGTGACATTGGTGAATGCCGCCTCCATAACCGACAGCGGCTCTTTGCTTTCCTTTTCTTCCAGTATATCCATAGCGCCGTAAACGACTTTTTCGGCTACGCTCTTTTTGCCGCCATACATTAGTTTATTTATAAGTAAAGCTACCAGCAGACTGCCGTATTTGGCGTCCGGCAACAGTTGTCTTTTCTTGATTTGAGCTCTTCTTGGCATTTATCTTCTCCTGCCTTATGCAGCCTTCTTGGGGCGTTTTGCGCCGTATTTGCTTCTTCCCTGTTTGCGGTTGTTTACCCCGCTGGCGTCCAGCGCGCCCCGTACAATATGATACCTGACACCAGGCAGATCAGGTACACGGCCGCCGCGAATCAGGACTACGGAGTGTTCCTGCAGGTTATGGCCTTCGCCGGGAATATAAGCGGTAACTTCAATCTGGTTAGTAAGCCTTACCCTGGCAATCTTACGAAGAGCCGAGTTAGGCTTTTTGGGTGTAGTGGTTTTAACCTGCACGCAAACACCCCTCTTCTGAGGCGAGCCTTTGCGGCCTTTGCTGGTCCGGTTCTTTAAAGCGTTAAAGGTATACCGTAGCGCCGGCGTTTTGGTTTTTTCAGTAACCTTTTCACGCCCTTTTCTGACTAATTGATTTACCGTGGGCAAATTTTTCCCCCTTAAAATACAGGCAATTTGAAAAATCCAAAGGATGAGGCAAACTCATCCTTTGCACTATAAAGGACTAACTTATCGTTAGCCCTTTATTCTAACCGCCCTAGTGATAAGCAACAGCCTATAAGAATAGCACAGGCATTTTGTCAGTGTCAAGCATAATTTGCTTTGCTTACGATGTCAAAAACCGGGAGATAATAACACAAACCAGGTTTGGTTGACAAGTTGGAAAGGCGGTGTTACAATTCTGCCGATTTGAATACCGGAAAAGCTGTGATGCATAAAACATACGAACCGAACAACAGGTTTTGGGGCTTCTATTATTTTATCCCTGCGCTCATCGGGAGGGCCGGTTTGTAGTTACTTTTACCCAGGCAAAATTATCGGCAGACAACCCTCCCTGAGTGGAGGGTTTTTTATTATAATGGTGTCGTCAAATATCAGGAGGCGGAAAAATGATAATAATGCGCAAAGGGGCATCCCGGGAAGAAATTACCAGCGTGGTAAACGACCTCAAGGCGCACGGACTGGGAGCGGATGTTTCCACCGGTGAAATACGAACAGTAATCGGCATTATCGGGGATGAAACCAAAATTTCGGCGACTCACCTGGAGACCCTCCCCGGAGTCAAGGAAGTAAGGTTAATCGAAACACCCTATAAGCTTATTAACCGTGAATATTCAACTCTGTTTGACGGCAAAGCGGAAAGCCGGATTGTAAAAATCGGCAAGGTCGAAATCGGCAGTGCCCGGCCGGTCTTCATGGCAGGACCGTGTGCCATTGAGAGTAAAGACCAGCTTATGACCATTGCCGAAGGTGTAAAATCAGCCGGTGCTCATATTCTGCGCGGCGGCGTATTCAAACCCCGCAGTTCCGTCCACTCCTTCCAGGGACTGGGTTCAACCGATGAAAGCGCCAGGGAAGCCCTCGGCTGGCTTAGAGAAGCGGGGGATAAATACGATATGCCGGTCGTAACCGAAGTCAGGGGTGAATCCCAGGTTAAAATAGTAGCCGAATATGCCGATGTTCTCCAGGTCGGCTCACGCAATATGTATAATCAGGATTTGCTGATACAGGTGGCCCGGACCGGCAAGCCGGTGCTTTTAAAACGCCATTTCGGCGCCAGTATCGAAGAATTCCTTTCCTTTGCCGAATATTTGGCCGCCTCAGGAAACAAGGATATCATTCTGTGTGAGAGAGGAATCGTGCCGGTGGGCCGGGGCAAGAGCTTCACCCGTTATACGCTTGACCTGCAGGCGGTACCGGTGGTACAAAAGGAAACTTATTTACCTATCATAGTCGACCCGTCGCATGCTGCCGGACGCAGGGATCTGGTGATGACTATGAGCCTTGCCGCTATTGCCGCCGGGGCTTCAGGGTTGGAAATTGAAGTGCATCACAATGCCAAGGAAGCCAGGTGCGACGGTCAGCAAATGATTACTGTCAGCGAAATGGGCTATCTTATAGAAGCCTGCAGACGCTTGAGTGAAAGCCTCCAGCCTTTCCGGATGACCGGCATGGGAGATAAATGCATAAATTAGAGCTTGAAACCCGTTCCCGCCACCAGTGCCGCATCCACGTGGGTAAAGGCTTGCTGGCAGGCAGCGGGCTGCTGGTCAGGCAAGCCGGCAATCTTAAAAGAATGGTGATCATAACAGATTCGAATGTCGGACCTTTGTATGCCGGCACCCTGACGCGTGAAATGGAGATTGCCGGATTGCAGGTTGATGTCATCACTTTTCCTGCCGGAGAGGAAAATAAGACCCTGCGGACCGCCACCTCCATTTACAGGCAGCTGGCCGGTCTCTACGCCGACCGCTCAACGGCTGTCGCGGCACTTGGAGGAGGAGTGGCAGGCGACCTTGCAGGTTTCGCAGCGGCTACGTATCTCAGGGGATTGCCTCTTATACAGGTGCCCACTTCTCTGCTGGCCCAGGTGGATTCAAGCATCGGCGGCAAGACCGGCGTTAACCTGGACCGGTTGAAGAATCAGATAGGCGTGTTTCATCAACCTGTACTGACAATAACTGATTCTTCAACGCTGGATTCCCTGCCGGAGAGAGAATACATAAACGGACTGGCGGAAGTAATCAAAAGTGCCGCGATTGCCGATGCCGGACTGTTTACCCTGCTGGAAAACAACACCGCCGCAGTGCTTGGGCGAAAACCGGAACTGGTCGATGAAATCATATTTCGGGCCGCCAGAGTCAAGGTAAAAATCGTATCTGCAGACGAGACGGACACTGGAGACCGACAATTGCTCAACTTTGGCCATACCATAGGCCATGCCATCGAAACATGTTCCGGTTTCAATATCACTCACGGCCAGGCGATAGCCATAGGCATGGCCAAAGCAGCCGATATTTCCCATTTGCTGGGCTTGCTTGCTTCACATGATGTTATCAGGCTCAAAAGCTTGATAAAAACCGTCGGCCTGCCGATCAAACTGCCGAAAATTGAACCTGCTCAGCTCATCGAGGCTATGCGCCACGACAAAAAGATCAGTGCTGGCAGCCTGCAGTTCGTTCTACTCGGAAAACCGGGGGAATCCCTGGTAAGCCGGGATATTGACTTTAACACCGTTGAAAAGGTGCTTGCCGCTGACAATGAATAAACCGCGCATCTGTACCGTTATTACCACCGCTGACTCCGGCATATTAAGGGAAGTTGCCGGTATTAGCGACCTTTATGAATTACGCCTGGATCTGATCGGAAAAGACTGGCAAAGGCTTCTTCTGCTGATTGACAAACCATGGATAGCTACCTGCCGGTCAGCCCGCGAGGGTGGGAAATGGAACGGAAGTGAACAAGAGCGCAGCCACGAGCTTATTAAGGCCTGCCGGGCGGGTGCCTGCATGGCTGACATTGAACTTACTTCGCCCATACTCGAAAAATTAGTACATGAAATTAAAAAAACCGCAAGGCTGGTTCTTTCATACCACAATTTCGAGCTGACGCCCCCAATCGAAGAGCTTGTATTGCTGGCAAAACAGGGGTTCGTCCACGGAGCCGACATCGTTAAAATCGCCACTACCGCCCGCTGTCTGGAAGATAACCTCACCGTGCTCAAGTTGGCCCGTGTTTTTAAAAACCGGGAAATAGTCAGCATGGCAATGGGTGAAGCCGGTATATGCTCCCGAATACTTGGGCCTTTATCCGGCAACACCTTCACTTATGCTGCTGCTGCTTGCGGTTTTGAATCAGCATCGGGCCAGCTCACCACCAGCCAGCTGAGGAAAATATATTCACTGTTTGAACTGCTATGAAAAACGTACAGCAGATATGCGCCCTTCTCGGCAATCCGGTAGAACACAGCCTGTCACCGGTAATGCAGAACAGTGCGTTCCGGGACAAAGGCTTGAACTATACCTATCTGGCTTTTAAAGTCAGCCACGTGCAGCTTAAGACCGCTATCGAAGGAATAAGAGCGCTGGGATTCAGGGGACTGAATATTACCATACCCCACAAGGTGAGTGTGATCCCTTTGCTGGACGAACTGGACCTGCAAAGCCAGCGTATCGGCGCGGTAAATACCATAGTAAACATCAACGGCAAACTGAAGGGTTATAATACCGATGCTGCTGGTTTTATGCGAGCCCTGGAGGATAAGGGTATCGACCCGGCAGGAAAAAATACTGTCATACTGGGTGCAGGAGGAGCTGCCATGGCGGTCGCTTATGCACTGGCTGAAGCGGGCGCGGATATCACTGTGTTGAACCGCCTGGCCAGGTTGAATGAAGCTGTACGCTTGACTCAAAACCTTCCCTCCCGGGATGTCAGGGCAGCCCGGGCTCTTGCCTTAAATCCGGAAAACCTTGCCGGTAGCCTGGAAAAGGCCGAGATTCTGGTAAATGCCACCAGCGCCGGCATGTACCCCAAAACTGAAGACAGCCTGGTGCCGGCCAATCTTATCCGGCCTGAAATGATAGTTTTTGACCTGGTGTACAACCCGCTCCAGACCCGCCTGATGTCGGAAGCGGCCAGCTCTGGCGCCCGTACCATAAATGGCCTTGAAATGCTGGTATGGCAGGGAGCTTTGGCCTTTGAACTCTGGACCGGCCTTTCGGCTCCTGTTGGAATAATGCGCTCTCAGGCTTTGAAAGCTCTGGGCCCGGAACCGCAAACGCCTGCTGTTAAGCGAGCCCGTTCCGGCGGCGCCTCCTTGCCTGACAGCATCGCCCTGATTGGCTTCATGGGTTCAGGCAAGACGACGGTTGCCAAAATCCTGGCCGAAATTACCGGCAAACGGCTGGTTGAACTGGACAGGGTAATTGAAATCAATGCGGGAGCTTCGATCCCTGAGATCTTCGCCCGCAAAGGAGAAACCGGGTTTCGAGAAATTGAAATCGAATCGGTAAAGGAAATCTCTTCCGGGCGCAACCAGGTTATCTCGTGCGGCGGTGGAGTTGTCCTGAATAAAATCAATATGGACCGGCTCAAGGAATCGGCCGTCATCTGCTACCTGGAAGTAAATCCTGAAGTAATAATGGCCCGGATGCAGAGCCAGGACGTGGCAAAACCGGTACTCAACAACCCGGCCGA
>JAFGLQ010000046.1 GCA_016928015.1 Dehalococcoidaceae bacterium
ACCGGCCGCCGGCACCAAAATGACCTACCTCAAGTGGGCCTGGCGCAAGGCTATCGACTTCCCCGAGGTGGGCGTAGCCGTGGTGGCTGTCGTCTCCGGCGGCAACGTTGCCAATGCCCGCATCGTGATGAGCGGCGTCGACCCCATTCCTCACCGCTCGACCGGGGCCGAGGATGCCATCAACGGCAAGGCTATTAACGAAGCCAACGCCGCTGCGGCCGGGGCTGAAGCCGTCAAGGGGGCTACCACCCTGCCGCACAACAAGTGGAAGGTCCAGATTGTAAAGACCCAGGTCAAGAGGGCGCTGCTTGCTCTAGCCTAGTGTCATAAAACGTTTTTTAATAACGGCGGGATTACAACTCGGTAAGCAACTACCGATAATCCCGCCGTTATTCTTTCCCGTAAAAATTATTGTTTGACATTTCCTTTAGTTATTGTATAATTGTTATTCAGGAATTATAATTCCTGTATCATATAACAAGATTGCAAAATTATAAGGAGATAAGTTACATGAATACTTTGGCTTTAAAGCCCAAACAAAAGCTTTCGGCAGAGTGTGTCGACCGCAGCAGCCGTTCGCAGGTTGATGCCCAGGAAGAATCGGAGCCTCCCGGTCAGGACGATGAACCACCCCAAACCGGTATTGCCGCCCGGCGATATTTTTCCCATATAGGCCAGCCCCTCTGGGATGACTGGAAATGGCAGTTTAAAAACCGCATAACCACCGCTCGAGAACTCTCCCGCTATCTGCCTCTTTCGGAATTTGAAATCCAGGACCTCGAAAAAGTTACCCGGCGTTATCCTTTATCGATAACACCTTACTACCTCTCGCTTATAGATCCGTATGATGCCAATGATCCGGTCCGACGTCAGGCAATACCTTCGACCATGGAAATAGACCCCTCCATGCAGGGCCTCGAGGACCCTTTGGATGAAAACGGAGATTCGGTGGTACCGGGCCTTGTTCACCGGTACGAAGACCGGGCGCTCATGGTTACCACCAACATATGTCCCGTTTTGTGCCGCCACTGCACCCGTAAGCGTGAATGGCACCAGCACGGCACTGTACATACACCTGTAGAATTCCACGCTATGATTGAATACATCCGCTCCCATACCCGGATACGTGATGTGATTGTATCAGGCGGCGATCCCTTGAGTCTAAGCACGCATCGTCTTGAGGAAATCATTGCCGCACTGCGTTCCATACCGCATGTCGAAATCATACGCATCGGTTCACGTTTTCCCGTCGTTTTGCCGCAACGCATTGATGCAGAGCTCTGCCAGATGCTGTCCAGGTACTCCCCAATCTGGCTGAATACGCATTTCAATTCAGTCCGTGAAATTACTCCCGAGTCAGCGGCGGCCTGTGACCGTCTCCTTAAGGCCGGCGTACCGGTTAACAACCAGTCCGTACTGCTGAAAGGCATTAACGATAGCGTCAGCGACCAGCTGGCGCTTTGTCAGGGCCTTTTGAAAATCAAAGTACGCCCGTATTACCTGTTTCAGTGCGATGAGGTTCAGGGCGTCGAACACCTGCGCACTCCGGTTGAAAAGGGCATAGAAATCATTGCCGGAATGCGCGGCAGAACCTCCGGGCTGGCCATTCCTTCGTTCGTGGTGGACCTGCCGGACGGTGGGGGCAAGGTTCCTTTGCTGCCCGATTATATTGTCAACCATAACGAAGAGCATATATTTTTCAGAAACTACCGGGGTGATTTTTACTCTTATCGCAACCCTTTGCCGGTCAGCAACGTTGCCGAATCGAAATGTTTGCATAATTCACTGGCAGATACACCGGCGCAACCGGAAAGGATAGGGGTATAAAATGCGCATCGGCCTCGCCTTCGATTTGAAGGACGATTTTTCAATTGCGCCTGGCGCCCCGGAAGATATTTGCGAAGAATATGATTCCATGGGTACCGTCCGGTTGATCGAATCTTCTCTAAAATCGCTGGGCCACGAGGTATTGCTGCTGGGCGGCGGACGCAACTTTTTATCTTCGGTGCTTGGTCAGAATAACGTGAATATTGTCTTTAACATCGCCGAAGGCCGGGGCGCCCACCCATCGCGTGAAGCTCAAGTTCCGGCCGTACTTGAAATGCTCGATATTCCATATACCGGTTCTTCACCGGCAAGTCTTTGCTTATGTTTGGACAAACCGCTTGCCAAAACCCTGTTTAGAAACGCCGGTGTTGTCACTCCCGACTGGAAAATCTTAACATCTCAGGCAGATATCGATAATACCAGCTGGGAAACGCTGTACTACCCGTTCATTGCCAAACCGGCTCATGAAGGCTCCAGCATAGGCGTGCATGCAGATTCACTGGTTAAAAGCCCCCATCATGCCCGGTCCGTTGCCGGCAGCCTTCTTGCCGCATACCGCCAACCTGTCATTCTTGAAGAATACATTTCCGGTGCGGAGGTCACCGTAGCAGTTGTTGGAAATGAATCTCCCCGCGTTTTCGGCAGCATGGCTGTAATGCCAAGAAGCGTCGCGCCGGATTTTATCTATTCCGTTGAGGTAAAGAGAGATTATGTAAATTTGGTGGACTACAAATGCCCGCCGAAGTTGGATAAAACCACGTTAAAATCTCTGGAAGAGAATGCCCTGAAAGCCTATGCGGCTCTGGGCTGTCGAGATATCGCCCGGCTGGATTTTCGCATCAATCCGACAGGTGTGCCCTATTTACTTGAAATCAATCCTCTGCCGGGCCTGGGCAGTCACAGCGATCTGGTGATAATGGCAGGCCTGATGGGCATAACCCATGCAAATCTTATTGCCATGATACTCTCGGCTGCTTTTGCCAGGTACCCTCAATGCTGCCAAAAGTAGCTGTTGTTTACAATACTCCTTTGCCTTCCATGTATGACGAACGCGGAGAAAACGCCGCGGTCGCCGGAGTGATGGATTCGGTTACCGCCGTAAAGCAGGCCCTTGTTCAAAACGGCTGCCCGGTTTCTCTTGTCGGCCTGGAACCGGGTGTTGCCCTGGAACAAGCTATCACCGACAGCGGAGGGGGGGTTGTTTTCAACCTCTTCGAGGGTTTTGCCGGCTCACCCGAAACAGAAGCTCTGGTACCGGAAATCTGCAGCCGGATGAATATCCCTTTCACCGGCTCCCCGGCCGGAGCCATTAAACTGGGGCTTAACAAGCCTGCGGCCAAGCAAACCTTTATGGCCCATTCCATCCCCACTCCGGCTTTCCAGGAACTTTCCATCGATACTATTAATGAATTCAACCTTTCGTTTCCATGTATCGTTAAACCCGCCAGCGAAGATGCCAGCCATTCTATCAAGCCGGAAAGCGTAGTGAACAACCTTGAACAATTAAGCACCCAGATCGCCCGTCTCGCGGGATGCTATGGTGCAACTGTTCTGATTGAATCCTTTATCACCGGGAGAGAATTCAACGCTACGGTTCTGGGTAACCGCGTTTTGCCTGTGTCCGAAATCGTTTACCATCTGCCCTTTCGTCTGCCTCGGCTGTTGACTTACGATGCCAAATGGCTGCCTTCAAGCCAGTATTACCAGGGTTCAGTTGTTGAATGCCCGGCAAAGCTGACACCTGATGAACTCGAAGGCATCACCCGCCTGGCTATCAAATGTTTCAACGTTACCGGCTGCCGGGGGTATGCACGGGTTGATATCCGTCAGGATTGTTTTGGTTTATTCAACGTGCTGGAAATCAATCCGAATCCGGATATTTCTCCCGTTGCAGGTTGTGCCCGGCAGGCTAAAGCTGCCGGAATGAGCTATACTGAATTTATAAACAACATTTTACAGGCCGCAACCTGTGGGGAACTCAATTGAATATAAACATCCGCCCCATGCCGCCCGATTATCGAATTCAGCTTGCCGGCCTGCTGGCTGAAATCCCGCAGTTCAAAACGGACGAGGTTACGGTGGCTCTCGAACTTATCGATGCATATCTTGCCGGTGGCACACAATCGGGCTATCACATACTGGTGGCTGAAAACACAGGCACAATAGCCGGTTATATCTGTTTCGGCCCGACTCCCCTGACCGAAAGCACCTGGGATATTTACTGGGAGGCGGTCTCCCCTCATTTTCAAAGACAGGGTATCGGTGGCTTACTCCTGAAAGCGGCGGAAAAAACAATTGGCGGCCATAACGGCAAATTAGTTCTTATCGAAACATCCTCAACCCCGTTGTATTACGGAACCCGCGGTTTTTACCGGAAACACGGCTACCGGCTTATATGCCGCATCCCGGATTTCTATTCCCCCGGCGACAACCGCCTTACATACTCAAAAATCCTGTCCTGATGTCTTAAAACCAATTTTACAGGTTTACGTTTTATCGTTCAGCCATGCCCCTGTTGACGGATATTGACTGAAAGGGTTATATCGTATACAATACTTCCGATACAAACAGCAAATATACGATGGTGAATAATATTTAATGAAACATCTGGCCCGGTTCGGGCTGATACTAGCAACAGCGTGTTTTTTGTTGACAGGCGGATCCGCCTGCGGCGACGGGACCACCATTACTCTCAACGTATCAGCAGCTGCCAGCCTGACGGCAGCCCTGGATGAAATCAACCGGCAGTACGAGCTTACAGGCAACACCAGGATTCAGGTCAATTATGCTTCCTCCGGTACACTGCAAACTCAAATCGAACAGGGAGCGCCAGTTGACGTTTTCATCTCGGCGGCGGCCAGGCAGATGGATACACTGGAAAACAAAGGTCTGGTGTTTGCCGGCTCTCGTCGCGACCTCTTAAACAACCGGGTAGTGCTGATAGTGCCTGACGATTCCAGTCTTATAGTCGATGACTTTTCAGACCTTTTAGATAGCGCTGTAGGCAAAATAGCAATGGGTGATCCGAATTTCGTGCCTGCCGGCACCTATGCAAAAGCAGCTTTCGAATTCCTGGGCACCTGGCAACAAATTGAACCCAAGCTGATACTGGGCAGCGATGTGCGACAGGTATTAAATTACGTAGAAAACGGCAATGTGGATGCCGGCTTGTTGTATGCGACCGATGCATCCTTATCTCAACGTATCAGGATCGCTGCTACCGCCCCGG
>JAFGLQ010000047.1 GCA_016928015.1 Dehalococcoidaceae bacterium
AAACGGCAGGCTGCGTCTGCATATACGCCATCTTTATGATCACTCGCCGTTCGCCAGAACAGTTTTAGATTCAGCCGGACTGAAACCGGAGGACATCCGGACCACAGCCGATCTGGCCAGCCTGCCGGTAACCCGTAAAGAAGATATCATCCGCCTCCAGCAGCAATATCCTCCTTACGGAGGGCTCCTTACGGCAGTCGCAGCCGACGTGGAAAGGGTTTTTATTTCCCCTGGGCCGGTTTATGAAATTCAGGGTTCGGATACCAGGTGGTTCAGCCGGGCTTTATGGGCAGCCGGCTTTCGGCGCGGGGATGTTGTCATCAATACCTTTACCTATCACCTCTCACCTGCAGGAATACTGATGCATGAGGGACTCAGGGATTGCGGGGCTACGGTGGTTGTCACCGGGGTGGGCAACACCGAAATTCAGCTCAACGCCATGCGCCATTTAAAGGTGAATGGATTCATCGGCACGCCGTCATTTCTTATGGCGCTGATACACAAAGCCGAAGAAGAAGGCCTGGATATAAAAAAGGATTTTTATCTTGAGCGCGCCTGGTTCACCGGGGAGCCGCTGGCGCCGTCAGTTCGCATTATTCTTGAAAAGGAATACGCTATCAATACCTGCCAGGCCTATGCGGTAACCGAGCCCGGCGGAGCCATAGCCTATGAGTGTTCAGCCAAACAGGGCTTGCACCTGATGGATGATTATGCCGTTGAGATCGTAGACCCGGAGTCCGGCCGGCCGGTCGAACCGGGTGAAACCGGGGAGGTAGTGGTGACCCCCGTACACAACAAAACCTGGGGGTTGATCCGGTTTGGTACCGGGGACCTTTCCAGCCTGGTAACTGATGCTTGCCCTTGCGGGCGTACGGCATATCGTTTGAGCGGCATAATAGGCCGAACAGGAGATGCCGTGAAAATCCGCGGCATGTTCGTAGTACAACGTGAAATCGACAGTATAATGTCTGAATATAAAACAGTTAAACACTACCGTCTGAAGGTAGACCGCATCCAGCAGCGCGACCGGGCCGTACTGGAAATAGCAGCCGGCGCCGACCTGGATACCGAAGAGTTCAAAAACCGGATAAGCCGGGATTTCCAAAGCAGATGCCGGTTGAAGCTCGATGGTATCGATTTGGTTGGAGAATCAGATTTTAAAGAAGGTTATAAGAAAATAGAAGATACCCGGCGCTGGGAATAAGCCGCTAAACGGCGGCTTCTTTACCCAGGTAAGCCGCGATTACTTCCGGATTGGCCCGTATTTCTTCAGGAGTGCCTTCAGCGATCTTGCAGCCGAAATCCAGCACTGCGATACGATCGGCTATATCCATTACCACGCCCATATCGTGTTCGATAAGGATAATGCTTTTTATGCCGTCTCTCAGAACCTGGGTCTGGGGATAAGTTTCACCCTGACCTTCGAATATATCCACAATAAAGCGGGCAATATCTTCTTTTTCTTCCAGGTTCATACCCGCCATGGGTTCATCCAGCAGCAGAATACGTGGTTCCAGAGCGAGGGCCCTGCCGAGTTCAACCCTTTTGCGCATTCCGTATGACAGAGAACCGACTACTCGCTTTCGAACAGGCTCAATTTCCAGAAAATCTATTATATCTTCCGCAATCTGCCGGTGTTTTACTTCTTCGCTGTGCGCCGGGCCGAAATACAGGGCGGAAGTCAGCGCGTTTTGCTTCATGTGAACGTGTCGTGCGGCCATGATGTTTTCCAGGGTGGTAAGGCCGGTATACAACTCGATATTCTGGAACGTTCTTGCCAGCCCCATCCTGGCGGCTTTGTCCGGACGTATTCCTGTGATATCCCTGCCGTTGAATGTAATAAAGCCGGAATCGGGTTTATAAAACCCGTTGATGCAGTTTAACAGGCAGGTTTTACCGGCGCCATTGGGGCCTATTATAGCCAGGATTTCATTGTCCCTGACCTGAACGCTGACACCTTTAAGTGCTTCTACGCCTCCGAAAGACAACCGGATGTTATCCATCTCGAGTATCGCCCGATTATTCATTGTCAGCCGCTTCCTCTGAAAAAAGCCTGTCGCGATACCCGGTCACCTGTTGACACATCATATTTTTACAGACGGTCCGGGGGCCGGCTTTTGCAGCGCCTTCAGGATACCGGCCGAAACCGGTGCAGTTGACGCTGCCGTCTTTGTAGACGAAAATGGTCACTTCGCCTTCGACCTCGGCGCAGAAAATTGTCGTAGCGGTTAGCTGCCAGTCAATCATAAATGAACCTCAAAGCTTCGGTTACATCCTATCATTATCCTGCCTGTTTCGGCAATCCCGACCTTGTTTTGCCGGGCGGGTTGTGTTTTAATAAGCCCGGATATTTCGGCACAGGAGGTTGGCATGGCCTATTATCTTCAACTGGTAGTGCTTACGGACAAAGGGCGGAAGAATTTTGACGATAATCCCGACTGGATAAGGGAGGAACTGGATAAGGAAATAGAACTACTTGGCGGCAAGGTTGTCACGCAATATGCCCTGCTCGGCCAGTACGATTTTATCAATATTATCGAAGCTCCTTCTGATGAAGCCGCTGCACGGATAGCCATCAAGCTGTCGGCGACCGGTACGGTCAATCCTACGACCCTGGCCGCCATTCCCCTGGAAAACCTGGTAAAAACCCTCAAAACAAGCGGTCGCCCTGAATGGTAGCCTTTACCGGCCACCTAAACACTCTTATGGGGAATTACCAGTACCGGCACGTTTGATTCTTTCAGCACTTTTTCAGTGACGCTGCCGAAAGCCCAGCGGGCGATGCCGGTGCGGCCGTGGCTGCTCATTACTATTAAATCGATCTGGTTTTCCCGGATGTAATCGAGTATTGCTTCGGCGGGAGAACCTGTTGCTGCTACCGATTTGACAGCAACGCCTTTTTGCGTGAAATAACCCGATATTTTATTCAGGTACTCTTCAATTTCTTCCTGGTAAGCATCATCAAGTTTCTTTGCCAGGTCGTTTGACAGCCTTTGACGTACCCCGCTGTCCATTGGTTCCCTGGCTCTAAGCAGTACCACACCGGGAATGCTGCCGCTTTTTGCCAGGGCAAGGGCATGCTCCAGGCTCGTCTCTGAAAGTGCGGAGCCATCCAGGGGAACCAGCATATTCTTGTACATTTGAAACCTCCAGAATTGATTTGTCAAACCCGTCACACAGGGTATTTTAACACAATAACCGGGTATGATTATAGCTTGAAGAGTTAGCGTGTTAAAACAGCCTGTTTATTCGCGCAAGCAGAAATATTTCTGGCATATTAATTTATTTTCCAGTTGTCGATGCGCTCATAAAGCTGGCATATCCTTGACACCCGGCAACGTTTGCACCATAATTGTTAGTATCATCTAACTGTGAGGTAAGACGTTGGTTAAACGTCATTCATCCAGCATCGAGGATTATCTGGAAGCTATCATGCTGGCTTCCCTTGAAGGCAGCAAGGTTACCGTGACCCAGATAAGCCAGGTTATGGGAGTAAAGAAGCCCAGCGTTACTTCCGCTATAGCGCGGTTGCTTGAAATGGGCATGGTCGCTCATGAAAAATACGGCGAAATCGTTTTAACTGAAAAAGGCTCCAGGGTAGCTCAGGATGTATACGTGCGCCATCAGGCACTGCGGCGTTTCCTGGTGGAAATTTTGAATGTGGATGAAGAAGTCGCTACAGATGACGCCTGTCGTATGGAGCATTACCTGAGCAGTACCAGCGTAGACAGATTGAACAAGTTTATAGAGTTTGTCATGGATTGCCCGCAGGGAAGGCCGATATGGCTTGACGGTTTCAATTACTTTGTCAGTCACGGCCATCGTAATCCGGAACAGATGCTGATTTGCTCCAGCCGTTGTAATGTAAGGGACAAATTGACAAATAATGATGAGTAGCTTTTCGGGGAGGCAAATTTGGGAGATACAGGCATGCCTTTGGCTCTAGCGCCGTTAAACAGGTTGCTTAAGGTGATTAACATAACCGCTGGCTGCGGGCTGTCCAGGAGGCTTGCCGATCTGGGTATTGTGCCGGGTGTTGAACTTAAGCTGGTAAATCCTGATACCCTAGGGCCCGTGATAGTTGATTTGAAAGGTTCCCGTCTTGCCCTTGGCAGAGGGGTGGCTCAACGAATCATGGTTGCCGAAAAACTGGTTTAACAGGAGGGCATTGTGAAGGGAAGCATTCCGATCGGCCGGCTGTTTGGGATTTCGATACGTATTCATGTGTCATGGTTTATCATTTTCGGCCTGGTAACCTGGGCGCTTGCCTACAACTATTTTCCGGCAACCTATCCGGACTGGCCAAGCTGGGTAACTATCACTGTCAGCTTGGTTACTAGCCTGTTGTTTTTTGCCTCCGTCCTGGCACATGAATTGATGCACTCACTGGTAGCCAAACACTACGGGATACCGGTATCGTCCATAACTCTTTTTATTCTTGGCGGTATTGCCCAGATAACCGAAGAGCCCGACAGGCCCAGAGTTGAGTTCATGGTTGCCCTTGCCGGCCCGCTGACAAGCATTGTTCTCGGCCTGGTGTTCGGGCTGTTGTGGCTTTTCCTTCCCCTGGAGGCTGAAATTGCTATAGCTGTTTCCTTCTGGCTGGCATGGATAAACCTTTTATTGGGTGTTTTCAACCTTATACCCGGTTTTCCAATGGATGGGGGAAGGGTTCTGCGTTCCATACTATGGTGGAGGACCGGTAACCTGGAACGGGCAACTTATTTTGCGTCCAACATAGGGCAGGGAGTCGGGCTGCTTTTTATCATCGGCGGCGTATTTCTGATCTTTTACGGGCTTTTATTGAACGGGTTATGGATAAGTATAATAGGCTGGTTTATTCGCAGTGCAGCTGCTTCGGCTTACCAGCAAATGAGCCTGCAGCAGATATTGAAGGGGCATAAAGTTAAAGAGGTCATGTCGGCTGAATGCAGTATCATAGAACCGGAGATGAGTGTAGACAGGCTGGTTAACGAATACGTTCTCCCAACCGGCAAGCGGTGTTTTGCCGTAACTGCAGAAGGAAAAATCAAGGGGCTGGTAGCTTTGCCGGATATCAAATCGGTACCCAGAGAACAATGGCCCGACACCACTGTAGAGGCAGTTATGACGCCTCTGGATAAACTCAAGACGGTCGATCCCGAAGAGGAGCTGACTTCTGCTTTCAGGCTGCTCACCTCTGAAAATGTCAACCAGCTTCCGGTAGTATCCGGCGGAACTCTCAGGGGCATGCTGGCCAGGGAAAACCTGTTGTCTTTCATCAGCCTGAAGGAAAGTTTCGGAAGCCCAGGTTAGTATTTAACAAAAAACCCGCCCGGCGGATGCAAGGCGGGTTCCTGCCTGATCGATATTTGCCGCAAGAAATGTCTTGGCGGCGCGGTACGGACAGGCCTCAGGCTGTTGCCGCCTCCTTGAAGATGACGATTTCAGGGCCTTCCGGGGTATCTTTAACGCCGACGGTAACGTTGTTCAAATGAGATGCCAGCAGTCCGTCGACAATCAAAACGCGCTTGTTCTCGTAGTTAACAATATGATCGCCTTCTTTTTGCTTGCCTACTCCGATCATAAAATGTTCCCCATCTTCGGTAACCAGCCTCAGGCAGTCATCCTTGTTTTCAGCTTTTTCCTCCAGCATTATTTTGAGTTGCTGGGCCGCCCTTTCAGTGACTCTCAACATTATGGTGTCCTCCTGTAATAATAATAATAACGTGCCAGCAAATACTGCGGTATGGTAAATATATATTGCGGAAAGGACTGTCTACACCGGGTCATTGCCGGCCGGGTTTAATGGCACTTCAACAGCTTCAAACCTTGACAGTTAGAAGTTGACTCCATAATAACAGAGCTTATCGGGAACTTCAAATCCAATCGGTTGATGCGTGATTGAACGCTGTTAAATTGACGTTTAAATCATATTTTCTTATAATGAGCGTTTGGTTGACATTGGCGGCTGAATCTGCCAAAATGGTGCCCGAGTAGCGCAATGGTAGCGCAACCGACTTGTAATCGGTAGGTTAGTGGGTTCGAGTCCCCTCTCGGGCTTGGCCCTTTTTATTTTGTCGCCAGTATTTTTTTAATGGAGGAGTGCCGGAGCGGCCAATCGGAGCAGACTGTAAATCTGCCGCCTGGAAGGGCTACACAGGTTCGAATCCTGTCTCCTCCACCACTGATTTGCGCTGGACACAGGGTAATGTGCGCGTGTATAATAGTTAAGTTGCCCACATAGCTCAGCAGGTAGAGCACGTTCTTGGTAAGAACGGGGTCATCAGTTCGAATCTGATTGTGGGCTTTTAATTATAAAAAATATTAAAAGGATAAAAAAGCTTTAAAGGGGGCTTAAATGGCAAAACAGAAGTTTGACAGGTCAAAACCTCATTGCAATGTCGGTACCATCGGTCACGTTGACCATGGCAAAACCACATTGACTTCGGCAATAACCATGGTGCTTGCCAAGCACCTCGGTGGCCAGAATGTATACCGGGATTTTTTCAGCATCGATAACGCGCCTGAAGAGAAGGCCAGGGGTGTTACCATTGCTATCTCTCATATTGAGTATGAGACGCAAAAGCGCCATTATGCTCATATTGACTGCCCCGGCCATGCCGACTTTATTAAAAACATGATTACCGGCGCAGCCCAGATGGACGGCGCCATTCT
>JAFGLQ010000048.1 GCA_016928015.1 Dehalococcoidaceae bacterium
ATTCATCAAAGCCTGTTCTTCGGGGGTGAACGTACCCAGAACGTAATCGACTACATCTTCGTCAAGACAATCCGGGGGACGGCCGATGCCGATTTTCAACCGGACAAAATCGCGCGTGCCCAGGCAGGCAATAATGGATTCGATGCCTTTGTGGCCCGCTGAACTGCCGCCCGAACGAAGGCGCAATTGACCGGGTTTTAAATCCAGGTCATCATGGACTACGATTATATCCCGGGGACCGGCCCGGTATTTCCTGGAAAGCTTGCTCACAGCCTGACCGCTTAAATTCATATAGGTGCGCGGTTTGGCCAGCACAACCGGTTTCTGACTGATCTCGCCTCTGCCGGTGTGGCTCAGGCATTCGCGGCTTGAAAAACTGATGCCGTGCTTTTTGGCCAGGTAGTCCAGCAGTAAAAAACCCGCGTTGTGCCGGGTTTTCGAATACCCTCCACCGGGGTTGCCCAGGCCGATTATCAAAAGCATAACAATATTTTCACTGTTTTTTGGATTATACCAGGCGGTTCAATACCAGGCCGGATGGAAGTTTGGGGTGAAAGTAGGTTGATTTTCTCGGCATGCGTTCACCTGCGTCGGCCACGGTTTTGATTATTTCTGGCTTTACGGTACGCAGAATTACCGCCAGCTGGTACTGACCACTGTTAACCAGTTCGATAACCTCGCCCTGGTTATGATTGAACGAAATACGGGACAGGTCGGTCATGTCGGTAAGGCCCAGCAGGCTTTCCAGGATGATGTGGTCAACGATGCTTACATCAAGCTTTTTATAGAGAAAGGAATGAAATGCAGGCATCATCCGATCGATATTTGCCTGATTTTTGACCGTAATTACATGAACCCGGTCTCCGCCAAGGCCGAACAGCGCCATCGAGGTAGCCGCGGCGCTCTGCATTGCCTGTTCGATTTTGTTCCAGGCGCCGGCATCGGCCAGATGGAATTCATCAATATTAAAAAGTTCCTCCAGCCGCGGCAAGAGGCTGTTGATATTTTGCCAGCTCGCGCCCCTTACCAGCCGGTGCGGCGGCAGTATGACCAGGCCGGGATCGGTAAAGGCAACCATTTCCATCATCAGGAAGTTGAATGCTTCTTCGCCCGTAGCACTGCCCAGCAGGGCTGCCTGTTCACGGCGGTATTTCAGAGCGCTTTCATAGCGGTGGTGTCCATCGGCTATATAAAGGGGGCGGTTGTCGAAAAGGCAGCTGATCGCTTTTACCGCCCGGGGTTCGCTGATTACCCATACTTCGTGGCGTTCGTTGTCATAGCCGCCGGTGTTTACCTGCGGTTCTGGAGCAGTAAGGTTTTCCAGCATTGCGTGAACGGACTTTTCATCATCCTCATACATCACAAAAACGGGGCTGGTATTGGCTTTCAGCGTGCGCAGCAGGGTTTCCCGGTCGCTTCTGGCTTTGGGCAGGGTTCCTTCATGCGGCAGTATAATGCCTTTATCCCAGTCTTCGACCCTGACAGCGGCAATAATACTGGTTCTGCACAGTTCGGCGCCTTCCAGGTAAAAATAATGGCGGTGGATATAAATGGCAGGATCCTTTTCCGGTACCAGGACGGCTTCATCCAGCCATTTTTCCAGGGTTGCCAGGGCGCGGGTGTACTTGTTGTCATTGTCGTTATCCCCCGGCAGTTCCCGGCTGTGTTCAATGCGAATATAGTTGTGCTTGTCCTGCTTTAAATATGCTTCCTGCTGGGACGCGGAAATTACATCATACGGCGGACATATCAACTTTGAAAGGTCACCCACCTCAGCGGGATTGTAACGGACGCCGTGGAAGGGTCTGACTACAGCCATAGTTTATTCTAATAATCCTTTCATACGTTAACTTGGAAAGAAGGGGTGATTGAAGGCTATATTCTACCAGAAAAAGCCGGCGGTGGCTATGAAAACCCGAGCATATTCACCAGTTCGGATTCGTTTATTTCAGTAATACCCAGTTTTCTTGCCCGTTCGACCTTGGATCCCGGCTCCATGCCGGTTACCAGGTAATTTGTTTTGCGTGTTACGTCGCTTTTAGCGCTGCCGCCCAGGTCTTTAATACGCTGTTCGGCCTGTTCGCGGGTAAACCGGGAGAGCTTGCCGGTAATTACAAATTCCAGCCCTTCAAGGGGCAGCTGTCTGGACGCTGCTGCCGGTTGTTCTTCCGGTACCACCCCGGCACCTTTGAGTTTTTGGATAATATGCCGGTTGGCTTCGTTTGAAAAGAAAGCGGTTATACTTTCGGCGATCCTGGGGCCGATTCCGGGAATCCGGGTCAGCTCTTCAGCAGTGGCTTCCATCAGCCTGTCCAGGCTTTTGAAACGGTTCGCCAGGAGTTCGGCGGTTTCACTGCCGACATGACGGATGCCCAGGGCGAAAACGAGCCGGTCAAGCGGTTTTTGCTTGCTGCGGGCGATCGAGGCAAGGATGTTGGCGGCCTTTTTACTTTTGGTGGCTTCGAGTTGAAGCAGGTCGGATTCAGTGAGGTAATACAGGTCGGCAAAATCCTGGACCAGGGCCTTTCGCATCAGAGCGGCGCTCAACTGTTCGCCGATGCCGCGTATGTCCATGGCGGAGCGGGAAGCGAAGTGTTCGATGCGCTGCTCGGCCTGGGCCGGGCAGGCAGCATCCGGGCAGTAGTACATGACTTCTTCGGCCGGTTTGACTATGGCCGAACCGCATTCGGGACATGCCGCCAACCCCTTCCGGGGATCGTAAAGTTTTTCGATCATGCTGAAAGGCCGGGCATCCGGCGGGCGCTTGGCAACCACCGGCCCCACCACCTGGGGAATTACATCTCCGGCCCGCTGCAGAATTATGGTATCGCCTTCGCGTATATCTTTGCGCACAATATCGTCTTCATTATGCAGAGTTGCCTGTTTGACGGTAACGCCGCCGATCTGCACCGGCTCCAGTACGGCGTACGGGTTCATTGTACCGGTCCGGCCCACGCTTATGCGTATTTCCTTCAACCGGGTGGTTGCCTGCAGTGCCGGGAATTTGAAGGCGACCGCCCAGCGGGGTTCCCTGCCGACATCACCGAGCCGCTGCTGCAGTTCAATCTGGTTGATTTTCACCACGATGCCGTCTGCCTCGTAAGGCAGGTCGTGGCGCCTGTCTTTCCAGAAGCGGTAAAATTCCTTAACCTCTTCAATGTTCGGTGCCCGGCGGTTGTTGGGGTTTATTTTAAATCCAAGCGATTTGAGCAATTCCAGCCGTTCCCAGTGGGTTGGAGGCAGCAGGCTGTTGTCTGCGTAACCCAGCATGTAAATGTAAATATCCAGGGGCCGTCCGGCTGTCAGGCGCGGGTCCAGCTGGCGCAGAGAACCGGCGGCGGCATTGCGCGGGTTGGCAAACAGGGGCGCTCCCTCTCGAGAACGGGTGAGGTTCAGTTTTTCGAAACCCGCCCTGGTCATGTAAGCTTCACCACGGACTTCAAAGCGGGACGGAGATGGCTTCGAAATGGCAAGCGGAACAGAACGTATGGTGCGCAGGTTCAGGGTGATATCCTCCCCGTATTCACCGTCACCGCGGGTAGCGCCGGTAGTCAGTTTGCCGTCCTGGTAAGTCAGGGCTACCGCCAGGCCGTCCATCTTGAGCTCGCATACAAAATCGAAATCAGCCCCGGAGGTCAGGCGTCCCAGGCGGGCATACCAGTCATCCAGCTCGGCTTCAGTGAAAACGTTGCCCAGGGACAGCATGGGAACGGGATGTTTGACTGTGGAAAAACTGCTCAGCGGTTTGGCGCCTACCCGCTGGGTGGGCGAGTCGGCTGTGACAAGTTCCGGATGTTCGGCTTCCAGCTGGTGCAGCCTCAGCATCATCCGGTCATACTCTGCATCGCTGATTTCGGGGCTGTCCAGCACATAGTACAGGTGGTTGTGCCGTTCTATTTCGGCTCTCAGTTGCTCGATTTCGGCTTTGATTTGCTCGGTGTCCATACCTTGAAAGTATATCATAATCAGGTGCGCCGTAACTTCAATCTACGGCTGCCGGACCGCCTGAATATAAAAAAAGAGCAGGGAATACCCCTGCTCTTTTGAACGGTTTCGTTTCCAGCTAAAGTTTAACCAGTTTCACGTTGTGCACATCGGGTATTTGTAAAATCTTTTGCCGTTCCTCTTCCTTGAGAGGTTCATCCAGCGCCATAATCATAAGGGCAGGCCCGCGGGGTTTGACGCGGCTGAGGTGCATATGGCTGACGTTGACGTCTGCTTCGCCGGTGATTTTACCCACCGCACCGATGAGACCCGGCCGGTCGATATGGTCTGAAAACAGGAAATAGCTGCCGTCAGGAACTATGTCTATCCAGAACTCGTTGACTTTCACAATATGGGCTTCTCCGCGCAGTATGGTGCCGGCTACGGATACGTTGCCTTCCGAGGTTGCGACCTCCAGGGTAATGAGGTTGGCGAAGTTTTCACAGGAGGATTCTTTTTCTTCAATCACCTGAATACCCCGGCGGCTGGCTACCTTGTTGGCATTAACCATGTTGACACGTTCTTCCGTCAGCCTGTCGAGCAGCCCTCCAAGTAAAACGGCTTTCAGGGCATGGGTGTTGTAGTTGGAGATTTCGCCCTGGTACTTGATCTTGATTTTCCGCATCTGCCCTTCGCCCAGATAGCTGGTCAGCTGGCCGATGAGCCTGGCAACCTTGAGGAAGGGACTCATGACAGTCATTGCCTCGGTGGAAATGAATGGAGCATTGACGGCGTAACGGGCGGGCAGGCCGTTTAATACATCGACAATTTGTCTGGCCACTTCGGTTGCCGCCAGAGCCTGGGCTTCAGTAGTGGAGGCGCCCAGGTGGGGTGTTACTATAATCTTGTCGCTGCCGAAAAGAATGCTTTGAGTACAGGGTTCGTCACAGAATACATCTATGGCCGCTCCGCCGAGCCGGCCTTCATTTACAGCTTTGACCAGGGCTTCTTCATTTATGAGCCCTCCACGGGCGGCATTGATAATGCGGGTGGTGGGTTTCATCATGGCGATCTGTTCGGTGTCTATCATGTTGCGGGTGGTTTCGGTAAGCGGAGTATGGAGGGTAATGAAATCCGCTTTCCGGTAAATGGTTTCCAGTGGTACTATTTCAGCCTGTAACTGGCTGGCTCTCTCTTCGGATATGAACGGGTCATAGGCAAGGATTTTCATTTCCATTCCGCGGGCTCTCCGGGCTACTTCACTGCCTATGTTGCCCAGGCCGATAACTCCCAGGGTTTTATCCTTGACCTCGGTACCCATGTAGTCGGACCGCTTCCACTGGCCGGATTTGAGAGAATTGTTAGCCTGGGCGATATGCCTGGCCAGGGAAAGCATGAGTGCAATGGTATGTTCGGCTGCCGACACGGTATTGCCGGTAGGGGCGTTTACTACGATAATGCCTCGTTCTGTGGCTGCGTCCACATCGATATTGTCGACACCTACGCCTGCCCGGCCGATGACCGTCAGCTTTTTAGCGGCGGCAATTATGCGGGCAGTTACCTGTGTTTGAGAACGGACAACCAGCCCCTCGTAATCTCCTATTATTGAGACAAGGTCATCTTCGCATAATTTTGTCTTTACCTGTACTTCGGCAACCTGTTCAATTATTTCAATTCCGTCCCGGGCTATGGGGTCTGCTACCAGAACCTTCATGCATTATGCTCCTTTGAAACCGGCTTTGGGCAGGGCTTCCTTCAGGGCGATAAAAACCGCCCGGATATCCTCCTCTTCTACCCAGCCAAGGTGGCCGATACGGAATATTTTACCTTCGAGAGACATCTGGCCCCCGCCAAGTACGATGTCATATTCTTCACGCATTATTTTGGTGAGCAGCTTGCCGTCCAGCCCGTTAGTGGCGGCAACGGATGTTACCGTATCGGAGGCGTATTTTTCATCGGCAAATAGTTTAAGGCCCATGGATTTAACGTTCTCCCGGGTCATTTCCGCCAGTTTGTGATGGCGTGCGAAAATGTTTTCCAGGCCTTCTTCGAGCAGGCCTTTGAGGGCTACCGACAAGCCGTAAACTACCGAAACGGTCGGAGTCCAGGGAGTCTGGCCTTTTTCGGCATATTTCTTGGCTTTTTCAAAATCGAAGTAAAAGCGTGGCATTTTAGCCTCCCGGTTGGCTTTCCAGGCTTCGGGGCTTACGCTTAGCATGGTCAGCCCCGGAGGAACCATCCAGCCTTTCTGCGAGCCGGTAACGGTCACATCCAGGCCCCAGTTGTCCACCGGCAGGTTAATTGAACCCATGGAAGAGATGGCATCCACCAGCAGAAGTTTTCCGGCCCCTTTTACCACACGGGCAATAGGTTCAAGGTCATTGGTGACGCCGGTCGAAGTTTCATTATGGGTTACCAGTACAGCCTTAATATCGGGATCAGCTTTGAGAGCGTCTTCAATGGGGGCCACCTCGGCAGCCTTGCCCCATTCGAACTTGATGGGAATAACCTCGGCGCCATAGGTCCTGGCGATGGTGGCAAAACGATCGCCGAAGACGCCGATTGAAACAGAAAGCACTTTGTCTCCAGGTGAAAGTGTATTTACAATGGCGGCTTCCAGACCGCCGGTACCGGAAGCGGATAATACCAGAACATCATTTTCAGTTTGGAAAATGGTTTTTAAACCCGAGGTTACATCCTTCAGGTACTGGGCAAACTGGGGGCCGCGATGGTTTATCATCTGCCACCCCATGGCTTTCAGTACTTCCGGGGGGCACGGGGTTGGACCGGGTATGCGTAAATTGCTCATCTAAAACTCCTTAATTCGGCTTGTAGGAGTATTATAGCTGAAAAGAGAGCGCTATTTAAAGTTTAGATGCATTTGACATAACGCCGCTTACCCACCTTGATGGTGCTGCCCGGAGTGAGCGTGAATGTGGCGTCGGTGACTGCTTGCCCGTCAACTTCGACCGCTCCCTGGGCAATCAACCGCTTGGCATCCGCCCGGCTTTTAGCCAGGCCGGCCTCGCAAATGAAATCCCGGATGCATACGATTTCATGCCTCA
>JAFGLQ010000049.1 GCA_016928015.1 Dehalococcoidaceae bacterium
ACTTCGAGATTAAAAGGGCTAGAATTAGCCTGACGGGTTCCGGTGAGGTGAACACTATTCTGGGGAGCTGAGCTGCCCCGCCAAACTGATTACCTGCCGGCCTTCAGGTGGCCTGATTAAGGAAATTGGGAAAGCCATGAAAATAGGTTTGTCCCGTATTAAGAGACATGAATAGGCAGAAGGATCCGGCCAAAAGCCCCATCGAACCCGAATATCTGGCAAGGAGAATAAAATGATCTTCAGTGTAGGTATTGATCTTCACAAGGGGCAGCACAGGGTTTATTGTTTGGATGATAAAGGCCAGCCGTGCGATTCGTTTAATATCGATACATCCCCGGAAGGGTTAACCTCCCTTGAGAAGCGTGTTTTCAGCAATGGCTCTTGCCCCATAATTGTGTTTGAGCCATCTGGTTTAACCTGGTTGATGGTAGCCGCCTATCTTCGTTCCAGTCATCCAGAATGTCGTATTGTCAGAGCCAAAGGGCAAAAAGTGGCCGCCCTGCGCCGGTATTTGCGCGGACCGGTTAAGTGCGACCGTATAGACGCTCTCACCCTGGCCAAGATGCCTTTTATCGACCCCGAGAGACTGGATGAAGTATATCTGCCCCCGGCAAAAACATATGCTCTGCAGCGCCTTACCCAGCAAAGGAAAAGAATAGAAGACCAGATTACCACCCGCAAGAAGCGTATAAACTCCATCGTGGATGGCTACCTTCCTGGAGTCCGCCAGGCATTTTCACACCCTTGGTCTGCCCAACTGAGGGCTTTTCTGCACTATCGGCTCAATCCATATACCGTCGCCAGGGAAGGAGAAGAAGCACTGCAGGTGTTTTTCAATGCGGTTAAAACTGATCCCAGAGCGAAGAGGGTCGAAAACCGGCTTGTCTATCAGGCATGTATGCAAATACTGGCTTTACAAAAACTATGTGCGGCAACCGGTATGCTAAACGAGGATTCCTTTGTTGCCTTGCAGGATGAAATAGACCGGGAACTGAGGTTAATGGAAACTGAAGAAGCTGAAGCTGAGGCAATGGACCAGCGCATCGAAGAACTCTACCGGGAGATTCATCCTTCAAATAATCTGCGAACCATCCCTGGAGTAGGGGAACACACGGCACCGGTTTTTGCGGCCAGCATCGGCGATCCAAAACGTTTTCCGGGGCAGGCGGAGTTTCTTAACTGGACAGGCGTGGTCCCTGCCGCCAGGCAATCTTCAAATACTGAATCAAAGGGGTTAAGGATGACTAAAGCCGGACCGGCAACCGTGAAATGGTCGCTGTACCAGGCTGCTCAGATAGGCCGACGCTGGGATCCCCAGCTTGCTTTCGTCTATTACCGGCAGATGGTGTACCACGGCAAGAATCATAAGCAGGCCATGGGAGCTGTTATGAGCCACCTCGGAGCCAGGATATTTGCGGTATTAAAAGAGGACAGGCCTTACGAATTGAAGGATATCGATGGCAGCCCTATTAATGCATCGTCGGCAAGAAAACTGATCTTGGCAAATTACCACGTACCGGAAGAGGTGCGACAAGCACGGCGTAAAAGCAAAAACGCAAAACCGTGCAATGTTCGGTTTACCAAGCAAAAGAGGACGGAGGCCGACAGTAAACGCGAGGCAGTATCTACTCCTCAACCTGTCTACGGCATACCGTCCTCAATTTATTAGTTTATGGCAATGATATTTCAAGGTCAATAACTCTTGACTTATATTAGGAAATCAGTTGTGTATCAAAATGCCGCTCTATGACCGGGACGTTATGAGAGCCGCAATTATTACGCCGAGAAAAGCTCCGAGAAGAGCCCCCGACCAGGGGCTGGAAGCCGCGCCTCAAGTCGACCCGGAACATTTGCCGATATAGCCGATAACGCCGCCGACCACTGCTCCCCCTATAAGCCCGATTATGTAATGCATTGCCAACCTCTTCATATTCGTATAAGAACATTATAACATTATCCGGCTTTTAATATAAAATCTGAGTTGATTTGCTATTATTCTGCGACAATAATGTAGTGGTAAGGGCCACTATCGGCTGCTCGCAGGATTTTAAAACCGGCGCTTTCGATAATCTTTGAGGCCTGGCCGGGACTGAGTTTCTTTTCAACCGAAGGACCCCAGCGCATGAGCTCCTTTTTCCAGTCCAGGTTAACCAGCCTGCCCCCGGGTTTGAGCATCAACCGGGCATTGGCCAGCACTTCGGAAGGTTTTTCAAAATCGTGAAATACGACTCCGTAGAAAACGATGTCGGCACAATGCCGGCAGACTACCGTATGTTCAGCCTTGCCGGTTGCCAGGATAAGGTTATCGATGCCTTCGCTTTTCGCCTGATGCTTGAGTTTCTGGATAATGCCAGCATTGGTATCGAATGCCCACACCCGGCCGTCCCGCCCGGCTATCCTGGCAGCCGGCAGGGTGAAAAAGCCGCCGCCGCAGCCGGCATCGACAAATGTCGAGCCAGCTTTAAGGCCAATTTCGGCAAGAATGGCTTCCGGATTCTGCCATTTTCTTCTTTCGGTGTCATCCGGTTTGTGGGAATGGTTCATCAAGCCGGTTTCCTGGTAAAGGTGGATGCACCACTGACTTCAATATCTCCGAGGTTTGGCTCTCCGATATATTCAAGCCTCGAGGCGCCGGAAACCCTGGCATTGAGCTCGCCGTCGGTTCTAACTGTGCCGTTGGAGGCTCCGTCAACCTGGATATCTATACTGGCTGAGGGGAAATCTTCCAGGTCCAGTTTACTGGCACCGCTTACGCTGGCTTCGATATCAACGGCTTCGCCTTCGAGTTCGACCACGCTGGCGCCGCTGACATCCAGCCGGGCCGCGGTCATTTCTATATCACCGGTCACTTTACTGGCGCCGGAAACGTTCAGCCTGGTCGCTCCGGCCTTGATTGCCGACAAATCCAATACGGAAGCCCCGGATATGGCGATCTCCAGTTCGCCGTCAGAATCGAAACCCGAAAGGGTTCCCCTGGTAGCGCCGGAACCGCTCAGGCTTTCAATGGCGGGCAGATTGATGGCTACTTCAAGGGTAACCGAGCCGCGTATACTCAGCGGTTTGAGTTTAATAATCAGCTTGCTGCCCTGCTGGCTGACTTCAATATACTCATACAGGTTGTCATCTGCGGTTACCGAAATGCTGAAGGATTCCGAACGGGTTACCAGGTATTTAAACACACCGCTTATCTGTACTTCGTCGAACCCGGAAAAATCAAAGTTCCGGCTTTCAACGTTGCCTGAACCACGTACCGTATCACCGCAACCGGTAAGGGACAGCCCGAATACCAGGATGGCGGCCAGTGCCGGCAGAATAACCTTTTTTATGTTCATGGGGCTAACCTCCGTATAATTATTGATTCCTTTTGACTAATAGTAAAAGATATTGCACCGGGGATGTCAAACGCCCGGGGCAGCAGGTATAGGGATTACGGCTGGTTTGTGTTTGCCCGGAATCTCAAGCCGGGGTTATAATAGGGCAATCATGAGCGCTTTAGTTCTAAAAGGCATCACCAAGCACATTTCCGGCAATAAAATCCTGGATGATATTTCCTTCGAGGTAAAGGCCGGGGAGATATTCGGCCTTATCGGCCCCAACGGAGCCGGCAAGACAACAACTTTGCGTACCATAGCCACTCTTCTTCAGGTGGAAACAGGCAGTATCGAAATATTCGACTTCAGGCTGCCCCGTGATGCCGGTGAAGTCAGAAAAATTATAAGCTACCTGCCTGAGGATGCTGGGGCTTATAAAAACCTTAAGGGGCGGCAGTACCTGGAATTCGTGGCCAGCTTTTTCAGCGGCTCGGAAACCGCTGCGGATATGGTCGGGCGCGGCATTCAAATCGCTGCCCTGGGTGAGCGGATCAATGACCGGGTGGACAGCTATTCCAAGGGCATGATGCGCCGGCTGCTGGTAGGGCGGGCTTTAATGACCCGGCCCCGGTTGACGATTCTGGATGAACCCAGTTCCGGCCTGGATGTAATCAACGCCCAGCAGGTGCGCCAGATCATCCGGCAGGCTGCTTCGGAAGGTTTGACCGTTCTACTTTCTTCGCATAATATGCTGGAAGTCGAACTGATGTGTGAGCGCATAGCCCTGATTCACAACGGAAGAATCGTAGCCGGTGGCACGCCCCGGGAACTGAAATCGCGTTACCGGGCAGACAATATCGAAGATGTATTTACCGCGGTGGTTCAGCGATGATAACCCTGATAAAAAAAGAAGTACGCGAACTGCTTTCCAAGTCGGCCTTGATGTTTTTTGCCCTGATGGCGCTGATGTTCGTTTTTCTGGGGCAGACGCTGTCTTCCACCATCGAGGATTCGGCTGTCAAACCGGTCATTGGAATTGTTGACCGGGACGGCTCATTCTATTCAGCCATAGTTGCCGGCACCGTTGAAACTGCGGCGGAACTGGTATACTCCGGACTGGACGAGACGGATGCCCTGGTGGCGGTAGAAGCCCGCAGCGGCGCAGCCGTATTGACCATACCGGAGGGCTTCCAGGCGGCTATTGAGTCGGGGGAACAGGCTCAAATCCATGTATTGTGGCTGATGCAGGGAGCCGGTGTTATCGATTCCATTCCGACGGGTTCGGTACAGGCAGTACTGCAGGCTGCTACACAGGCGCTGTCGTCTTTTTTGATAGAACAGCATACCCAGATGGATGCCGATATAATCCTATCTCCGATTTCTACACACCATAACACCCTTTTCAAAGGCAGGATGATCGAGGGTGCTACCCCGGGTGTGGTCAGCGGCATGCTGAGCATGCGCACCATGTTTATTCCGGTTATTATCATGATGCTGATTGTAATGGGTTCGAGTTCGGTTATATCTTCCATGGGGCTGGAAAAGGAAAACCGCACCCTGGAAACTCTGCTTACCCTGCCGGTAAAGCGCAGCCACATAGTGATATCCAAGATTGTCGGCAGCGGCATAGTGGGAATTTTTATGGGCGCCATATACATGGTGGGTTTTGTGAGCTATTTCAACGCTATCGGCGGTCAGGCGGGAAGCCTGGCGGACTATGGTTTCAGCTTGAATATCATCGATTATCTGTTGATTGCACTCTCTCTGTTCGGGGCACTTCTCTCAGCTCTTTGTGGCGCTATCATACTGGGCTTGTTTGCCTCCAACTACCGTTCAGCCCAGACACTTACCTATCCACTTATCGGGCTGGCCATGATTTCCATGCTGATGACCATGATGCTTGACTTTGCCACCTTGAGTTTGCCTCTGAAAACACTGGTATTCCTGATACCGTTCACCCACCCGATGATTGCCATGAAGGAACTGCTGACCGGTAATTATCTGCTGGTGGCTGCCGGCGTTGTGTACTGTTTTGCCGTCACAGCTGCGCTGGTGATTATTGCCACCCGCATATTTACTACCGACAGGGTGGTTCTGGGCATGACCTTCAAGCGCAGGAAAGGCGCCGGGGTTTCTCAATAGCCGATACCGGCAGGCAGAGCCTTGGCCTAACCACGCCTGGGGGCGCAAATCCGGTTTTATTAAAGTGCCGCGTAATTATGACCGGGGTATTGATTATGCTAAAATACCTGCCAAAATGAGAAACGACGACTTCGGCTGCGAAGAGCCCTGCCGGGAACCCAAAGTCAGGCCCTTCACCTCACTCAAGCTGTGGTTTATCCGCCGCTGGATTCCCGTAATAGGCCTGCTGCTTATTATTGGACTGGTGATAGGGCTTTTCCTGGTTTACCGCTCCAATCCGGAACTTATCGATGACCTCGAAAGGTTCGGCTACCTGGGCGCTTTTCTTATCAGTATCGTTCTGAACGCTACACTGGTACTGCCGGCGGGGAATTTTTTAATTTTGGCAGCCCTGGGGGCTACCCTGCCTTCCGCAACCCTGGTCGGCCTGGTGGGTGGGCTGGGGGCTGCTATCGGCGAGAGTACCGGGTATATTGCCGGCTATTCCGGCAGGGCCATAATCGACAACCGGAATATGTACAACCGCACGGAACACTGGATGAAACGCTGGGGTTTCTGGGCGCTTTTCGTACTTTCGGCTGCCCCCCTGTTTTTTGACCTGGCCGGTATCGCCGCCGGCGCCTGCCGTTACAAATACTGGAAATTTTTTATCGCCTGCTTTCTGGGGCGCTGTATACTGTATATTGCCGTTGCCTGGGCAGGGTTGAAGGGCTGGCAGTGGCTTCTCAATATTGCCGGTTAACCACCGACAGGCAGCTGCTTTTTAGTTAAGCACTCAGGCCTCACTTGAGAACTTACCCGGCGGCCCCTCAGGTGCTTTCCTGAATGTATATGCCTGCTTCAGCCATTCCATTACTTCATCGTCAATATCTGCCAGGCTGGATATGATCAGGTGGTGCGTCCAGCGGTTCGGCTATTTTGGGGCTTTGAATGCGGTGGTCCAGCCCGAATGTCAGCACGATATACACCCCGGGCCTGTTTTTCACTTTACGGACCGGCAGCCAGATAAAAGCAAAGCTCCTGCCGGACACGAAAGAAATCTGGGATTTACCCACATCGATACCGGCTTCGGGAAACCGCCCGAGAACCCTGGATTTAACAGCCGCATACAAAGAGACTGCTTCGGGCATCCCGGCGAAATAGTTCAGTTCTTTACTGTCCACACCTTCCCCTGTTATGACGCATGTTTGGGGTTTACCTTGAAAAGCAGAATAGCCCCAGTTATGAAATAAACCATGCAAACAACCAGCATCACCGTATATCCCATGTTCATGCCCACCTGGTTGAAGAAATCGATTACCGGGCCGATGAGGCGGGCCAGCGCCGCACCGCCGGCGGTTGCCATGTTGGCAATTCCCAGGTATCTGGCTTCCTCGCCCTTGTTTACCAGGTCGGTTGCCAGGGCCCAGTTGGTGCAGTTGAATGCCCCAAGAGCAATACCCATGACAGCTGCCGCCGCCATCAACACAATGCCTGAGTCCGCAAACAGGATCATAAAGACGCCGCAGGCGCCCAGAAATGCCGAACCGATGGCAATGGGTTTACGGCCGATGCGGTCTGAAAAATAGCCTGCCGGCAGAGCCGCAAGCAGCATGAACACGATAGCAATTGCCAAAAACCGGGTTGTCGCGGCTGCCGGATCTGCTGCGCCGATGACGTCACGGAAAAAATACAGCGCGAACTGCTGTATCGTAGTCAGGCCCATGAAAACCGCCAGGCGTGAGGCCAGAAACCACAGAAAGGGGCGGTTGGCCTTGATATTTATTCTGAAGGTGTTAATCCAGGCGGGGATTACCTCTCTTTTCAACGGTGTGACAGGGCGTGGTTCTTTCACCGCAGTCAGGGTGTAAAGCATCAGCAGCAGGAGTATAGCGCCAAGAAGTCCCAGCGAAAACCATAGCCAGCTGGCCTCCCCGCTTTTGGAGTATGAATCCATGAACCTGGATACGGGAAAGAGCAGGGCAGCCCCGCCCAGTATTTCCAGCAGGCTTTTAACGCCGGAGGCCTGGCCCCGTTTATTGGCAGGTACCATTTCCGGTATGAATGCCTGATAAGGTCCCTGGGCTATGTTGGAAAAAAGCTGAAGCAGGCAGTAGCCCGTAAAAAGCACGATAAAAGAACTCGCCAGGCCGATTGACGGCAGTAACACTAGAATACCGGCTATTCCGGCAAAGACAAAAGGACGCCGCCGGCCCCACCTGAACGTGGAGCGGTCGGATATCGCCCCGGCAACCGGTTGGGCCAGCATGGCAATGATGAGGCCGCTGAAGGTCATCAGGCCGAGGTATGTGTTTTTCTGGGCTTCATCAGCGAAATTGAGTACCACTATAGGCAGTATCAGGCTGTGCATGCTCTGCCAGAGGGCGGAAATACCGAATACCAGCAGGGTGATTTTTATATAGTGCCACACGTTGCGGCCGGGGTTTCCGTTCGCTGCAGGCTGTTTTTCCCGGGTCGAGCACATATTCATAGTTGTATTAAGGGTAAAGAGCCGGCATTCCGAGGCCGGTGGTTTCCTCGAAACCAAGCATCAGGTTCATATTCTGTATGGCCTGCCCGGCAGCCCCTTTTACCAGGTTGTCTATAACGCTTATCACTATCAGCTGGTTGGTTCGGCTGTCTACAACCGGGTGAATCAGGCAGTAATTGGCGCCGGTGGTGTGTTTGGTGTGGGGAGGCGAGGCTGTAATTCGTATAAACGGCTCCTCTCTGTAAAAATCGGAATAAAGCTGTTGTATTTCCCGCGGGTCCGGTTCCTGTTTCAACCTGGCATAGCAGGTGGCCAGTATACCCCGGCTTGTTGGAACAAGATGTGGCACGAAGGTGACGGAAATTTTTTCCCTGGGTGAAAGCAGATCCAGTTCCTGGATAATTTCAGGCAGGTGCCGGTGGCCGTCAAGGGCGTAGGCGGTTACGTTGTCGCCGGCTTCGCAGTAGTGGTTTTTAATGCTGGGGTTTCTGCCGGCGCCGGAAATGCCGGACTTGGCATCGATTATTACCGGGCTGCCCACAATACCGGCCTCCAGCGCCGGAGCCAGGGCCAGAATAGCGGCAGTCGGATAGCATCCCGGGTTGGCGATGAGCCGGGCCGTTTTTATTTGCTCGCGATATAATTCCGGCAGGCCGTATACCGCCTCGGCCAGCCTTTCCGGGCAGGGATGTTCGAAGTCGTACCATTTCGGGTAAAGTTCAGCCTGCTTCAGCCGGAAATCGGCGCTTATATCGATAACCCTGGTTCCCTGAGCCAGCAGGCGTTCGGCCTCGGCAGCGCTTTCACGGTGCGGTAACGCCAAGAAAGCCAGTTCGACGCGGTCCAGTTCGGCGCTGATTTCCAGGTTCAATCCGGCCAGATGGGGCAGGAAGCTGCCCAGTTGCTGGCCGGCAGCGGAACGGCCGGTTACCGAAGTGATTTCCACACCGGGATGGGTCGACAGCAGCCTGGCAAGCTCCATGCCGGCATAACCTGTTACGTTAACGATACCTGTTCTTATCTTTTCCATTTACTGCTCCTCCAGTCCGGTCGCTTTTTCAAAACAGACATAAACCAGGAAATAATCAACCTATAATTTACTACAAACCGGCTATATGATAAAATCAGCTGTTGCCCACCAGACCCAAATTCCCACAAAAAAGGAGAAATACATGCCGGAAATATATCTGATAGACGTTACCAACCGGGATGGCGTGCAAACCGCCAAGCTCGGCCTTTCCAAGCTGGAGAAGACGATGATAAACATCTTTTTAAACCAGATGGGCGTTTTCCAGTCCGAGTTTGGCTTTCCGACAACTCATCACGAAGCCAATTACCTTAATGCCAACCTTGAACTGGCCGACATAGGGGTAATCAGCCCTTTGCGCCTCGAAGGCTGGATACGGGCGATTATCCCTGATGTGGAACTGGCGTTCGAAAGGGTTCCCAAGATAAAGCATCTGAATCTTTCCATCTCTACCTCGGAACAGATGATTAACGGCAAGTTCCAGGGCCGCAAGAACTGCAAGGATATAATCAATGATATGACGGCTGCTGTCGATGCAGCCTGGGCCAAAGGAGCCGAAAGCATCGGCGTCAATGCAGAGGATGCTTCGCGCACCGGCGTAGACTATCTCATCGAGTTCGGCAGGGCGGCAAAAGAACATGGCGCCAGCCGCCTGCGCTACTGCGATACCCTGGGTTACGACAATCCGTTCTCGATATATGAAACCGGCCGCAGGATGGCCGAGGAGATCGAGCTTCCCATCGAACTGCACTGCCATGGGGACCTGGGAATGGCTGTAGCCAACTCGATTGCCGGGGCCAAGGGTGTTATCGACGGTGGCCAGGATGCCTACATCAATACTACCGTCAACGGTATCGGTGAACGTGCCGGCAATGCCGACCTAGTGGCGACCATACTGGCCATTACCAAATCCAAAGGTTTTGGCGAACAGTACCGGCTGGCCGGCAATGTCGACCTTTCCATGGCGCACAGCATTTGTAAATTTGCCAGCTATGCCTTCGGCGTCCCCATACCCATAAACCAGCCCGGGGTCGGGGCCAACGCTTTTGCCCATGAATCCGGCATCCATGCCGACGGCGTTTTAAAGGACCCTGAAAACTACGAACTATATGGATTCGAAGAACTGGGCAGGCGCCAGTGGGAAATCGTTGAAACCGGGCGTGAGATTTGTGCCGGTGAATACTCCGGTGTTTCCGGTTTTACCTATGTTATGAGCAAGGTTGCCGTAGGTAAAAACTTTGAAACCAAGGAAGAAGCCAACCGGATTCTGGAACTGGTACGCTACGCCAACGTGCTTTCCCACAAACCGCTTACCGAAGAAGAGCTGCGTTTTATAGCCGATTACCCGGATATTGCCCGCAGGCTGCTGACAACCGTACCCCTGGTTTAAGCGCTTGTAACGGGATTTTTTAGCACCGGTTAGCCAGGCGGGGTTTATTGCCCTGTGAAACTAATCGGTGTTATTATTTATGTTGTTCCTTTCGGCTCCAGGTTTTATGAAAGCGCCACTTTGTAAGGGAGGCAAAAATGTTCGGTTATTTTTCCATACTGGCCGCAGTTCCCGGTTTTTTCCTGAGTTCCTGGCTGCTTATGCTGCTCTGGGGAGTCTTTGCGCCTGATTTGGGCTGGCCTACCATCAGCTACGTTACCTCGATGCTTATCAACATCACCCTCTGGCTGGCGGTAGCCCCTCTGGCAGCCGTTGGGCGTAAAGGCAAGACAGTATTTAAATAACTACGGTTACGGTAAGGAGTTCAATATTAAAGAAAGTTATGCCAGCGCCGGTGTCGACATCGATGCCGGGGAAAAGGCTAAAAAACAGATAGCTGCTTTCGCCAGTGCAACCCTCGGTCCGGAGGTGCTTAAAGGCCCCGGATTTTTCGGCGGTTTATATGAACTCAAGGGTTACTCCCAGCCGGTGCTGGTATCCAGCGCAGATGGTGTAGGTACCAAGCTCAAACTGGCCACCGTGCTCAACCGGCACGAAGGAGTCGGCCACGATATCGTAAACCACTGTGTCAACGATATATTTACTTCAGGGGCAAAGCCGCTGTTTTTTTTAGATTACATAGCCAGCGGCAAGCTGGACCCGGTTCAAATTCAGGGAGCGGTTAAAGGCATGGCAGATGCCTGCCGGGAAGTGGGCTGCGCTTTGATCGGTGGAGAAACGGCCGAAATGCCCGGTATGTATTCGGAAAAAGACTATGACCTGGTAGGTTTTATCGTCGGTGTAGTGGAAAAGCCAGATATCATCACCGGAGAGACTATCTGCCCCGGTGACGTTATTATCGGCATGCCTTCCAGCGGTTTGCATACCAATGGATATTCGCTGGCGCGCCGCGTTCTCGGCCAGACACCCGAACAGTTAAGCATTTATTCACCTGAGCTGGGCAAGACAATCGGCGAAGCCCTGCTCGAGCCGCACCGCTGCTATTACAACGATTTGAAACCCCACCTCGCCCGTATAAAGGGCATGGCCCATATTACCGGCGGCGGGCTGCCTGGGAATGTGGTGCGGGTGCTGGGGCCGGAAACTGCTGCCCGGTTCGATACTTCGAGCTGGCAGGTGCCGGACCTGTTCAAGTTTATTCAGCGCAAAGGCGATATCGGCAGAGGTGAAATGTACCGCGTGTTCAACATGGGTATAGGCATGACGCTGTTTTGTGACAGCAAAGATGCCGGTGTTCTGCTGAAGGCTTTACCCGGTGCCGTATGCATCGGGGAAGCTGTCAGGGCAGAAAGCAAAGATAGAGTAATACTCGATTAATAGTTCAAGGAGGGAAACATGCGCGCCATTATAAGCGTTTCAGACAAAACCGGAGTTACCGAGTTCGCCCGGGGGCTGGCCGAGCTCGGCTACGAAATATTTTCTACGGGAGGCACCAAAAAAACCATTGCCGGTTCGGGCGTTAAGGTAAAAAGCATTTCGGATATTACCGGTTTTGCCGAAATACTGGATGGGCGGGTAAAAACCCTGCATCCCATGGTTCACGGGGGGCTGCTGGCTCGACGGGACAAGCCCGAACATATGGAGGAGATTAAAGAATACGGCATTATGCCCATCGACCTGGTCGCCGTAAACCTGTATCCATTCCGCCAGACGGTTACCCGCCAGGGGGCAACACTGGAGCAGGCTTTGGAAAACATCGATATAGGCGGGCCGACCATGATAAGGGCTTCGGCCAAAAATTTCCCCGGAGTTGCGGTGGTTGTTGACCCTTCAGATTACGAGATGGTGCTTGAAAAGCTGAAGGCTGGGAAACTGGAGATGGCAGAACGCAAAAAACTGGCGCAAAAAGCTTTCCAGCATGTCGCCGCCTATGATACCGCCATCGCCCAGTATTTAAGGCAGGATGAAGTTGGCTTCCCGGATGAGATGACCATAGCTCTTACCAAGCGCCAGGACCTGCGTTACGGCGAAAACCCGCATCAGCCGGCGGCTTTCTATGCCGAGTCCAGTGTATTGCCTATCTATAACAGCGGCATCACTTTTGCCGAACAGATCTGGGGTAAGGAGCTTTCGTTTAATAATTTCCTGGATGCCGATGCCGCCTGGTCGACCGTGACCGACTTCAAGGAATCGGCTGTCACCGTCATCAAGCACACCAATCCCTGTGGCCTGGCGGCACATCCGGATATCGTGGAAGCCTACCGCCGCGCTTACAAAGGCGACCCGGTGAGCGCTTTCGGAGGTATCGTGGCTTTTAACCGCCGCATCAGCGCCGGGGTTGCCGAAGAAATGTCATCCAATTTTTATGAAATAGTAATCGCTCCGGAATACGACAAGGACGCCCTGGATATTCTTATGAAAAAGAAGAACCTGCGTGTCCTCAGGGTTCCGCTGCCACCGGATTACAATTCTAAGCCCATCCACGCCCTCGATTATCGTCGAGTTAAAGGCGGCCTGCTGGTACAGGGGGCCGATAATCTGGCTGATGAGGAAGTGGAGATGAAGGTGGTGACCAAGCGCCAGCCGGAAGAGAGGGAGCTCTCCGACCTCAAGTTCGCCTGGAAAGCCGTCAAACACATTAAGTCCAACGCCATTGTCCTGGTCAAGAATAATACCATGCTGGGCATGGGCGCCGGGCAGCCCAACCGGGTAGTCAGTGTCTTTCTGGCCAAAACCAAGGCGGGGGATGATGCCAGGGGGAGTGTTATGGCGTCGGACGCCATGTTCCCCTTCCCCGACAGCGTAGAGCAGGCGGCTGAAGCCGGAGTTACCGCCATTATCCATCCCGGTGGTTCGATACGGGATCAGGAATCAATCGATATGGCTGACAAGCACAATATTGCGATGGTATTTACCGGTATACGCCACTTCTTGCATTAGTATCCGTTGAAAGTAAAAAACAGGGGGCGTTGCAACGCCCCCTGTTTTGTTTGCCGGCAAATTTTACCCGGTATAATACCTGCTTTAACTTGTCTAACCACTTTCATTATGTTATTCTGTTGGCAGGCGAAGATGACCACAGAGAAACAAAAGGCTCTGGAACTGGCCGTAGGCCTGATAGAGAAACAGTTCGGCAAAGGTGCCATAATGAAACTTGGCGCCGATGCTATCCGTACCAGGGTGGAGGCGATCCCTACGGGGGCTCTGTCTCTTGATTTGGCCCTGGGTATTGGCGGTATTCCTCGTGGCCGGGTTACGGAAATATTCGGCCCGGAAGGCTCGGGTAAAACCACTCTGGCGCTGCACATAATAGCCGAGGCCCAAAAACGGGGTGGTAATTCGGCTATGATAGATGTAGAACACGCCCTCGACCCGGTTTATGCCTCCTCGATCGGGGTAAATATCGAAGAACTGTTGATTTCTCAGCCCGACAACGGTGAAGAAGCCCTGGAAATTGCCGAGCGCCTGGTGCACAGTGGAGCAATCGATGTACTGGTAGTAGACAGCGTTGCCGCCCTGGTGCCAAGGGCCGAACTCGAAGGAGACATGGGCGATGCTCATGTCGGCCTTCAGGCAAGGCTGATGTCGCAGGCATTGAGGAAACTCACCGCTTCTATCGGGCGTTCAGGAACGGCAGTAATTTTCATCAACCAGCTCAGGGAAAAAGTGGGTATCGTTTTCGGCAACCCCGAGGTTACTCCGGGCGGGCGGGCGCTCAAGTTCTATAGTTCGGTACGCCTGGATTTGAGGCGCACCGAAACTCTGAAACAGGGCACCAATGCTGTTGGCACCCGAGTGAGAGCCCGGGTGGTTAAAAATAAGGTAGCCCCACCTTTCAGGACCGCCGAATTCGATATCATGTTTGCCAGCGGCATAAGCCGTGAGGGCAACATGCTGGACCTGGGCACGGAGATGGGTATTATCAAAAAAGCCGGAGCTTTCTTCTCTTACGGTGACACTCGCCTGGGGCAGGGCAAGGAAAATGCAAGGGACTTTCTTGCCGCCCATCCTGAGATTGCTCAGGAAATAGAAAAAGAGGTCAGGGCCTCAGCAGTCACCGGCTACGGCGATGTGGATAGCGACACCGAATAACAATGTTTGGTTAAGCTAGCACAAGTTAACAGGTTCAGTTGCGTGAAGGCTGAGGTAGGTATTACCTCAGCCTTGTTTTTTTACGGGGTGTTTATGGGGACAATCACCGGTATAGAGATGAATAAGAGTAAAACCAGAGCAAACCTCTTTGTAGACGGCAGCTTTGCTTTTTCGGTATGCCGGGAGATTGCTGTTGATAATAACCTTAAAACCGGCCTCGTGCTGGACGAGGGGCTTGTGTTCGAACTCAAGCGGGAGGACGAAAAACGCCGCTGTTTCAACGCCGCCTGCCTGCTTCTGGGTTATCGTCCCAGAGGGGAGGCTGAACTCAAACAGCGCCTGGTGCGCAAGGGTTTCGGCAGTGAGCTTGTCAGCGACGTGACCCGGGACCTCAAATCCAGAGGCTGGCTTGACGATGAGGAGTTTGCCCGCTTCTGGACCGAGAACCGCCGCGAGTTCAAACCTCAAAGCGCCGCTCTTATCCGCCGCGAATTGAAGCAGAAGGGCGTTGGAGCCGATATTATCGAACAGGCGGTTGCGGGTTGCGATGATTATCAGAGCGCCTGGCAGGCGGCGAGGCCCAGGGCTTCGAAAAGCGCCGGCCTGGATTATGATGCTTTCAGGCGCCGCATCGGCGGGTTTCTGCAGCGGCGCGGTTTTGGTTATGGGATAATCAAACCTGTCATCGAAAAATTATGGCAGGAAATTAACACTGAAAAAAGCGAACTATAATTAGAAAAAATAAGAATTCACCTGCTGTTGTTAACGGCAGTGGAAAGGAGAGGCAATGCTAGATGTAATTCTGGTCATAGTATTCAGTTTTATCATCGGTTGTGTTTTCGGCGCTATGGCCATGTTCCTCAGCAAGGGAATGATGGCAGCCCGCCAGGCAACCCTGGCAAAGAAGGAGGCTGCCCAGATTATCGCCGAAGCCAAGGCTGAAGCCAAAGAATACCTGCGCGAAGCCAAGAAAGAAGCCGACCGCGAGAAGACCCTGGCTGAAGGGGAGGCAAGAGAAAGGCGCAGCGAAATCCAGCGGCAGGAAAACCGGCTGGCACAGAAGGAATCTACCCTCGAACGCAAGCTGGAGGAAGCCGAACGCCGGGAACAGAATCTGGAAACCAGGAACAAGCAGGCAGAAGAAATCAAGGCTGAAATTGAGCGGGTAAAAGAAGAGCAGTTAAAACACCTGGAGCAAATAGGCCAGATGTCAGCTGCTGAAGCCCAGGCCGAACTATTCGACCGCATGGAAAGGGAAATGCAGGCTGAAACCGCACGCCGCATGCACCAGTGGGAAGCCAAAATCAAACTGGAAGCAGATGAAAAAGCCCGCAATATACTTTCTCAGGTAATTCAGCGCTCGGCCGCCGAGGTGGTGAGTGAAACCACCGCTACGGCGGTGCCCCTGCCCAACGACGATATGAAAGGCCGGCTTATCGGCCGCGAAGGGCGAAATATCAAAGCCCTGGAACAGGCAACCGGCGTCGACCTGATTATCGACGATACGCCCGGAGCGGTGACCCTTTCTTCCTTCGACCCGGTACGGCGGGAAATCGCCCGCCAGGCAGTGGAAAAACTGATAATGGATGGACGGATTCACCCGGCCCGCATTGAGGAAGTAGTAAACAAGGCCAGGGAAGAGGTTGAAGCCTCCATGCTGCAGGCCGGTGAACAGGCTACCTATCATGTGGGCGTCCAGGGACTGAACATCGAACTGATAAAACTGCTGGGACGGCTTAAATACCGGACCAGTTACGGGCAGAATGTACTGGCGCACAGTATCGAGGTGGCCCAGCTTTCCGGAATGATCGCGGCCGAACTGGGAGTCAAGGTGCACACCGCCAAGAAAGCAGGTCTCCTGCATGATATAGGCAAGGCGGTTGACCGGGAAATCGAGGGTTCGCATGCCCAAATCGGCGCCGACCTTGTCAAACAGTGGGACCGCAACCAGGATGTCATCAAGGGCGTAGCCGAACATCACCTGGAAGCCGGTGATACCAGCCTTTGGGGTTTCATCGTTTCTGCGGCGGATGCTATCTCGAGTGCCAGGCCGGGTGCCAGGCGCGAATCCCTGGAGTCTTACCTGAAGCGTTTGACCGCGCTGGAAGATATCGCCGGCAGCTTCAAGGGTGTGGAGAAATCCTATGCTATCCAGGCCGGGCGCGAGGTGCGCATTCTGGTAAAACCCGAGGAGGTTGATGACCTTACGGCGATGCGTATGGCTCGTGATATAGTCAAGAAAATCGAGGATACCCTGGAATACCCGGGCCAAATACGGGTAACCGTAATCCGGGAAACCCGGGCTGTGGATATAGCAAAGTAAAGATGAGAATTCTGGTAATCGGGGATATTATCGGCAAACCCGGCCGGCAGGCGGTGAAGGAACTGCTGGCGGGATTGAAGGGTGAATACGGCATAGATTTTGTGATTGCCAATGCAGAAAATATAGCCGGCGGTATCGGCGTAACTCCCGATACCGCCGGGGAACTCATCGAATCCGGGGCGGATGTGCTCACCTCCGGCAATCACATCTGGGCCCACCGGGATATTATTCCTGTCATCGACTCCATGCCGCTTATCCGGCCTCTGAACTACCCTCCGGGAGTTCCGGGAAGAGGTTATATCATTTCGGGAAATGTAATGGTGGTGAACCTGATGGGCCGGGTATTTATCGGCAATTTCGATTGCCCGTTCCGCGCCATGGACAGCCTGCTGGGGTGTGTGGAACCCAGGCCGAAAATAATCATCGTTGATTTTCATGCCGAAGCCACTGCAGAAAAAGTTGCACTGGGTTACTATCTGGACGGACGGGTAAGCGCCGTATTGGGGACTCATACGCATGTAGGCACCATCGACCACCGGATCTTACCCGGAGGTACGGGATATGTCAGCGATATAGGCATGACCGGGCCGGTGAATTCGGTAATAGGCGATGATATTGAGGGAGTAATGAAAAGGGTCCTGACGCTGATGCCCGGCAGGCTTTCGGCCGCCAAAGGCCGGGTGATGTTTACTGCCATGCTTCTGGATGTCGATGATGACAGCGGCAAAACCCGGTCGATTGAACGCATTACGAGGTACGCCGGTTAATTGGGCAGTATAGATTTACATCTTCACACCAATGCCTCTGACGGACGGTTTACCCCCGCTCAGCTGGTTGATATTGCTTATGACAGGGGCTTGAAGATTATCGCCGTTACCGACCATGATACCGTGGACGGCATAGAACCTGCCCTGGAACAGGCAGAAAAATACCCGGCCCTGGCGCTTATACCCGGTATAGAGATGAGCACCTATGCCCCCGGCTGTGAGGTTCACCTGCTGGGTTACTTTATCGATTATACCCACCCCAAGCTGGTTTCATTCTGTACCCGCATGCGTTCGGATAGAATAGATCGAGCCAGGGCTATGGTAAGCAAGTTGAAGGGGCTGGGAGTAGATATTGAATGGGAGCATGTAGAACGGATTGCCGGCGAGTCCAATATTGGCCGGCCTCATATAGCCATGGCATTGCTGGAACGGAGATGCATAAGTGTTTTTGAAGAAGCGTTCGAGCTTTACCTGGGATACGGCAAGCCGGCATATGTAGAGCGGTTTAAAATAACTCCTCAGGAGGCCGCCAAACTGATAACCGAATGCGGCGGTTTGCCGGTGCTGGCCCATCCGATGACAGTCGATAACTATCCGGCAGTCATTGCCGATTTGTGCGCTGCCGGTCTGGAAGGACTGGAAATTTATTACAAGGACTTTACCCGGGAAGAAAGACAGAATTTGCTCAGGATTGCGGAGAAGATGAACCTGGTTGCTACCGGCGGCAGCGATTACCATGGTATTGACGATACTGCAGAAGTACTGCCCGGGGATGCCGGGGTGCCCGAAAACGTAGGGGAAAAACTGCTGGCCAGGGCTCGCGCGAAAGGCGCTAAAATACCCGGCTCTTTGGAGAGGTACTCGTGTTAATCTGGACTTTTATTCTGCTGGCAGCAGGCGCTTACCTTCTGGGCTCGATTCCGGCCGCTTACATCGCTGCCCGCCTGGCTACGGGTAAAGACATCAGGAAAGAGGGCAGCGGTAACGTAGGCGCTTCCAACGTGGCCAGGTCGGCTTCCAAAAAACTGGCACTGTCGGTGTTTCTTTTCGATATTGCCAAGGGTTACCTGGTTGTCTGGCTGGCCGGCATATGCGGCCTGGCATTGTTTTTTCAGATACTTGTTGGTGTTATAGCCGTTGCCGGGCATAACTGGCCGGTATTTTTAAAATTCAACGGGGGCCGGGGTATTGCCACCAGCCTGGGCGTGGTACTGGCCGTTTCTCCCTGGTTGGGGCTCATAGCCATGGTGGTAGCTTACGGGCTGGCACCCTTTAAACAGCTGGCAGTGGGAGTCCTGATTGCCTTAATTTCCCTGCCCGTTCTGAGCTGGTTCTTCGCCTCCCCGCTGGGTATCGAGGACAAATTCGGTGCAGTGTACGGTTTTATTGTGATTTTAGCCCTGGCAGTTTTCCGCAGGCTTGCCCAGCGCCGGTTGGAAATCAGCCGGGATACACCGGTTGGTGAACTCTTTTTCAACCGTCTGGTTTTCGACCGGGATATCCGTTCCCGCGAAGACTGGCTGAACCGCAAGGTTTAACAACTCCTGGACCTGCGTTTTACTTCCCTGACTATTTCAGGTATGACTTCCCCTGCTTTGGAATGCATAACCACTCTTGCCATATTGTCCATGGGTGTCGCAGTCAGGTTGATAATAACCAGGCCGGCACCTGAAGACAGCGCGTATTCCGGCATGTAAGCTGCCGGATATACCGCCAGAGTCGAACCGATCACGATAAAAAGGTCGCTCGAGCGAGAATGGCTGGCTGCCCGCTCGAGGGCATCCCGGGGTAGAGACTCGCCGAAAAATACAACGTCCGGCTTGAGGATGCCGTGGCAATGCGGACACTCCGGCACTTCGGCCGATCGCATCAGCGCCTCAACATTATCCAGCGGATACTTTGCCAGGCAGTTGAGGCAGGTGAAGTTTTTCATACTGCCGTGCAGTTCCAGTATTAAATCATCCGGTACGCCGGCTCGCTGGTGAAGGTTGTCGATGTTTTGTGTTATAACCGCCTTGACGAACCCCAGCCGGCAAAGTTCGGCTACACCAAAGTGGGCGGGATTGGGTTCGATATGATGGCTGAGAGTGCGGAAAAGTTCCCAGTGGGCTTGACGGGACAGCCTGCTGCTTAGAAAACTAGAGTAGTTGAAAGCCGACTGATCGAACCTGTCCCATATACCTCCAGGGCTGCGAAAATCCGGGATGCCTGATTCCGTGCTTACCCCGGCGCCGGTAAAAATCACCGCATGGCGAGACGCCAGGATCAGCTCAGCGATGAGCGAAAGCCGGTTTTCAGCTTCTTCACGCACCATATAACAGCTCCTTTTCGACGCCGTTTTTGCCTGTCAAGCAACTTTCGAGCAGGCAGCACCGGCAGCAGAGTGGCGATTTTCTGCATGCGGTTTTAGCCTGCTTTACCAGCAGGGCATGGAATTCATTGTACAGCGACACATCAGGCTCTGTATTTGCCGCAAACAGCTTCTGGTAGTCATTATAACCGTTCCCCAAACCTGGCAGGATACCCAGCCGGTCAGTTATGCGCCGGGTATAGGCGTCGATGACAAAAACAGGACGGTTGAGCCCGTAAAGCAGTATCGAATCAGCCGTTTCCGGGCCGATGCCGTAGACAGCCAGCAGGTTGTTGCGCAGGGTGGCGGTGCTGGTGCCCGAAAGCAAATCAATATTGTCGCTGCAGGTTTTTCCAAGCCATTCGGTCAGCGCCTGGAGCTTCCTGGCCTTGGTGTTGAAATAACCCGACGGGCGGATATGCCTGGCGAGTCTTTCTGCGGGCAGGCGGCGAATTGCAGCCGGGTTCAGGCAGCCGGCTTTTTTTAAATTCAAGATAGCCCGGGCGGCATTTTCCCATGCGGTTGACTGGGTAAGCACGGCGCCGGCCATAACCTCGAAGGGTGTTTCACCCGGCCACCAGTACTGGCGTCCAAAATGCTCGAGCAACTGCCGGTATATACTGCCTAACCGTCGACTGATTGGTTCGGATTGCATGGCGGTGCTCCGGTTTCTTCTAAAGAATCATAACCCGGGTGGTAGGGTTTTATATCGACCACCGGAGTGCCGTTTATGGCATCCAGGCCGCGCACCGTCAGGATATTTTCCTCGACGCAGACAAGCTCCACCAGTTTCAGGCCTGCCGGGTTGGGACGGTGGGGAGAGCGGGAAGCGAACAAACCTACCATGGGTACGGTTTTGTCCCCCATTGGATGAACCAACGGCATCAGTTTCTTTTTGACCGGCCGGTCCATCCAGAATATAACCAGGATGTGAGAATACTTTTCCAGGCCCCGGGTGAATTCCTTGAAAGCCTCGTCCAGAATTATGCGTGAGGTAATCGAAGCCCAGTCAAAGCTGGCATCTTTGGACTGGTTCACTTCATTGGATACGAAACCAATGGGTTTAAATACGATTTCTCTGGTGTTCATGCTGCTACCCGGCATTATATCAACTGGCCCGGCCAAATGCGAACAAGCCGGCAACTTCAAGTTTGCTAATTTTGTGGTAAAATAGCAGAAAACTGTTGACAAACAAACATAATGACGAAAAACCTTAGCCTGATAATACCCACCTATAACGAATGCGATAATATATCTCCCCTGGTTGAACAGATCCTCGAAGCAATTTCAAACTACAATTACGAAATACTTTTTGTCGACGATGCCAGTACCGACGGCACCATAGAAAAAATAGAGCAGATGGGCAAGGACTACCCTGTCCGGGCAATTGTCCGCCGGGATGAAAGAGGCCTGGCTTCAGCGGTGGTTAAGGGTTTTGAAAACGCCACCGGTGAAATCTTGGTGGTTATGGATGCCGACCTGCAGCATCCCCCGGCTATAATTCCACAGCTGGTGCAAGCCGTAGAACAAGGCGCCGATATAGCCGTTGCCAGCCGCTATGTGCCCGGTGGTGGGTGTGCCGAATGGAGCGGATTGAGAAAACTCATCAGCCGGGGGGCGATTTTTCTGGCCTGGCTGTTTTTGCCGCAGGCGCGCAAGGTCAAGGACCCGATGAGCGGCTTTTTCGCCCTGAAGCAAAGTGTAATCGAAAAGGCAAGACTGGAGCCTATCGGTTACAAGATTCTGTTGGAGGTGCTGGTGATGGGCAGGTACCGGCAGGTAGCCGAGGTGCCGTTTCAGTTCCAGCTCCGGGAACTGGGTCATAGCAAGCTGAATCTCAATCAGCAGTACGAGTATCTGCGCCATATCGCCCGGCTGGCCGGCCGGAGCGGAGAAGCGGTGAGGTTTTTCAAATTTTGCCTGGTCGGCGCCAGCGGGGTGCTGGTAAATTACGGATTGTACTGGCTGCTGACACGTTTCGCCGGTTTCGCCCCAATCAGCGACACGTCCTCAGGTATACTTTCAGGCAATATTGCCCTGACGATAAGCATAGAAACAGCCATAATTACCAACTTTATACTTAATAACTTTTTCACATTCTCCGACCGCAATACCGGAGGGGTTGGGGGTTTTGTTAAACGTCTGTTACGCTTCAACCTGATTTGCGTTATAGGCGGCTTGATACAAATAGCTGTAGCCAACCTGTTTGCCGTTTTACTGGGCGTCAACGATCTTGTTTCCGTGCTAATCGGTATAGTCGCGGCCTTCTTCTGGAATTACCTTTTAAACAACTACCTGACCTGGAGCAAGTAATTCAACGTGAACTTTTTTAATGAATAACAGGTGGACATGGAAAGACTCAAGAATCTGGTAAACCGGTTAGGTGAATGGCAGTACTTGGGTATTGCCGTTATCGTTACTGCTACCCTTCTGCTTCACCTGGGGCTTATGATGCGTCCGGACGAACCCCTGTTCGACGAGGTCCATTATGTAAATGACGCCCGCCATGCCATTGATTCCGGTGGTACCGAGCGGGCTGAACACCCGCCCCTCGGGAAAATGATTGTGATTGCCGGAATGCAGCTTTTTGGAGATAATGCAGTCGGCTGGCGATTGTTTGCCATCCTGATGGGTACTGCTTCCCTTGTCTTTTTCTACCTTATCTGCCGGCGGTTGGACCTGAATAAAAACGTATGCTATCTGGCTGTTTTATTCCTCGCTTTCGAAAACCTTACCTTTGTCCAGAACCATCTTGCCATGCTGGATGTGTACTGCCAGTTTTTCCTGCTGCTTGCCTTCTGGATGTATCTCAGGGGCAGTTTCCCGCTTTCGGCAATAGCCCTTGCCCTGGCGGCTCTTGCCAAGCTGAACGGTGCTTTGGGAGCGCTGGTAATCGGCATGCACTGGCTGCTTGTCAGGTGCCCGAACTGGAAAAAATTCATACTCTCCTATCTGCTGGCGCCGGCGGCTTTTCTGGCTCTGCTGGCCGTTTTCGAATACCCCTACTGGGGGGAAATGCTGAATCCGGTCACGCGGACTCTGGAAATGTTGAAATCCACCGGCTCAATCACCTTCGGCGCCTACGAACCGGGGGGCATAGCTACCCGCCCCTGGATGTGGGTCATATCTCCGGTAGGCATCGTTTACTGGTGGACGCCGCGTGTGCTGGGGATGCTCAGCCCCACGCTCTGGGTATTAATTATTCCTGCCGTTGCCTACGTAACTTACCGTTCATTGAAGGGTGACGATGCCCCGCTGTTCCCGTTTGCCATGTTTATCGGGCTTTACCTTGTGTGGATTCCCGCCAGCGTTATTACCGACCGGGCCAGCTTTATTTTCTATTTCTACCCGGCAATTCCGGCCATCGCGCTGGGAATGGGAATGATGTTCGGCAAACTGGCAGACATCTCCCGGCAGCGGATGAAAGGCAAACTGAGAATGTTTTTAAAAATTGTCGTACCCCTCTACATTTTTGCCCACCTGTTAACTTTTGTTATCATGGCGCCCACTTCCATGTGGTGGTCCATACCCATGTGTCTGACAATCTTTCTATTCAGCTTTTGGCACCTTGGCCTGGGCCCGACGCCTTATCCGGTTGCAGAAGCAATAGATGCCTTCTACGTTTCTGATATTAATTCAAGCCCGGAACAACCAGACAGCCAGGCTTCAGACAAACCTCAAAATTTACCAGATGGAGGTTAACGGCGCTTAGCTGTTATAAATGCCGTGGAAATAAATATCCTTGTAAGAGAAAAATTTGAAAGCGTGGTTGATACTACATTCCTGGAGAAAATTGCCGGGGAAGCCGTGAATTTTATTCGGCCGGAAGGCAATTATGAGTTCGGCGTGGTTATTACCGGGGATGATGAGATGCGGCAGTTGAACCGGGTTTACCGGGGCATAGATAAATCCACGGACGTGCTTTCCTTCGCTATGGGGGACGAACCGGAAGATGATGGGACTCTACAATTTCCACTATCGGCCGACGGGGTAGAACACCTGGGTGAAGTCATTATTTCTTATGAGAGAGCCCTCGAGCAGGCACAGGAAAACAACCACCCCGTGGACAAAGAAATAAGCGTATTGTTGATTCATGGCGTGCTGCATTTGCTGGGATACGATCATGAAGATGACTCGGAAGCCGGGGAAATGGAGCAAGCCGAAGCTGACATGCTGCAGCGGATCGAGGAACTGAAATGATCCGGGTACTCGGTCTTTCCGGGTCCCCCCGTCCGGACGGGAATACTGCTCGTTTGCTTAAACGTTGCCTTGAAGGTGCAGCCTGCCGGGGCGCGGCAATAAAAACAGTCGATCTTACCGGCCTGGATATAGCTGCCTGCCGGCATTGTGACGGTTGTTTCGAAGACGGCCGGTGCATTATCGAAGACGACATGCAGGAATTGTATGAGGAAATGAAACAGGCAGACTCGATTGTTCTGGCCACCCCGCTCCAGTTTATGGCGGTGACAGCCCACGTCAAGCTGTTCATGGACCGCTGCCAGGCGCTCTGGGCGCGCAAACATATACTCGGACTGGCGCCGCTGGGAGATGAAAACAGCCGCCGCGGGATTTTTATCAGCACCGGTGGACGCAAAGGCGCTCGTATTTTTGATGGTGCCAGGTTGAGTGTAAAGGCACTATTTGCCAGCCTGGACATTCAGTATTTCGGAGAATTGCTGTATCCTGGAATCGATGCAGAGGGGGATATCGACCGCCATCCCACCGCTCTGACAGAAGCCTTCGATATGGGTATCCGGCTGCTGGACTAGCAGCCCGGCTCCCGGTATAATGGCATAAATGCAATTTGAGTTGACTGAAAGTAAAGCCCGGTGAAGTATGGTAGAAGTATTCAGGAATAAAAATCTGGCCACCAGGTTCCAGATCCTGGTGGAAATCGCTGATAAGGGGCCCTTTATTCAACAGCGTTCCATTGCCCGGCAGTTGAAAATTACTCCCCAGGCTGTATCGGATTATATCGCTCAACTGGTTGCCGGAGGCATGCTGGAAAATGAAGGCCGTTCCCGGTACCGGTTGACCGGAGAAGCGGTGAACTGGGTAATCAAGGTACTCAGGGAACTGGACGAATACAACACCTTCGTATTGAGGGCCATCAACAATATTGCAGTTTGTGCCGCCGTTGCAGAAACCGACCTTGAACCCAGGACCCGTATCAGCCTGAAAATGAAAGACGGCCTGCTGTATGCTTCGGCAGGCACAGACAGCCAGGCCACCGGCATAACTGTATCGGCCGCCGGTCGAGGTGAAGATATCGGCATTACCGGTATAGAAGGTATAGTGCCCCTGACGGTGGGCAGCGTGACCATAATCAAGATGCCCGGTATTGACATGGGCGGTTCCGGCAAGGTGGATTATAATCGCTTGGACTCCCTGCTCGCCGGGCGCTGCCCGGTATTTGCACTGGGCACTGAAGCGTACGTAACGCTGCAAAAAACCGGTATCAGGTTTCAATATTACGGGGCTGTAGAAGCCTGCATTGACGCTTCACGAAGCGGGCTTAAGCCGGTAGTGGTAAGTGTATCCGGTGAAACATCCGGGCTGGTTACACGGCTGGCTGAAGCAGGCATCGATTACCAGATAACCGATATCACTGCAATCCATTCATAATTCTAAAACGGTTATTTTGTTCTTGAAATTTGACTTCATTCATATTCTTCTGCTGAGACTGCTTCCGGTTGGCTTGTATCCTGTTGCCAGGTGAATATTTATCCTTTATAATTAAAATAATTAGGTTATACCTAAATATTAACTAAGGGCTTAATAATGCCGGGGAGTACTCGATTGCTGCTTGAAGAAGACAGAAGCGCTCTTGTAAGCCAGATTCTCAACGCCTCAAATGAAATATTCAAACTTATTAAACCTCGGATTCCTTTCGAGTATCTTTCATCGGATATTACCGTTGCCCAGCTGCGGCTGTTGATAGTGCTTTACTGCGACGGGCCCTCCACTATGGGGTCGGTTGCTTCCCAGTTGAATATTGCCATGCCGTCGGCAACCGGCATAATGGACAACCTGGTCAAAAAAGGACTGGCGGGGCGGAGTATCGATGGCAAGGACCGGCGGCGGGTTATCTGCCGGTTGACGCCTGCCGGCACGGAGCTGATAAACCGGTTGTGGATTATGGGCGAAGAGCAAATGAAAGGGCTGCTGGATGGATTGGCAGACGAAGATCTGGAAAAATCGGCTGAGGTGGCCCGGTTATTATTAAGAAACATCACGGGCAACCATCATAAACCGGAGGCTGCAAATGGGGATAAGAATATCTGAAGCCCTGGCCAGGTTTATCGAGCGTCATCCTGTATGGTTTATCACGCTCGCTATAATAATATCTGCTGTGGCCGTCCCGGGAATCACCCTGCTTGAAACCGAAACCGGGTTTTCTGCCCTGGTTTCCCCGCAGGCAGGTATTTCCATGGATAATTCCCGCTATGAGTCGGCCTTTGGTGGAGAGCCATTCACCGTACTTCTAACCGGGCAGACGGCAGACATCCTGTCTCCTGAGAACCTGACGGTAATGGCCAGACTGGAACAATACATACTGGTCGATGAGCGGTATTGCTGTTTGCAGAGTCCGCTGACATTAATCGAAGCTGTTACCGGGCAGTCGTATCTGCAAAACCCCCAGGTGATTACGGCCGCTATTTACCCGGACGGCGGACAGCTCAATCCCATATTACAGCCACTTTTTCCTGATGATCAGCACGCCCTGATTGTACTGATTCCCACCGGCAACCTGAATGACTCCCAAGCCCTGGAAGCGGCGCAGTACGTTGAAGAATTTTTCGTGTCCTATCCGCTTGAGGGCACCACAGTCACTACAATATCGGATGCCGGGCTTATCAACGCTATCACCGTGAGTATTGGCCGTAATATTGCCATATTGCTCGGTCTGTCGCTGGCAGTCATGATCGTGGTGCTCCTGTTGTTTTTCCGGGTCCGCTGGCGCCTTCTCTCCCTGGCCATGGTGGGCATCAGCGCTGTGTGGACCTTCGGGCTCATGGGATATTTGTCAGTACCGATGAGTATGGCCACCATGGCGGTGCTTCCCATACTTATCGGGCTGGGTATCGATTTTTCCATACAGTTCCATAACCGCTACCAGGAAGAAATTACCCGTTGCGGCAGTGTCAGCCGAGCCATCATAGTTTCCATATCGCGTATGTTTCCGGTGGTTGGAGTAGCGCTGCTGGCTACAATCGCCGGATTTATTACCCTTTATATTTCCGAGGTCCCCATGATCCGCGATTTCGGTATTATGCTGGCAGCCGGAATCATTATCAGCTACCTGGTAGGCCTGTTTTTGCTCCACAGCATCGTATACCTGGCTGACAGGCGCACCCCGGTTGAACGCTTGAAGATAAAATCACAGGCTGCCAGCGGGCGCATCGAAAGATTTCTGGAGTGGTTGGGAGCGCTGGCAGTTCATCACACCGGCTGGGTGACGGTAATAGCCCTGGTGTTTGCCGCAGCTGGATGTATAGCCGACGGCTATCTAGCTACCAATACCGATTATGAGGAATTGATGCCCCAGGATGAACCGGCGCTGGTTGAACTGAGGCACTTGAGGGAAATTACCGGCAGCGGGGGGCAGCTGCGCTTTTTGGTCGAATCCGCTGATGTTGCTTCCCCGGATGTGTTGGCCTGGATGGCCGGCTGGGAGCAGCAGGCAATCGCCCACTACCCTGAAATACTTTCCAGCAACAGCCCTGCAATGCTGGTCAGCCGGGCGGCAGGCGGTACGATACCTTCCAGACCTCAGATTGATGCCATACTGGCCGGTACCCCGGATTTATTCCGTTCCCGGGTTATAACGGATAACGCGGCTATGGCCAGCCTCGAATTCAATATAGAATATATTTCACTTGAAGAAGTCCATGACCTCATACGGGAACTGGAACACATGGCTTCGCCTCCGCAAGGGGTAAAGGTTTCTTCCGTCGGCACAATGGCCCTCGGGGCCGGAACCATAGATGCAATCATAGGTTCACGTATGCTGTTGAATATGCTGTGCCTGGGAGCGGTACTGCTCATCATACTTGTTGCTTACCGGCGTCCGGTTGCCGCTCTTCTTACCGTAATTCCGGTGGGCGCAGTCATTGCCTGGTCTTCTCTTGATATGTTTCTGATCGGGATTCC
>JAFGLQ010000050.1 GCA_016928015.1 Dehalococcoidaceae bacterium
CCATTCCCGGTAGCGGTGGACAAGCTGCCGGGCCTCGCTTGTCCGGGAGGCGCCTGCCAGTTGCGCCAGTTCGCCCCTGGGACAGCCGGAAAGTGCGATGAGCCCGGCGGCGTGTTCCGGTAAAAGGGCAGGGTCGAGCTCCGGCTTGTTGCGCTCTCCGGCGGCGTGGGCAAGGGTTATAAGCCGGCAGAGGTTGGCGTATCCCGTCCTGTTCTTTGCCAGCAGTGTGAGGTGGGTGCCGCCGGCAAGCGTAATTTCAGCGCCGGTTACAGGTTTGATGCCCAGTTCGCGCGCCTGGCGGGCAAAACTCATGGCGCCGCACAGGTTGTCATGGTCGGTAATTGCCAGGGCGGTATAGCCCAGGCCCCTTGCCTTTAAAAGCAGTTCTTCCGGCGAGGAAGCCCCGTCGTGAAAGGAATAATAGCTGTGGCAGTGAAGTTCGGCATACGGCATGGTTTCAATACGGCTGGCGGTACCAGCGGTTTGTTAAAAGGTCCTTGTAGATTACCAGGCATCTGCCGCCGGCAAGCGTTACGGCAAAGTAAAGCCGGCTTACCGGGTTGGGGCGCCACCACTCGTCATCGATGCGCCAGCGGTCCCGGATGGCCTCAACCGGCCGGCGGTTCAGCGTGAGCGGCACGGGCCCGGGGTCTTCTTTTACGGCGACCGGCTCCGGCTGGTTTACCGGCTTAACGGTGTCAGTACATGGCGCCTTTCCGGTATGCGGGACCACGGTTCGACCTCCTTGAATTTAAAGAGCTGAGGGCCGCCCAGTTTGAGTTCCAGCTGGCTGATTTCACCCAGCAGATGGTCGGCAGACCTCACTTCCGGCAGCAGACTTTTCTGCCGGGCGCCGGGCCTGCCCAGGCCGGTTGCCCGGATGCCCAGAAATTCCACCGGGCCGGGCTGCGGCCAGGTTTCCATCATCTGGGAAATGCGCCTGAGGGCGGTTCCGGCTTCCATGGCCGGGGACTTGAAGAAAACGCTTTTTTCGCGGCATTCGCTGTTTAGAGCGCGCGTCCAGATATCGGCCCGGCTGAGGCCCATGTTTTTGGGTTCAAGAAGGCTGAATATGCCCAGAAGCAGCCGTTCGAAACCACCGAGCAGTACTTCGGTAAGCGCGGTAGCCGATTCCATCTCCAGGCTGCGGGTTATGATTTCACGCGGGGGGCGCGGGGCAAGAGGCGTTTCATCGATGCCGGCGGCCAGGCGGTGAATAAGGCTTCCTTCCGGGCCGAACTGGGCTTCCATGGCGGCCGGTGGTACGGCGGCGGCCTGGCCAAGGGTTTTGATTCCGAAGGCAACCAGCTTTGCCCGGCTTCTGGCAGACACCGGCAGTTCGGCGCAGGGAATGTTTTTAAGGAAAGCTCGAAGATCGCTGCCCGGGCTGCGGCACTCTCCCGGCCGGCTGCGGCCGGCGGCCAGGTATGCCGGGAATTTACCGGCGGCCATGCCGAGTTTAACCTCGAAGCCGGCAGGAACGGAGGCCCGGACGGCGCCTGTCAGCCTGGCTGTTTCCGGGTAAAGAAGCTCCAGTCCTTCGGTAGACATGTAGGCGGTTCCGGCGCCGGCCCCCTCCACCAGGGGACTTACCCTCTGGAGATTGTCCAGTATTTGTTCGAAAACCTCCCGGTAGTGAGGGCTGTCAGCGCTGATGGTTTCGACTTCGCCGTGAAGGGCTGTGGCCTGTTCGAGCGGCATACCCGGTTCGAGGCCGTCCAGTTCAGGCGAGAAGTCCAGCACCCGGCCGGTTCCCGGGCCGGGGGTGAAGACCACCACCGGGCGCCCTTCGAGGCCGGGGCGGCGGTGGAGTTCGCACGTCAGGACAAAATGCGGCAGCAGTATGCAGAGTATTTTCATCATGCGGCTTGAAGGCGGCGGCGCCCAAAAACTAGAACATATATATTATAGAACAGATGTTCAGTTTGTCAAGGGCTCTATGGGCAGAGCCGCAGGCTGTCCAGCCACGCCGCAGACCTTACTTCGCGTTCCAGTATGAACTGGCAGTAGCTGCGGATGAGTTTTTCCAGTTCCTGGTTGAGTTCCCCGGTCATTTTCAGGCGAACGGCGGTGTTTATATCGCAGTCCTGGAAAAGCCGCATGACCTTGAGGCCGTTTACCGATATGGAATAGGGCAGGGCCTGGTGCAGGGCACAGCCGGCACACAGCACGCCGCCGGCGCCGGGGCTGAAGGTATTGGTTACCGGCTGGAGGGGCTTGCGGCAGCCGGCGCACACCTTGAGCTGGGGGCGGTAGCCGGCATGGCTCAGAAGCTGTATTTCGAAGTAACGCAGGCACAGCTCACAGCCGGTATTCAAGCTCAACTGCTCCAGGGTGGAGACAAAAAGGTTGAAGAGGCGCCGGTTGTCGATGCGGTCCGCTTCGGCGGTAAACAGGCTTACCAGTTCGGCCAGGTAGAGGCCGGCGGAGGTTGCTTCCAGGTTTTTTCTGAGCGGCAGGAAGGTATTGATGGTTTGTGAGCCGATGACGGTATCCAGGTTCCTGCCCCTGGCCAGGGTTACCTCGGAATGTGTCAGCAGTTCCAGGTGCCCGCTGAGCTTGCTTTTGGGTTTTCTTACCGCTTTGGCAACCGCCTGGATTTTACCCAGGGTGGGGGAGTACAGAGTTATAATCCTGTCCGCCTCGCCCAGGCGGGTCTTGCGGATTATAACGGCTTCGGTCTGGTATTCACGGGGGTTGGACATGGGAGCAGTTTAAGAAACGCGCCTGCCGGGTTCGATGGGCCGGTCCGGCCCGATCAGCACACAGCCGCCTTCGTCCATAACAGCGCCCAGGACGAGAACTTCGCTGGTGAAATCGGCGATGTACTTGGGCGGGAAGTTGACCACGGCCACCACATATTTACCCTCCAGTTCTTCCGGGGTGTAGAAATGGGTAATCTGGGCGCTTGATTTTTTAACTCCCAAATCCTGGCCCAGGTCTATCCAGAGTTTGTAGGATGGCTTGCGGGCCTTGGGGAAATCTTCGGCCTTGACGACCTTGCCGACTCTTATGTCCAGTTTGTCAAAATCGGCCATGCTTACTGGTTCGCTCATCGCATGCTCCTTAAACCAAAAGATAAAGAAAGATTGCCTGCTTTAGTTTAACACAAAATCCGGACTTTGAGGGGTTTTAAAAATCCTGCCGGCCTTCGAGGGCGCGGCAGAGGGTCACGTCATCGGCATATTCCAGTTCGGTGCCGAAAGGCAAACCCCGGGCGAGCCGGGTAATGCGTATGCCCATGGGCGAAATGACGCGGTGCAGGTACATAGCGGTGGTTTCCCCTTCGGTGGTGGGGTTGGTGGCTATGATAACCTCGGTTACGGTGCCGGGTTTGAGCCGCTCGAGCAGTTCCTGGATACGCAGGCTCGCAGTACCCTGCCCTTCAGAAGGGGAAATGGCGCCGTGGAGAACATGGTAAACCCCTTTGAAAACCCCTACGTGTTCCAGGGCCAGAATATCCTGGGGTTGTTCAACCACGCAAATCAGTGTTTCATCCCGGGTGGGGCTGGAACATACCGGGCATTTGTCCCCGTCGGCTATGTTAAAGCATACCCTGCACAGGCTGGTGCTGGTTTTGATACGGGTTATAGCTTCGGCCAGCTGCCCGGCTTCTGCCTCCGATGCCCTCAGGAGGTGATAGGCCAGACGCTGGGCGCTTTTAGGCCCGATGCCCGGCAGTTTGCCGAGTTCATTTATCAACTGGGCAACAGAACCGGTGATCGTTTTAGGGCTCTGGTTCAATTTCCCCCTCTTATTCCGTGAGGCCCGGGATTTTAAAACCGCCGGTCAATTCTCCCAGGCGCTCGTTGGCGATTTTCTTGGACTGATCAAGGGCGTCGGTTACCGCTTTGAACACCAGCTTTTCCAGTTTACCGGGTTGGGCCGGGTCCATGGCTTCGGGGGATATTTTAACCGAAAGAACTTTCTGCTGGCCGTTGACCGTTACCTTGACCAGCCCGTCCCCGGCCTGGCCTTCTATCCGGGCCTTTTCAAGTTCTTTCTGGACTTTCTGCATTTTGGATTTGAGTTCCATGGCCTGTTTCATCATTGAAAGGTTCATTTTTCCTCCACGTGTGTGATTCTTGCGTTCAATTTATCCTGGGCGGCATGCACCAGGTGATTTTTTTCCGGTTCATGGATGCATTCGATTTTTACCGGGCGGCCGACGTAGCTGGAAACGATTTGCACTGCCACTTTACTGTTGGCCGCTTCTTCCATCTTTTCCTTGTGTATCTTGTATTTAAAGGCAAGCACCAGCAGGTCGTTATCGAAGGAAACCAGTCTCATCGATGAGCGCATGAGTGCAATAGCAGCCGAGCGCTTGGTGGCATCCGGAGCCTGTTCCAGCATCTGGTTCCAGTTATTTTGTATTAGTTCGAATTCCGACATGGACGAAAGTGCAGCCGGGGCGTCGCTGGCGACGGGCGGGGTTTTTTCCTTCACTTCGGGCGTTTTTTCTTCGGGTGTTGCGGCAGGCGCGGGCTCGGATCTGGGTTCGATTGTATTCGACGGCTGGGCAGGAGCCGGGATCGAGGACGGTTTTCTGGCCGGCGCCGGTTTAGCAGGCCTGGCATCCGTAGCCCGGGGCGCCACGGGGGTTTCCGGCTGAGTATCAAGAGTGGCCTCCACCAGGGCGATTTCCAGCGGCAGAGTATCGGAACTTTCGATTTTTACTTCACCGAACAGGCGTATGGTTTTCAGCAGGCGGCCCGGAGTGATTTGAGGGGCAAGTTCCTGCAGATCGGCGATTTCCTCCGAGGTGAAATCGCCGCTGGAATTGATACCGCTTTTAACCAGAAGCAGCCCCCTCAGCCAGGTGGTAATTTCACGGGTAAAAAGCTTGAGGTCCACCCCTTCGGCTTCTGCCTGGTTGATGGTTTCCAGCCCTGCGCGCGTATTCCCCCCTACCAGTTGAGCCAGCAGGGTGCGGGCATAGGCGGAACCGGCATTACCCAGCAGGCTTGTGACCTGGGAAACGGTAACCTGGCTGCCGTAGTAACCGGCGAGCTGTTCCAGCAGGTTTTCGGCATCCCTGAGTGAACCGGTGGCGCTGCGGGCAACCAGTTTAAGAGCTTCCGGTTCGATGGAAAGCCCTTCCTGCTGACAAATGCTCTGCAGCTTGGCGATTATATCGGTATGCTTCAGGCGCTTGAAATCAAAGCGCTGGCAGCGGGAAAGTATGGTCGGCAGCAGTTTGTGGGACTCCGTGGTTGCCAGGATAAAAATCACCCTTGGTGGGGGTTCTTCCAGGGTTTTCAAAAGGGCGTTGGAGGCATTGTTGGACAACATATGGACTTCGTCCACGATATATATCTTGTAGCGGCCTTCAGCCGGGGAATAGGCCACCTTTTCCTTGAGGGAGCGGATATCGTCCACGCCGGTGTTGGAAGCGGCATCGATTTCGATGACATCCATGGCGCGGCCTTCGGTTATAGCCTGGCACATGGAGCAGGTGTTGCAGGGCTCGCCCGTGCCGTCGGTAGTCAGGCAGTTGACGGCCTTGGCCAGGATGCGTGAAGTGGATGTCTTGCCGGTGCCGCGCGGTCCGCAGAACAGGTAGGCATGGGAGACATGACCGGTTTTCAGGGCGTTAAGCAGAGTGCGGGTAACATGTTCCTGCCCGACGACATCGCTCAGTGCCTGGGGTCTCCAGCGGCGGTAATAAACCTCACTCATAGACTTCAATATTATACCCTAAAGCCTGCCGCCAGCCCAACACGAGCGCTGCCGGTTTTTGGATAAAGAAATCCCCCTTCGGTAAATCGAAGGGGGATTTGTATGACCGTCATTACCCGCTTAATCGAGCAGGGATGGAATGTCTCTGGCGCTGTCATCGATGCTCTGCAGTTTGCATTCAACATCTTTCTGGCGCTGTTTGATAACCGGGATCAGGCCGGTGGATTCATTGTAATAACGCCTGACCTTTTCCACGTCGCTGAGCTCGGAGAGAATGAGAGTGATGTTAAGCTGCCCGAACTCCCTGGGATAATCCCCGTTGCGGATGATGGCATTGGGAGCCATGTCCTTTAGCCAGTCGCCGATTTCCTTGACCAAGTCCATGTTGATTTCCTTGGCAGGACCGGATATGAGATAAAGTGCACGCGAAGCATCCTTGGGGTTTACGTAGGTGGAAAGCTCACTGACCGCCTCATCCATAGCCTGAATGCCCTTGTGGGTTTCGGAGCTTTTGGCCCGGAAACTGCCCAGTCCGGCAAACGGGTTCTTGAAGCGCGCAATCTGGGATTCTCCGTAGCCTAAAACGGTCCAGCCTAGCAGGGTCTGGATGATATCGCCGGCGTCCAGGGTTTTGGCGCCCACGAACTTGGAGCGTTTTTCCTCGCCGGCACACAGCAGATTGTAGAAGGGGGCTACAATCATGGAGTTAATCTGGGAAAGGTTGTTTTTAAGTGAAAAATCCTTGCGTACGTAGCGCTGGTTGTCGATCAGGATAACCGCATCAGCCACCGAATAGGTGGATTTCAGGCATACGGCGGTGTTGTAGACGGTACGCTCTTCGTTCTGCTCTTCGTGTTCAAAAGGCAGGATCACCATGGCGTATACCGGTTTGTCCGGATAGCGTTCCTTGATATGCTGGGCCATGATCGGCATGGAGCCCGAACCGGTACCGCCGGCAGCGCTGGCAATAAGCAGGAAGCCGTCGGTTTCGTAGAAGTTTTTGGTATTTCTGAGAGCATCGACGACTTTATCGGCATCTTCGCGGGCGATTTCAGCGCCCAGTTCGTTGATTTTTCCGACACCGTGCCCGCCGGTTTTGCGCCCGCCGATGAGAATGCGGTGCTGGTAATCCGTCTTGATAGTTGACAGGCCGCTTAAATCAGCTGCATCGGTATTTACGGCAAAGACTCCAGGAGCGACATCGATGCCCCTCTGAGCTTTGGCTTTTTTATTCAAACGGGCAAAATCGTCGGCAATGCGGCTGCCCGCCTGACCGAAACCTATGATAACGAGTTTCATCTTATTCGACCTCCATGTATATTTTGGAGCTTGGCTATTTTAACCCTGCTTATCGTTGAGTGTCAACCGTACTATAAGCCCCTGCCTGCTATGTATGAAGTGAGGTCCGCCAGGCGGCAGCAGTAGCCCCACTCGTTATCATACCAGCTGAGCAGCTTGACCATGTTGCCGCCGATTACCATGGTGGAAAGCCCGTCTACAGTACAGCTGGCGGTCGAACCGATAAAGTCGCTGCTTACCAGCGGCTCATCGGAATATGCCAGTATGCCCTTGAGTTCATCCCGGCTGGCGGCTAATAAGGCCTGGTTTACCTCTTCAACGGTTACATCCCGTTCGAGATCGGCCACCAGGTCGATAACAGAAACAGTAAGCACCGGCACACGGTAAGCCATGCCGTGAAGTTTACCCTTCAGTTCGGGTATGACCTGGGTTACTGCTTTAGCGGCACCCGTAGTGGTGGGTATTATATTGACTGCAGCGGCACGGGCGCGCCTGAGATCCTTGTGGGCCATATCCTGTATGCGCTGGTCGTTGGTGTAGGCATGAATGGTGCTCATCAGGCCTTTTTCGATGCCGAACACCCGGTGGAGCACTTTGACCAGCGGTGCGATTCCGTTGGTTGTGCAGGAAGCGTTGGAGATAATCCGGTGGTTGGCCGGCTCATACTTATCCTCATTGACGCCCAGTACTATTGTAATGTCTTCGTTTTTGGCCGGGGCGGAGATAATTACCTTTTTTGCGCCGCCTTCCAGGTGGGCAGCTGCCTTGAAACCGTCGGTAAAAAGGCCGGTGGATTCGATAACGATATCGGCTCCGAGGCCGGCCCAGTCGATTTTTGCCGGATCCCGTTCGGCGATTACCTTTATCTTCCTGCCGTCGACAACCAGACTATCACCCTCGGCAACCACTTCTCCAGGGTAGCGGCCGTAAGTGGTGTCCCACTTCAGCATATGGGCGTTGGTGGCGGCATCCGTCAGGTCGTTGATGGCGACTACTTCAAGGTCGCTGCCGTGGAGAGCTTTCATGGTTCTTAGTGCCAGCCTGCCGATGCGTCCGAAACCGTTGATTCCAATTTTTACCGTCAAAATCGCGCCTCCTGATTATTTAGCTCTTATTATTTTACACCGCTCCAGCATATCAATAAAGGCTTCCAGCCGGGTTTTCAAATGCTGGTTAAGAGAATAGTCACTGCCGCCTTCAAGGGTGAGTACGGGCAGGTTGAGACGGGCCTTGAAAACGATATCCCCGATTGCCCGGTGGCAGAAAGACTGAACGTAGTGGATTACACCGTCGATACGCCGCAGGCTGAGCTGGGTGGAGATGTCGTCTATGCGGCGGTCGATCGAATATGGATAGGTATAATTGGAATACTGCTCTGCCAGGCTCGCGCCTGGTTCAGGCATGGCAAACTGGCGCTGGGTTTCGTTAAAGACCACCCTGGCGCCGAATTCCTCCGTATAGTCATACAGCGGGCGGGCGAACACCGGAGGCACTCCGATATATGCCAGTCTCAGCTGATTCAGGTCAAAGGCTCGGCGCGCGCCGGCCTCAGCCAGAAAGGCAGCCATGTCTCGTGTGTATTTTACATAATCCTGGTTAAAATCCGAAGTGGAAACCAGCCAGATGTGGTTTTCGAAACCGGTGACGGTGTTTTCCTGCCAGCTCATACGGTCAAGTTCCAGCGCCAGCTTTCGCGTTTTATCGAGCCGGCGGCGTATTTTTTCAGCTGCCTGGATGGTGGTGCCCAGGCGAGAGGACAGTTTTTCCAGGGTTCGGCGCATCCCGTCTTCATCTGGCTCGTCAGGGTAGGCGAAGGGAATGGTGTTTATGCCCTTGAGCTTCAAAACCTCCATCAGCATTTCCGTATTGGAGCAATCCCCGGTAGTTACGCAGATAACGTCCCGGATGCCATACTCCAGGCAGGCCCCGTAAATGCCTTTTATCCAGGTGCAGGTATTTAAAGGGAAGCCCTCTTTTTCGGCTGTTTCCACCAGCCGGTGGGGTTGGGGGTGGGAAATAAAGACATTGTTTAAATCCACAGGGGTCAAGCCGGCAGCTATCAGGCATTCGACGGGTACGGTGGTGGTAATTCCAATTTTCATTACTGCTGGTGAAACATTTCCCCGGGCAGGAAACGCGTTTTGCTCCAGATATTTTTAATTTGTTTCAACCGGCTGTCGCTATCGCTTGCCCAGATGATGTAGTACAGGGGCGTGCGGTTGGGCTTGACCGGGTTCAGGCTTTCCACGTGACGGTAGCCCAGCGATTTCAGGCCGGAAGTATATATTTCTACCAGCATTTCACGGGCTTTGGGGGCTGAAATCCGGCCCGAGACAAGGCTGTTGTTGATTTCCTTCCAGGCAGTTGTGCCGAAGAAGCGGGTCAGTGACGCGGCACATTTGGGCCGGTTCAGATTTTTAACAATTGCCATTTCCACCGGCAATAACATCAGCAGGTCCATGCGCTGGCCCTGCCAGTTGGTACCGGATGTGATTAATTTCTTCATAGTGGTCCAGCGCAGGCGGCGGTAGCCGGGAGGATCGATGATGCAGAAGATGGAACTGGAACGCGGGATGCGGTCGAAAATACGGCGCAGAGTGGTATTCTGGATTAAGTTTCCCCGAACGGTAAGCAGGTTATCCCCGGCGGTAGGCCAGGCGGTTTCGGGCGAATTAGCCGGTTTTACCAGGATATACCCGCCGAATCCGGGCCTGACTGATACCGCACGGCGGCTTAAACCGGGAACGGTAACCCCCGTCTCTTTGCAGGTATAAAATTCCTGCCCGGCAAACAACTCCAGGTAATAATACCGCCCGGCTTTGATGAGTGTCGAGTAAATTGCCAGGAAGTCTCCCAGGCATTCCAGCTTGTGGCAAACCGCTTTAGATACGGGTTGAGGGTCTGGTTGTTTTTGCATCTGCCTTACCCCTCAGGTTATAAAATGCGCTCAAGCCGGCGTATGCGGCTTCTGCGCCGAGTTCGGTTTCGATTTTCAGCAGCCGGTTGTATTTGGCAGTGCGTTCGCTGCGGCAGGGCGCTCCGGTCTTGATCTGGCCGGTGCTCAAGGCTACCGCCAGGTCGGCAATGGTGGTATCTTCCGTTTCGCCGCTGCGGTGGGAAATAACCGTTGTGAAACCGGCTTTTCTGGCCGTTTCGACGGTGGCAATGGTTTCGGTGATGGTGCCGATCTGGTTGGGTTTTATCAGGATCGAGTTTGAAGCCCGGGAATGGATGCCCTGCTCCAGGCGGCTTGTCGAGGTGACATACAGGTCGTCACCGATGATCTGGGTGCTGTCCCCAACCCGGCTGTTGAGCATCTGCCAGGTTGCCCAGTCATCTTCGGCCAGGCCGTCTTCAATGCTGATTATCGGATAGCGGGCTATAAGATCGGCATAATATTCGACCATTTCACCACCGCTGCACTTTTTTCCCTCCCGGTTGAGATCGTAAACACCCTGGTGAAAAAACTCACTGGCAGCCGGGTCCAATGCCAGATGGCAGTCTCTGCCCGGAGTATAGCCGGCCTTCTGGATGGCTTCCAGGATTACTTCTATGGCGGCTACGTTGGAGGCAAGAGCCGGGGCAAAACCGCCTTCGTCGCCCACGGTGGTGTTGAGGCCGCGATTGCCAATTACTTTTTTAAGGCTGTGGTAAACCTCCACGCCCATTCGCATGGCATGACTGAAACTTTTCGCTCCGGTGGGCATAATCATGAATTCCTGGAAATCGGTGGAACCGGCAGCATGCCGCCCGCCGTTGAGAATGTTGAACATGGGCACCGGCAGTAAAGGCTTTTGTTTGCCGCCGAGATAACGGTACAGGGGCTGTCGGGTCTGGCAGGCGGCAGCATGAGCTAAGGCCATGGAAACGCCGAGAATGGCATTGGCGCCCAGGCGTGACTTGTTGGGAGTGCCGTCAAGCTCTATCATCCTGGCATCAATATCCGCCTGGCAGGTAACATCCATGCCGGTTACCAGGGGTCCGAGTATGTCGTTTACATTGGCGACCGCTTTAAGAACGCCTTTACCCAGGTAGCGTACGGGGTCGCCGTCCCTGAGTTCTACGGCTTCATGTTTGCCGGTACTGGCGCCGGAGGGTACCATCGCGTGACCGGAGGCGCCGCTGGACGTGATAATCTCGACTTCAAGGGTCGGGTTGGCACGGGAATCCAGAACCTCCCGGGCGGTTACCTTGCTGATAGAGGGCATGAGCTAATCTCCTTCCAACCGGTCGTTTATCATTTCAATGGCGAGGTTTACAGCCTCGCGGGGGGAGTCCATGCGGACTATGGAGTTGTCTTCCTTTTCTTTCCTGGATATCTGCCAGGTATCTATGCCGATCACCGGTATACCGCTTTGCAGGGCATAGCTTATTTCGGAGAGAGTTCCGTAGCTGCCGCCGATGGCGATAACCACCTGGGCGGATTTTGCCACAACGGCGTTGCGGGCATATCCCATACCGGTGACTACCGGTATGGTGACGCAACTGTTGGCGCTCGAGCGATGGTCTCCCGGCAGAATCCCCACGGTGGTACCGCCGGCACTTACGGCGCCGCGGCAGGCGGCCTCCATTACTCCTCCCAGGCCTCCGCAGACAAGCACCGCTCCTGAGCGGGCGATTTCCCGGCCGGTTTCTTCAGCCAGCTTGAGTTCCCTGTCGGTTGCCCGGGAACCGCCGATTACGGCGATGGTTCTTTTCGCATTCATATAACTGTCATCGGGATTATATCACCTGCTTTGCGGCGGGGTAAAGAAACGGTTGAACCGGTTCATGGCGTCCTCCAGACCTTCTTCCAGCAGGCATTCCAGCGCTTCGGCTC
>JAFGLQ010000051.1 GCA_016928015.1 Dehalococcoidaceae bacterium
CCTTGAATTCTGCGGTTTTGGCTTTCAGATCTTCATCGTTCAACACATTGAAGTCCGGCTCAAGCTGGTTAATTCTTTCTACCAGGGGTTTTAATTTTTTGATTTCTTTTTCGTTTGAATCGCCCAACCCAAATAACTTAAACATCTTCATTCCTGCTGTTTACAAGCTGCTCAGCTTCTTCGTAATTTTTCTCACTTACCATCACGCTTACCAGGCCCATACCGTTTACCGAAAAGGGATGAATGGAACCAGCGGCATGGGACTTCAGCATGGCCGGAATACCGAAACTTTCCAGCATGCCCTTGATGGTAAGGGCTTCCAGTTCGCCCGAAGCACGATAAACTTCAACCAGTTTAAAATTGCTGCTCAAATAAGGCTCCAACCGATTTACCGGTATGGATGCGGTGGATTGCCTCACCCAGAAGCGGGGCAATTGAAAGAACGGTTATTTTCCCTCCCGGGTTATCTTTCAATGGAATGGTATCGGTAACGACTACTTCCTTAACCGGAGAGCCGGCAATTCGCTCGCGGCACGGCCCTGAAAATACGGGATGAGTGCAGCACGAATAAACCGCGCTGGCACCGCGCGCTACCAGGGTATTGACGGTATTGGTGAGGGAACCGCCGGTGTCGATTTCATCATCAACTGTGACAGCGGTCTTGCCGGCAACGTCACCGATCACGTTGAGAGTTTCGGTACGGTCGGCATTGCCGATACGCCTTTTTTCCATAATGGCAAGCGGGGCATCCAGAATAGCCGCCAGGTCCCTGGCTCGCTTGGTGATACCGATATCGGTAGCCACCACCACCGGATTGGACAGATTCTTTTTCTTAAAATAATCACCCAAGATATTTAACGCGGTAAGCTCATCGACCGGAATGTTGAAAAATCCCTGAATCTGGGCTGCGTGCAGGTCCATGGTCAGGATGCGGTTGGCGCCGGCAACAGTAAGCACATCCGCCAGCAGCCGGGCAGTAATCGGCACCCTGGGCTGATCTTTTTTGTCTGTGCGTGCATAAGCATAATACGGCACTACAGCCGTAATACGCCCGGCGCTGGAGCGCTTGAATGCATCCAGCATTATCAGAAATTCCATAATGTTATGGTTAACCGGAGAGCAGAAGGGCTGTATAACGAATACATCCCGCTGGCGTACATTTTCCAGGATTCTTACGAATGTATTCTCATTGGAAAAATCAAATACTTCGCACTGGCCAAGGGGTATTCCCAGGTATTTGGTCACAGCCCGGGCAAGTTCAGGATGAGCGGTGCCTGTAAATACCTTCATTTCGTTCATTAGAACCTACTCTGCCTCCTTGGTATCGATTCCGGGAACCGGGAACCGGGCACAAATACCCGCAACGATATCCTTCGATACCTTTCTCAGGTACATATCCCGGGTGTTGAATGTAATGCCGGCAATCAAACGTGCCACGTCCTTGATATCCTGCTCTTTGAAACCCCGGCTGGTAACGGCGGCCGTACCCAGGCGTATACCACCGGCTACTGCCGGCGGATGATACGTATCGAAGGGAACCGCATTGCGATTGATCACAATTCCCACACTGCCCAAAGCTTCTTCGACATGTTTGCCGGTAGTGCCGAGTTCGTTCAGATCTATAAGTATAAGGTGATTATCGGTACCGCCGGAAATAATTCTCAGGCCATAACTGTTGAGTTCATCCGCCAGCACAGCCGCATTGGCTACAACCTGACGCTGATAATCAGAAAATTCGGGCTGCAAAGCTTCCTTGAAACATACCGCCTTGGCAGCGACTACGTGAACCAGCGGCCCGCCCTGCATCATTGGAAACACTGCCGAATCGACTTTTTTGGCCAGTTCGCCTTTGCACATTATGAATCCACCCCTTGGGCCTCTCAGGGTCTTGTGAGTTGTAGAGGTAACTATATCGGCATAAGGCACCGGTGACGGGTGGACTCCACCGGCCACCAAACCGGCGATATGAGCCATATCCACCATTAGTTTGGCTCCGACGGAATCGGCAATACGGCGTATGCGTTCGAAATCGATAATGCGCGGGTAAGCGCTCGAACCGGTTACGATAAGAGCCGGCTGACTGGCTTTTGCCAGCCGCTCCAGTTCGACATAGTCAATCCGCTCCGTTGCCTGGTCCAGACCGTAGGCTGTAAATTTATAAAATTTTCCGGAGAAGTTGAAACCGGCTCCATGGGTCAGATGGCCGCCGTGTGAAAGATCCATTCCCATAACACGGTCGCCATAATTAAGCAGGGCAAAATACGCTGCCATATTGGCCTGGGCGCCGGAGTGAGGCTGAACATTGACGTGTTCGGCCTTAAAAAGTTCCATGGCGCGTTCTATGGCAATATTTTCTATAATATCTACGTTTTCGCATCCGCCGTAATATCTTTTACCCGGATAGCCTTCGGCATATTTGTTGGTAAGCGGCGAACCCTGAGCTTCCAGGACGGCTGCGCTGCAATAGTTTTCGGAAGCGATAAGGTTGATGGTGGAACGCTGCCGGTCATATTCTGCCTGTACAGCTGAATATATTTCGGGATCATCAGACTCAAGAAAACTCATCGATTAAACTCCTCCAAATTTCAGGGGCGGATAAATTTCATTTTACTATTGTATAGAGGACTTAGGCAAACCCGGATTAAACCGGGGCGGTTAAAAAAGTGCAGCGTCCCGGGTGGCCATGCACTGAGGTTTACTCTTGACCGGTTTGCCGTCACGCGGCAGGGTTTCGAAAGCAAGTTTATCCATTTCCAGCTGTACCGGCAGAGCGTATTCACCGGTAAAACAGGCCAGACAGAACAGTTCCTTTGGAAGGCCGATGGCTTCAACCAGGCCTTCGATAGAAAGGTAACCCAGGGAATCGGCCCCGATGAACTGGCGGATTTCTTCAACGGACTTGCGTGACGCCAGGAGTTCCCACCGGGTAGCCATATCCACACCGAAGAAACAGGGGTGGCATATAGGCGGGGCACAAACGCGCATGTGCACTTCTTTGGCGCCGGCCTTGCGCAGCAGTTTTATCACCTGCGGGGTGGTAGTGCCGCGGACGATACTGTCATCCACCAGTACCACGCGCTGCCCTTCCAGTACTGCCGACATGGGGTTAAACTTCAGTTTGACACCGAGGTCTCTCAGGCGCTGGTCAGGCTCGATAAAGGTGCGCCCCATATAACGGTTTTTTATAAGGCCGGTTGCCGGCGGAATACCGGATTTAAGCGAATAACCAACCCCTGCCGGAGTAGCCGAATCCGGCACACCGATAACAATATCGGCATCGACAGGATACTCTTCAGCCAGTTTTTCGCCCATGGCCTGTCGGGCATGATACACCAGCCGGTCGTTTATAACGCTGTCCGGCCGCGCGAAATAGATATATTCGAAAATGCAAAAAGCCCTTTTACGGCAGGCCCCTTTATAGCTCTTTACGCCTTCGTCATTAATGGAGATAATTTCACCCGGTTCGATTTCCCGGATAAATTGTGCCCCGATATGGTCCAGGGCACAACTCTCGGAAGCTATTACATGTCCGCTTCCATTGATCTGACCGAGGCACAAGGGCCGGACACCGTGAGGGTCGCGCATGGCGAAAAGATGCGTCCGGGTCATGATAGCCAGCGAAAATGCGCCTTCAAGCCGGTACATGGCATAGCGCATCTTCTTGTGCCACTCCTTGTGCGGAGCCGAAAGGATAAGCTGGGCTATAATTTCCGAATCGGTAGTGGTATTAAAAGTGAAGCCCTGGCTTTCGAGTTCGGCGCGCAGGGCTTCTGAATTGGCTATATTGCCATTATGTGCGATAGCAATTTCATTATGATTATCATTGACGACAATGGGCTGGGCGTTATGGCGGCGGCTGGAGCCGGTCGTCGAGTAGCGGTTATGGCCGATGGCGATATGGCCTTTGAGCCGCCTGAGAGCCTTTTCGTCAAAAACCTGGGAAACAAGGCCCATACGGGAAAAGAGCTGGATATCTTTACCATTGGCGGTGGCTATGCCGGCACTCTCCTGGCCCCGGTGCTGCAGGGCAAACAGCGCGAAAAAAGTTATGCGGGATATATCTTCAGTGCGGGAGTATATGCCGAATACACCGCATGCTTCATGAAGACCGGACCGGGCATCTCCGGGATTACTGCCTATCACTGGAAGATTATAACGCATCGAATTTGCAGGGTCAAAACACAGGCTGGAAGCGCCGCTTCTACGGCCGTCTGTCGTTTTTGGGATTTGACATGCTGGCAATTATCTCGTCTGCCATTTCAGGATAAAGTTTTCGTATGCAACTCGGGCATAAGCCATGGGTAAATTCTGCTTCCGAATGGGTTGCAATGTAACTCTCTACCGCCTGCCAATAGCCCTTGTCATCCCGGATATTTTTACATGAAGCACAAATAGGCAAGAGCCCGCTGAGTGATTTGACCTGCTTCAAAGCTCGCTCGAGCTCTATGGTTTTATTGCGGTAAAGCTTTTCGCTGGCCTTTAGACGCTCCTGTGTGTGGCTGTTAATTAACGCAATGGAAACCACTTCCCCCAGAGCACCGGCTATCCTGATGTCATTATGATTGAAACCGCCCGGCTTGTTGGCAAGGCCGATTAACCCTACTGCTTTACCTCCTTCAATAAGAGGGGCAAAAAGCACATTTTCCAGGTGAACGTGGCCAAAAGGCATGAATTTAAGCCATTCAGAGGTAGTGAAATCATTTTCATATACAACTTCCTGGCGGTGATAACTTTCAGCCCGCAGGCCGCGTATAGGCATAGGCAGGCTTTCATCCACCGAACATGGACGGCCACCGGCGTCAAGGAAAAGCACTTCGTTTTCTGCGCCGTCATCACTCAGCAGAGCCACATACCCGCCGGTAGCGCCGATAATTTCTTTGGCGATATTGAAAATTGAGTGGGCGGCAGTTTGAAAATCGGTCATGCGCAGTACGGCTTTGGTTGCCTTGAGCATGGCCTCTGTTTCGGCCTGATGGCGCCGGGATTCAGATTTTGCCTGTGATATTTTTTCTTGCATCTGATTCCCCCATTACACCGGGTTTATCCTGATCATTTTCAGGGTCAAATCAACGAGTAAAACACCCGCTGTTAAAGAATCCAGGTTACACCAGACTGGTTTTGAAATATGATTATTGGTGGAGACGGGGGAGAGTCGAACTCCCCGTCCAGAAAAGGCAGCCCAGAATGTACTACAGGTTTATCCGGTTACTTTAATCTTACCGGGCTGAAATTAACCGGCAAAAGCTCAGACCCGGCCAGCCGATATTTTCTTTCACCCTGGTATCGGCGTCATAAGGGTGGCACCCCGGCTTTTCGACACCCAGTACCAGCCCGTCGGGGTGGGGCTGGAGTGGATGGGCCGGCTCAGTTAGCCGGCCAGAACCAGTTCAGGTTCGCCAGTTGTTTTTTGTGCCGCTTTTTAATGAGGGCCACGGCGCCTCAACCTGCAATTCTGTAACTCACCTTCCCTGTCGAAACCGCGCGTCCCCGCGTTCCCAGGTATCAGGTTTGTCTTTTTAAAGTACGGTTAATTTCCCGTTTGGTCTCCTTTTCTATTATAGCATCTTTCTTTTCATACTGCTTTTTACCCTTCCCCAACCCGACACCCACTTTTACCAGGTGGCCCTTGATATACAGGCTTACCGGTACCAGCGAATAACCCTTTTCAGCCACCTTGCGGGCGAGTTCGTTAATTTCCTGCCGGTGGAGCAGCAGCTTCCTGTCCCTGGCTGGCTCATGGCTTGCGGTAAAAGCGCTGGCAGCCTCGTAGCGGGGTACATGTGCCCCGACCAGCCAGAGTTCGTTACCGCGGGGTTTGATATAAGCTTCGTTCAAGCTTATTCTTCCCCCGCGAATAGACTTTATTTCGCTGCCGCTAAGGGCTATGCCCGCCTCAAACACTTCCAGTATGTGGTAATTATGATAAGCCTTGCGGTTGCTGGCAACAGTTCTGGTTTCCATCGATATTTCCTGTTAAAGTTACTCACTAATAATAACATGACTGGCGCGTAATTTTCAGCGTGATGTAAAGTCAAGCCTGTATCTGCTATATTTCTAAGCAGAGTATCCAAACCAGATGATTTCCGTAATAATCCTGGCTGTTGTCTTTGTACTGATTACCGTCAGACAGATAGGGAGCGTCCGTCTCCAGATATGGCACATAATGGCCGGCGGCGCAGTAGCGGTTCTTGCATTCGGTGAAATCACCGCTGCCGAAGCGCTGAAATCAGTAAACCTGGATGTAATGGGCTTCCTGCTCGGTATGTTCATAGTTGGCCAGGCTCTGGAAGAGAGTGGATATCTGGCCCATCTGGCTTACAGGTTATTCAGACGAGCCCGTTCCCTTGATGGGTTGGTGCTGGCCATCCTGTTTGGTATGGGGTTGCTTTCAGCCGTACTCATGAACGATACGCTGGCTATTGTAGGCACGCCGGTTGTATTGATGCTTGCCCGCAAGAACAACACTTCGGCCAAAATCCTGCTGCTGGCGCTGGCTTTCGGCGTGACAATCGGCAGCGTGATGAGCCCGATCGGCAATCCACAGAACCTGCTCATAGCCAGCCAGGGAAACCTGTCCAATCCTTTTATAACCTTTTTCAAATACCTTTTTATACCCACGCTTATCAACCTTGGGGCAGCCTATGCGCTGCTTCGCCTGTTTTTCCGCAGGCATTTTAATACCCGCCCTCTTAACCATTCACCGGAACTGATACTCGATCAGCGCCTGGCCCGGCTTTGCCGGATATCTTTAGCTGTCATGGCGCTTATGATACTGGTGAAAATCGGCTGTGTCTTCCTTTTGCCTGCCTTCGATTTCCGGTTAACCTATATAGCCCTGACAGCCGCGTTGCCGGTTGTTACGTTTCATAAATCCCGCATAAACCTTTTAAGCCGGATTGACTGGCCTACTCTGGTGTTTTTTGGAACCATGTTTATCCTGATGCAGTCCGTCTGGCAGGCACAGTTCTTCCAGGAAATACTTTCCGACACGGGATTAAACCCGGTTGAACCGGCCACTATCATGGGCATCAGCGTTTTGCTCAGCCAGTTTATTTCCAATGTACCTATGGTAGCCCTGTATCTGCCGGTGCTCGCTCAGCCGGTGCCGGATACCGTTTCCCTGATGGCTCTCGCGGCAGGCAGTACCATCGCCGGCAATCTCACTATAATAGGAGCGGCTTCCAACATTATTATAATCCAGAACGCGGAAATAAAAGCCGGCCAGACACTTGGTTTCCGTGATTTCACCCGGATCGGCCTGCCGCTCACGGTGATCAACATCCTGGTTTACTGGTTGTTTCTGCAGCTTTTTTAAGCAGCCGGCAGTGCCGGAAATACACCGGTTGTTGTATAATAGCCAATCAACCTGTTTTCTGGAGAGTGCCATGCCGAATGCAGTCCTGGTTATCGATATGCTGAAGGGCTTTTGCCAAGAAGGTTATCCCCTGTACTGCGGAGAAACCGTAAGCTCGATAATACCCAACGTTGCCGGTTTACTGCAGGAGGAAACTGAAAAAGGAAGCAGGGTATTTTTCATCGCAGATTCGCACAAACCCGATGACCTGGAATTTAAAATGTTCCCTCCCCACTGCATCTCCGGCTCGCCGGAAAGTGAAATAATCGATGAGCTTGGCGGCTACCGGGGAGAAAGGATAGACAAACAGCGCTACAGCGCCTTTTACAACACTTCGCTGGATGAAAAGCTCAGAGAGCACAAACCGGAGAAGCTCATCGTGTGCGGGGTCTGCACCGATATATGCGTAATGCATACCGTGGCTGATGCCCGCAACCGTGACTACCAGGTCGAGGTGCCGGTCGAGTGTGTTACTTCTTTCGACCCCGAAGCCCACAGATGGGCGCTTGAGCACATGGAAAAAATTCTGGGTGCACATCTCACCGGCAGGAAGCAGGAGTAATGAACCTTTTCGAACCATCCGGGGACATACTCAGTGGCAGGACGGCTGACATCTATTTCAGGCGGACTATTGAGATTCTCCAGGCCGAAGGCCTGAACCCTGAAGTCACCATGGAAGTGTTTCCCAACCACTCAGGTTTACTGTGCGGCATCGAAGAGGTCAAAGCGCTGCTGAAAACAGTCATCAAGCAGGGACAGGGTGAAGTCTGGGCATTGGACGAAGGCCAGCCGGTGCGTGCTAAAGAGGTGGTACTGAGAATTAAAGCCCCTTACCTGAGTTTCGGGCTATACGAAACCGCTGTCTGCGGCATGCTAGCCCAGTCCAGCGGCTGGGCTACGGCCGCCAGGGAGTGTGTTGAGGCCGCCGGCGGAATTCCGGTAACCAGTTTCGGAGCCAGGCATGTCCACCCCAATATAGCCGGACTAATGGATTATGCCGCCATCACCGGCGGCTGCCAGGCCTGCTCGTCCATCGCGGGAGCCGAGCTTACCCGCACCAGGGCAGCGGGAACCATGCCGCATGCCCTGATACTGGTGATGGGAGATACCGTCAGGGCGACCCTTGCCTTTGACCGGCACATACCGGCTGACATCCCCAGGGTATCACTGGTAGACACCTTCAAGGATGAAGCCGAGGAAAGCCTGCGGGTCGCCGAAGCCCTCGGCGACAAACTTGCCAGCGTACGCCTGGATACTCCGATTGAAAGAGGCAGGGTGACGGTCGAACTTGTCAGGGAGGTGAGGGCCAGGCTCGACCAGGCCGGTTACGGGCATGTAAAAATATTTGTCAGCGGCGGGCTGGATGCCGAACGCATCCGCATGTTCGTGGAATCTTTGGCTCCGGTAGATGGTTTTGGCGTAGGCAGTTACATAAGCGGCGCCCGGCCTATCGATTTCACCGCCGATCTGCATGAAATCGACGGCAGGCCTGTTGCCAAACGCGGACGCATACCCGGCATAACACCCAACCCCAGGCTGAACCGGATTTGCTGAAAGTGATAATGAGTAACAAAGTTCACCCACGCGATATATCCTTATGCTTATATTAATTATGGTCGGCGCCGGCGGGTTTGTCGGCGCTGTACTGCGCTACCTGGTTTCCGGTTGGGCTCAAAACCTGAGCGGCAGCAACGGTTTCCCGTGGGGGACGCTGGCCGTAAACCTGATCGGCTGCCTTGCAATTGGGCTGTTGATGGGCATTACCGAAAGCCGTCAATGGTTCGGGCCGGAAAGCCGGGCGCTTGTATTTATCGGGTTGCTGGGCGGTTTTACCACCTTTTCGACCTTCAGCTATGAAACTTATTCTCTGTTCCGAGGCGGTGAAGTACTTGCCGCAGGGGCCAATATCATGCTACAAGTAATACCGGGGATCGGTTGTGTCGGCCTGGGTTATATTATCGGCAGGTGGATATAAGCGTAGTTGCCAGAGAAGGACTTATCACTCAGGAAAAAGCCACCGTTCATTTTTACCGGCCGGACATTACATCCACTTGTCTTGCCGGACGGCAGCCCCCGACCGGATTATTTTCCGGCATTGTCATGAAAGACGCCTTTTCATTATAATGAGTCGTTTTATTACCGGGGGTGAGTTTTGATACTTGTTGCTATTGTCGGCATGGCCGGTGCCGGAAAATCGGAAGCGGCGCGTATTTTCGAAGAGAGCGGATTTAAAAGGATCCGTTTTGGCGATATAACCGATATAGAAGTTCAAAAACGGGGACTTGCTCTAAACGAAAAAAATGAACGGGCCACCCGTGAAGCCCTCCGCCAGGAGTACGGAATGGCCGCCTATGCCATTTTAAACCGCCCCCGGATAGATGAAGCATTGACCGGCTTTTCCGTGGTTATTGACGGTCTTTATTCCTGGGAAGAGTACAAGAGCCTGAAAGATTATTACGGTGACAAATTTTCAATAGTCGCGGTGCTGGCTTCCCCGGCGACACGCCACCACCGCCTGAGTACAAGAAAAATCCGGCCACTCAACAGCCGGGAAGCCATGAGCCGGGACAGCTCTGAAATCGAAAACCTGAATAAGGGCGGTCCTATAGCCATGGCGGATTTCAATATAATAAACGAGGATTCTCTGGTTGATTTATCCCGGCAGGTAAAAACTGCAATCCGGAAGCTGGAGATTGTATCTTGAAGCGTCCCGAAATCGACGAATATTTCCTGAAACTGGCGGCGGTAGTCGCCGAACGCTCTACGTGTTTGAGACGGCATGTGGGCGCAGTAGCCGTACGTGACAAGCATATCCTGGTTACCGGTTACAACGGCGCCCCTGCGGGTGCGGTAGACTGCCTGGAGCTGGGGTGTCTCAGGGATGAGAATAATATACCCTCGGGCCAGCGCCATGAAATTTGCCGGGCTATTCATGCCGAACAGAACGTTATAATCCAGGCTGCCCTGCATGGTATAAGTCTTGAAGGAGCTACCATATATGCCACTCATTCACCCTGTGTGCTGTGTGCCAAAATGCTGGTCAATGCCCGCATAAAAAGCTATGTCAGTTTCGGCGGTTACAGCGACGACACGTTTGTACAACTCTTCAATGCGGCCGGAATCGAGTACCGCACGGCTGAAAGGCCTCCCGATGCAATCAGTTTTCTGGAATAAACTCGGGCAGTGAGGATAATTTGCCGAAAAACTATGCGAAAGTAATCGTCAACCCTGTCGCCGGAGGCGGCAAGACGGGGCGGAAATGGCCTCAACTGAAGGAGCAGCTCACCCGGGACGGGCTGGCATACGATTTTGATTTTACCGCCTGCAAGGGGCATGGCATCGAGCTGGCTTATTCTGCCGCCAATGCAGGCTACAGTTTTATTATTGCCGTGGGCGGAGACGGAACCGTTAACGAAGTAGCCAACGGCATCCTGAAATCACCGAACTGCAAAAACACTACGTTCGGGGTAATAAACACCGGCACCGGAAGCGATTTTATCCGTACGCTGGGTTCGCCCAGGGACCCGCTCGAAGCCTGCAACTTCCTGGGCAGGCAGACAAGGTTCCTGATCGATGTAGGCCTGGTTGAGTATTTCAAGGACGGTAAAAAGGCCAGCCGCTATTTCATCAATTATGCCGGCACCGGGTTTGATTCCGAAACAGCTGAAACCACCAACCGCTTGCCCAAAAGCCGGTTCATTTCCAATACGGTTCCCTATGTGGTCGCACTGGTGCTTACGCTGGTGCGCTACCGCAACCGTGATCTGAAATTGACCGTGGACGGCAAGAGCCGCCGGGGGCGGTTCCTGAGCGTAATCGTAGCCAACGGACGCTTTTTCGGCGGGGGCATGAAGGTCGCCCCGATGGCCGAACTGAGTGACGGCAAGCTGGATGTTATCACCGTAAACGATATCGGCAAGCTTGAACTGTTAAAAGCGTTTCCGAGGATATACAAGGGTACTCACATAACTCATCCCAAGGTGAGCCTGGCAACGGCTTCACTCGTAGAGGTCGACCCGGTCGAGCGTATGCCGGTCAGCGCCGACGGGGAACTGCTGGGTGAAGGCCCGGTGGTTTTCAGGCTCATGCCGCAGGCGCTGGCGATAGCTTGCTGATCCCGATCAGGCAATATTCTCGCCCTGGTAAGCCCCCTGGTAGCCTTCCCCGGTTTCTTCCAGCGTAAAAAACACGAGCTGGACCACCCTGGCATTTTTCTCCAGGGTAAATCCCGCCGGATTATAAACGCTCAGCATTGACTGTGCCCTACCGCAGTATCCGGGGTCCCAGACCGCAGTGTGCACCGCGGCACCGCTTCTGAGCAGGCTGGAACGCGGCAGCGCCAGAGCCATCAAACCCAGTGGCAGGTTCACAATTTCATTATAAGTTAAAAGGTATGCCCCGGCCGGAAGGCATATACGGTTCCGGCCGTCAAAATCCAGCAGCCGCGTTCCGGAAATACTCCGCTCGCGGTTGTCACAGGTTATTACACCACCGGAGGTATAGGCTGCTACTTCCCTCACGGTAAGGTCCATTCCGGAAGGCTGAAGCTGCTGGTCCAGGTTTATCCATTCCGAAATCAGGGGCGGGCTGGCCGTAACCAGGGCGCGTATCTGCCCGGCATTGAGTACTCCCTTCAATTGAACGCTCCTTTACAACTAAAACTTCACTACTTTAACCCGCCCTGCCGGAACGAGTCAAAAATATTCCTGCACTCTTACCGGCACATATTGACCCCGGTCCGGCTTAAAGATAAACTCTATGTTAAAAAAGAGGTTTGAATGTTACTGGTAACCACCACGCAGATGATTGCCATGGAACAGGAAGCAGTCCGGCAGGGCATATCTGTTGAGCAGTTGATGGAAAATGCCGGCCTTAAGGTGGCAGACAAC
>JAFGLQ010000052.1 GCA_016928015.1 Dehalococcoidaceae bacterium
AAAATACGGCGGTTTTGCCGACCACCGGGGCGGCGGCCGTTTTTCAGGCAGAATCACAGCCGGGTTCGTTCTGGCCGGCGCCCTTGCCAAACAACTGCTTGCCGGCTGCGGCATTGAGGTGCTGGCCCACACAGTCGAAATCGGAGGTATTGCTGCCGCACCTTCGAGTCCGGAACAGATACGCAACGCCCCCGGACAAAATGAACTCTCCTGTGCTGACAGTGTTTCAGCGGCAAACATGCTTAGGCTTATCCGGCAAACCAGGGAAGAAGGGGATTCTCTGGGCGGCATCATCGAAATCATCGGCCTCGGTTTACCGGCAGGCCTTGGAGAACCGGTGTTTGATACCATTGATGGAGATATTGCCAAAGCCCTGTTTGCCGTTCCTGCAGTAAAAGGGGTTGAGTTCGGGGCCGGATTCGATGCGGCCAGACTAAAAGGTTCCCTTAACAATGATCCGTATATAATAGGAGACGGACTCATACAAACATCAACCAACAATGCCGGTGGCGTTGCCGGCGGCATGAGTACAGGTATGCCTCTTCGGGTAAGGGTTGCCGTTAAACCCACCCCTTCGATTGCAAAAATCCAGGATTCGGTGGATCTCAAAAGCTGTCAGGCGGCAAAACTGAAAATCAGGGGGCGGCATGACACCTGTATTGTACCTCGCGCGGTAGCAGTGGTTGAGGCCATAACCGCCGTTGTAATTGCTGATTTTGCCAAAAGAGCACAAATAATTCCCGGAGTGTTGAAATGAAAATGGACCAGTTCAGGCAGCAAATAGACTGTGTAGATGAACAGATTGTCGCTCTGCTGGGGCGCCGGCTGGCAATTTGCCGTAACTTGGGCGCCGTAAAAAACCGGCAAGGCTTGACGATACAGGATAAGCAACGGGAAGCTCATGTCCTTGACAGCATTCGGGAAATGGCCCGGAAAGAGGGAATCGATGCCGAAGAGGTATCGAATATCTACGGTCATATTATTGCTGCGTGTAAAAATATACAGGGTCTGACCGTCGCGTTCCAGGGAGAATTCGGTGCATTTTCCGAAATCGCCGCCAGAGCGTTTTTCGGGCCGTCCATTGAGGCTATTCCCTTTGAAACACTGGAGGGGGTATTCAACGCCACCAGCAATATCGAAGTCCACTACGGAATCATACCCGTAGAAAACTCTCTTGAAGGAAGCATCGATGCATCTTATGACCTCCTGCTGGGTTCGGACCTTAAGGTATACGGTGAACTTGAATTGAAGGTATCCCATTGCCTGATATCCAATCGTGAGGCAAACCTGTCGACTATTAACAAGATATACTCTCACCCGCAGGCTCTCGGACAGTGCCAGGCTTTCATCAAACATTTGAACTGTCAGATTATCCCCACGTACGACACCGCCGGCAGCGTTAAATATATCAAAGACAATAAGATTAAGGACGGGGCGGCCATAGCCAGTTCCCGGGCTGCCGATATCTATGATATGGCTATCCTTGCCGGAGATATCCAGGACAACCCGGATAACTACACCCGGTTTTTTATACTAGCCAAAGAAGCCGCCGTAGCCACAGGAGATGATAAAACCTCGGTTGTGTTTGCCGTAAAGCACACACCGGGAACCCTCTCCGGCATTCTAAGCGCTTTTGCCGATGAAAAAGTCAACCTGACCAAGCTTGAATCAAGGCCTACCCGCCGGAAACCCTGGGAATACAACTTTTACATGGATTTTGAAGGCCATTACCTGGAGCCGGGGCCGGCAAGGGCGCTGCAAATGGCGGAAGAATTTGCTATATATATCAAGGTACTGGGTTCATACCCCAGATCCAAGGAAAGGATTCAGGCTATATTATGAAGATAGCCATTATTGGCGGCACCAGCCAGATGGGGCGGTGGTTTGCCCGGTTTCTGCGAGAAGAGGGGAAAGAAGTGACCCTCATTGACAAAGACCCGGCACTGGTTGAACAGACAAGCCGTGAACTGGGCTGCCTGCCCGGAGAGAACATGGCATCCGCGCAAAATTCAGATGCAATAATCGTATCGGTCAGTATAGACGCCTTCGAGGAAGTAATTCAGAAGCTGGCGCCTTTTACCCGTGACAGCCAGAATATTTTCGATATTACCTCTGTCAAGGTGATGCCGGTAGAAGTAATGCACCGCTATATCAAACGGGGGATAATACTGGGTGCTCACCCTGTGTTCGGGCCCGGCGCCAGAAATGCATGCGGGCACAACTTCGTGCTTACTCCCACCAGCCGGGAAGAAGAACACCTGGCCAGCCATGTAGAGACATTCCTTTCCGGCCATGGCGGTTGCGTACGCATTATGAGCCCTGAGGAACATGATCGCCTGATGGCCATAATCCTGGGGCTGGCTCATTTTATTTCCATCGTATCGGCCAATACACTGGTGGATTACGGCAAACTGAGTGAGATGGCCGGAGTTCAGGGCGTTACGTACCGGGCGCTTCTTACCCTGGTAGAAAGCGTTCTTTCAGAATCTCCTGAACTTTATGCCTCTTTGCAAATGAACCTGCCTCATCTCAGGCAGGCCCAGGAAATATTTATCGACAATGCCCGCCTATGGACCGACATTGTCAACCGCAACGACCGCCAGGCCTTCATCAGCAGAATGAAGCAGTTGAGGCAAACTTTCGAAGCTAACAACCCTGATTTCGGCAAGTCTTACGATAACCTGTACCGCCTGTCCGGCCGTTAAGCCCGGCACGGGCTCAAATACAAACAGGCCGGTTTGCCACCGGCCTGTTGCTGGTTGTTAAAAGGTTATATAACCATTAGGACCTGTTGCGGCTAAAGCATTCACTGCAATATACAGGTTTGCCCTGGCGCGGCTCAAACGGGACCTCTGTTTCCTTGCCACACTGTGCGCAGACTACGGAAAACATCTGGCGACGCCCGCCACCTTCGCCACGTTCGCTCTTGCGTTTCTGGCGGCATGACTGACAGCGCTTGGGGTCGTTGGTGTAGCCTTTGCCTGCGTAGAATTCCTGCTCACCTACCGTAAAGGTAAAGGTTTCTCCGCAGTCGGCACACTCAAGTGTTCTTTCCTGAAATGCCACTGGACTCCCTCCTCTCTTACAAAAGTTGGTTAGAGCTAAGGTCATCCAGTTTGTGTAATCCGGGTTATTAAATTGTGGGATCTTACCAATGTGATGAGCCTTCCTTAAACCACTGGGCAATATTTTACACAAACCCGGGTCAACTTGCAATATTTCCCGGTTGTCTAGCAGGATAACTCTTCGAATTCCTTCCGGGTAAGTTCACGGACCTGGCCCTCGCCCAGTTCTCCGAGGGTAATATTTGCCAGTCTTACCCGTTTCAAAGCCACTACCTTATAACCCAGGTGCGCCAGCATACGACGTACAATATGCTTGCGCCCTTCGTGAATCACAATGCTGTACCGGTTATCGCCACCACGGCCCCAGTCCTTGACCCTAGCAGGGTAAGTCAAACCGTCATCCAGTAATACGCCCCGTTCCAGCCTGCCGGCATCCCCGGTATCCAGTTTTTGGTCCAGCCGGGCAATGTACTCTTTCTCATGCTCGAAGCGAGGATGAGTCAACCGGTAAGCCGCTTCGCCATCATTGGTAAGCAGAACCAGACCGGTCGTATCTTTGTCCAGCCTGCCTGCCGGAAACAGTTTATAATCCCGGTATGGGGCCGGCACGAAACGCATTACCGTGGTGCGGTTTGGTTCATCCGCCGTGGTGCTGAGCACCCCGGCCGGCTTGTTCAACACAAGGTATATCCGGGGTTCGGCGCAGCATTTTACCCAAATCCCGTTCAGGCAGATACGACTGCGGGAAATATCCACCGGGGAGTTGAAGCCGGTAATCACTTGCCCATCAACAGTTACCTTGCCCTCCCGTATAGCCCCGGCCAGTTGACGGCGCGAACCCAGACCGGCATCGGCAAGGACTTTCAGCAAACTTGTTTTTTCCATATGCCTATTTTACCAGAAAGCCAGGTCCGGCCCACACCCAGCCTCAGTAAATAAAAAGCTGAAAGCTTGCACTGCTTTCAGCTTTTCAAGAAGGAGGAACCAGATTCATACTTTACTGTTCCGGTTCACCTGTATATAACGAAAATAACCTGCATTGGATAGCCATAACTTACATTGTTAACCTTTTGTGTCTGTGTTAACATAATTGGAAATTCAAAGGAGACAAACGTGCCGGATGCAGCAATATTTGAGCGAATTCTCGAGGCCCAGCAGAATGAAATAACCGAATACCACATTTATCGGAAACTGGCTTCAAAAATCAAGGATCCCCATAACAGCCAGATTCTGGATGCTATAAGCCAGGATGAACTGCGCCACCATAATATCTGGAAGGAATATACGCAACGGGACGTCAGCCCCAAACGTTTAAAAATCTGGTTTTTCTATGTTATTGCCCGCATCTTCGGTCTGAGTTTTTCAATCAAACTGATGGAGCAGGGGGAGGAAGCGGCGCAGGTAAATTACGACGACCTTGCCTCTCACATACCCGCGGCAGCCCAGATAAGCTCGGATGAAGACAGTCATGAAGCCCAGCTGCTCGAGATGATAGATGAAGACCGGTTTCATTATGTCGGCGCTATTATCCGGGGGCTGAACGAAGCTGTGGTAGAAATAATGGCAATCATCACGGGCTTTACCCTGGTAATCACCGAAACCGCGACCATTGCGCTGGCTGGCATTATCACCGGTGTTGCCATGTCGCTATCGCTCGGCGCTACCGAATACCTGGCCACCAAAGCTGAAGATGGCCATCAGCATCCGGTCAAGGCCGCTTTGTATACCGGAGGCGCTACCGCTTTCACGGTTGCATTGCTTGTCGCGCCTTATTTTGTTTTACCCAATCCTTATATTGCCTTGGCAATCATGTTGCTGGTGGCCATGTTTATCATATTCTTTTTTAATTACTACATTGCTGTTGCCCGTAGTATTTCTTTCTGGAAGCGCTTCGGGGAAATGGCTCTTTTCGCCGTAGCCATTGCTTCCATTACTTTTTTTATAAGCTGGCTGGCGAGCAACATCTGGCATATCAACCTGCATTAATTCCCGCAATTTTGCCCCGAAGCTCTTGACACACCAACTACTTATATTATAATATTCTAATATTAAGATTTAATAAGGGAATGATGATGGATACGGAAAACAAGGAACAGCTGTTTCAATTGCAAGCCGAAATCTGCAAAACCATGGCAGATGCCAAGAGGCTTAAAATAATCCACGAACTGCGGGATGGCGAGCTCTCTGTAACTGATATATGCAACCGCCTCGGTTTGAGCCAGTCCAATACTTCCCAGCACCTGTCGATACTCAGGCGAAGGGGGCTTATAAGCTCCCGTCGTGAAGGCACAACCGTATATTACGGGCTGTCTAACAGCCGTATTGCCGAGGCCTGCGATCTAATCCATTCAGTGTTAAACGAACAGCTGAAATCAAACCGCAACCTGTCTATTTTGTTAAGCCAGGGAAAATAATAAGGAGAGAATATGGAAGAGGAGAAGAAAAACCGGGTTTCCATGGTGGTGCTCAGCGGAGACATGGATAAACTGTTTGCCGCCTTCATCATCGCCACCGGTGCAGCCGCTTCCGGGATGGAAGTGGTTATGTTTTTTACCTTCTGGGGTTTGAAAGCGCTTCAGAAAAAAGAAGCCACCGGCAAGAGCTTTTTCGGGCGCATGCTCGGCATGATTAACGGAGGCGGTATAACCAAGGCCAATCCCAGCAAATACGGCTTCGGCGGAATGGGCCGCTGGATGTTCGGCAAGATGATGAAAAGTAAAAACGTGACATCCCTTGTCGAACTCAGGCAGCTGGCTATTGAACTGGGTGTAAAAATGTACGGGTGCCAGATGAGTATGGACGTGATGGAAATCCCACGGGAAAAAATGATTGACGAAGTGGAAGAACCGGTAGGAGTAGGGTTCTTCCTGGAACAGGCCAGGGACTCCAGGATTTCTCTATTTATATAAAATAAGGAGGCGACAATGACAGAGGAAATCAAACCAGATCTGGAAATCGATTTGAAAGGGCTTCTGTGTCCGCTGCCCATGGTAAGAGTCAGCCAGAATATAAGCAAGATTCCGGTAGGCGGCGTACTCAAAGCCGTAGCCACCGACCCGGGTTCACTGGCAGACATTCCTTCGTGGGCACGCACCACCGGTAATGAAGTATTAAGGGTAGACAAGGGCGATAAACTCTATACGTTCTATGTAAAACGGGTAAAGTAAAATGAACTGGCTATCCTTTATAATGGCCGGGGTAATGGTGTATGTGGCAATTGCCGTATTTCTGGCAGGTACTGCCTACAAGATATACCACTGGATCAGAGCCCCCAGGAGTTCGGTAAGGCTGGGTATGTTTCCGCGCCCTGAAAACAGCTTCGGCAGAGGCTTGAAACTGATCAAGGACAGCATAGTTTTCCCGCAAGTTCTCGACAACGACCGCATCATGTGGTTTTTCGTCATAATGCTCCATATTGTGGGTCTGGGCACGTTTATCGGCCATATGAGGATGCTGGGCGAATTTGCTCCATTGTATAACTGGCTCGGCAAAGACGGTATGGATACCCTTTCCTACATTGGCGGGGGTTCGGCCGGGTTAATCCTTCTGGTGGCCGTTTTATACTTACTTTTCAGGCGTTTCAAGGCGCCATACCGGGACATATCGGTACCGGAGGATTACCTGCTGCTGCTGCTGATACTCCTGATAATCATGCTGGGAGATCACCTGCGCTTCTTTGCCCACTTCGATGTTACCGATTACCAGGCGTACATGAAATCCCTGATAACGTTCAACCCGGCTTTTCCGGCAGCTATTGCCGAATCGGGAGCCAGGTGGGTACTGGCATCTCATGTATTTACCGCCAGCCTGCTGGCAATATATTTCCCTTTCTCGAAACTGGTGCATTTTATAGGCAGCTTTGCGGCAAACCTGGTAAGGAGCGACTGATATGGCTGAAAAAACAATCAACCGCGAACTGGCGAATGTCATTAACGTCCGCCTTAACCGGCAGCTCTTATATTACATCGATATATGCACCCGCTGCGGCTTATGCAAAGACGCCTGCCACCAGTACGTGGCCACCGGTGATGTGACTTACCTGCCGGCTTACCGCGCTGAACTGATCCGGCGCGTGTATAAGAAATATTTCACCCGCACCGGCCGGTTCATGCCTTCTCTAATAGAAGGCCGTGAACCGGACGACAGGTTGCTCGATGAGCTTTACCGGACCACCTATGCCTGCACCGGCTGCCGGCGCTGTATGTATTACTGCCCGTTTTCTATCGATACCACCTGGCTGCTGGGGGTTGCCAAAGCCATGCTGCTTGAGGCTGGCCGTGGTTCCCCCATCCTTACCGAGCTTGCCGGAGCTGCGGTTATGAAAGGCGAAAACATCGACCTTTTCAAGGACGTAATCCTTGAATCTCTCAAGGATACGGAAAAAGAGGTTCAGCAGATAACCGGTGATGCGTCCGCTCAAATTCCGGTGGAAAAAACCGGCGCCCAGGCAATGTATGTAGCTCTGGCCGGCACCCACACCATTCTGCCGGTAGCGGTAATTTTCCATCATGCGCGCCTCGACTGGACGCTTTCGCTATTCGAAGCGGCCAATTACGGTTACTTTCTGGGGGATAATAAACTGGCCAAAACAATTGCCGATCGCATCGTAGATGAAGCTAAACGCCTGCAGGTTACCCAGATTATACTCAGTGAATGCGGCCATGCCTACCGGGTAATGAAGTTTTTATACGAAGCGTGGGCCAAGGAAAAATTGCCTTTCGAGGTCAAGGGCATCGTAGAGGTCATGCATGAACTGGTTGAAAGCGGAAAAATCAAACTTAAAAAAGACAGTATTGCCGAGGCTGTTACCTACCACGATCCCTGCCAGGTAGGGCGCAATGCCGGTTTCTATGAAGAACCGAGGAGCCTGGTAAAAGCGGTAAGTCGGGATTACCGTGAAATGACTCCCAACCGCGAAAAGAACTGGTGCTGCGGTGGTGGCGGAGGCGTGGTTGCCGAACCGGCCATGGACGAATTCAGGCTGAAAACCGGCATGAAGAAAGTCGAGCAAATCCGTGCTACCGGCGCCCGGATAGTGGTCAGCCCGTGTGAAAACTGCCGCCTTCAGCTGGATGGTTTAAACGAAAAGTACAATCTCAATATCAAAATCAGTTCGCTCATGGACCTGGTCGCCGATAATCTGGTTGCCCAAAAGTAAACATTCCGCACACATTGATTAAGCCGGCAGAAGTTCTGCCGGCTTAATCGTTTCTATAACACCCACCAACAGTGTTAGCCAGAGCAATACTTATCTCAGAGAATCACTATATGGCTTTTTCACGCGCCAAGGTCATCCAGCGCTTTGAGCAACAGCTGCATCTGCATCAAAGCCGGGCTGCCCCCCATCAGGACCGCCATCCAGCCCGCTTCCAGAATTTCTTCCCGGGAGGCGCCGCTGTCAAGTGCATTTCTAACATGATAGGCAGTACACCAATGGCAACGCTCAGCTATGGCGAGGCCGATAGCGATCAGCGACTTGGTTTTCAAGTCCAGTTTACCGGGGCTGTCGATAACCCTGAGCATTTTCCCGAAAGCTTCAAGCTGGGCGGGGGTCTGGCTGGAAAAGGCTTTAAACGAGGAGTCAATCTGGCTTAAGAGTTCCCGTGTGTCTTCCATTTAGCTCTCCTGCGTATAATTGAATTTACCCCAGGACCATTTTCTGGTAGGCTTCATCCGAAAGCAGCGATTTGAGTTCTTCGGTCTGATCGAGTTCGATTTCAGCCAGCCAGCCTTCCCCCATCGGATCCCGGTTGATCAGGCCGGGATCCTGGATAACTGCCGTGTTCACCAGGCTTACCCTGCCGGAAACGGGTGATGGCAAATCGACTGCCGCCTTGGAAGATTCAAGGGTCGCCAGCGTATCTTCCTGTTTGAGGCGGCTGCCTGCCGGAGAAATCTCGGCAATACGGATTGAAGCCAGTTTGTCCAGATAGAAGTGGGTCACCCCGACCCGGCAATGCTTTTCATCTCTTGTCTCTATCCAAAGATGTTGGTCTGTATACAGAACTGTTTTCTCTGCCATCGGTTTTTTTATACCTCGCCTTAATTACTAATTTGCATTTTATCACAACCGGAACGCCTGCCATAACGATACTGCCTGTAATGGTTTAATACACGGATATATTTGTGATATGCTATTAACTGGTTCCGTAATATTGACCGGAAGGTATTCAGACTCCATGAAATTCGGCCTTGGCGAAATAATCCTTATATTAATAATTACTTTCGTTGTACTGCTGGTGGTGCGCATAATGAAAACGGCCCAAACATCTTCTGGGGCTGAGGAATATGAAGACGAAGAAGAGGATGAAGAACCCGCTGGCAAACCGGAAACAAAGTCACGTACCCGCGGAATTATCGCAGGCGCTGCCATCGCCGCTCTCGGTATAATAGTCCTGATATCAAGCCTGAGCCTGGTAAAGTGGGTAATGTGGGGTTCAATAGGCTCGATCGTTGCCATACTGGCCGGCGCTGCCATAGTCATAATTGCCCGGCGGAACTAAATTGACATGCATTTCCCGTTTATGACAAGGATAATATATTGAAAACTGTCGGAGTTGTTTACCACCCCAAAAATCAGGCAGCCCCGGTACTGGCTGAAAAAGTAATCACCCTGTTAAAAAGCCTCGGCATGGAAACATGGCTCACTTCGGCATGGAAATCGGATGAAGTGCGCTGTAACGCGCCTTCAAGCGACCTCATAGTCACCGTGGGCGGTGACGGCACGATACTCAGGACCGCCCACGCCATAATTCCCGGGTCGACACCCATAACCGGCATTAACCTGGGAAGGCTAGGGTTTTTAACCGAAATAAGCGCCGAAGATACAGGTGATAAAATACCCGAGCTCGTCAACGGAAAAGGCTGGCTGGATGATAGAGCCCTGCTTGAAGCTGAGCTCGAGCTTGCCGGAGAGACCGGTGAACTGTCCCGGCATCATTTCTGGGCACTGAACGATGTAGTAGTGGCCAGGGGCGAGGTAGCCCGAATAATACACGTAGACACCAGCATTGACGGAGAAAGGTTGACCACTTACCGGGCGGATGGAGTAGTCCTGGCAACCGCCACCGGCTCGACCGGCTATGCCCTGGCGGCCGGCGGGCCGATAATGCACCCCCAGGCGGAAGAGTTCATGCTGGTGCCTATCGTTGCTCACCTCGGGCTGAGATACAACCTTGTGCTGCCCCGGTCTTCAGTGGTAAAACTCAGGATATCCAATACTCACCTGGCTACTCTCAACGTAGACGGGCATACTTCCCTTTCCCTTCCGGACGGGGCTTGGGTAACAGTCAAACACAGCCCGCATAAAATACGGTTCTTAAGAACCCTGCCGCGGGTTTCATTTTTTACAACTCTCGAGAAAAGGCTCAGAATTTAAATGAACATCGAAAAAGCAAATATCCAGGATGCCGCCCGAATACATCGTATGATTAACGATTTTGCCAGCCAGGGCAAGATGCTGCCCAGGTCACTTTCCGAAATTTACGAAAACATCCGGGATTTCTACGTTATCCGCCAAAACAACATGGTTATAGCCTGTGGCGCTCTGCATGTAATATGGGAAGACCTGGCAGAGGTAAAATCCCTGGCGGTGACACAAGACCATCAAAAACGGGGCTGGGGGGAAAAACTGGTTGGCAAATGCCTCGAAGAAGCAGCCCTGCTGGGAATACCCAGGGTATTCTGCCTGACCTACACGCCGGATTTTTTCTCCAAATGCGGCTTCAAGAAAGTCCCCAAGGAACAACTGCCGCAGAAAATCTGGGGAGAATGCTTCAAATGCCCCAAGTTCCCTGACTGTGATGAAACCGCTCTAACCTATTCTTTCAACGAGGTAATATAGTGGTAGAACAGGTAATAAGCAGCCGCTCTATATTCAAAGGCAAGATACTGACGCTGAGAGAAGATACCGTGCTCCTGGACAACGGGGAAACAGCCAGGCGGGAGGTTGTCGAGCATGTAGATTCTGTAGGCATTATCGCCCTGGATACATCGGATAGCCTTCTCCTGGTGGACCAGTTCCGCCTGCCGGCAGGCAAGATGCTTTTAGAAATTCCGGCAGGTTGTGTCGAACCCGGCGAAGAAGCTCACGCCACCGTCATCCGGGAACTCAGGGAGGAAACCGGCTACAGCCCCGGTGTGGTAAAGAGGCTGGGAGGTTTTTACCTTGCTCCCGGATATGCTACCGAATACATGCATATCTTCCTGGCACAGGAACTGGAGTATGCCCCGCTGACCGCCGAGGACACCGAAGGAATTGAAATCATCCGCGAACCGTTATGTCATGTGAACAAACTGATTTCGTCCGGCCGGATCCAGGACTGCAAATCCATTGCCGCCATGCTCATGTACCTGCAATCGACCAGAGTCTAACCCAGCTCCCCTGAAAGCTGCCTGCCGCCCAGAATATGCCAGTGCATATGGTCGACCACCTGTCCGCCTTCCATACCGCTGTTGGTAACCAGCCTGTAGCCTTTATCCGCGATACCGGCAGCCACCGCCATCCGAACTGCTGTATTGATCATGTGCCCGACCAGCTCGAGATCTGCATCGGTAACCTCCGAAATCGAGGTTATGTGTTTTTTGGGTATCACCAGATAATGCACCGGCGCCTGAGGGTGGATATCCCTGAAAACCAGAATTTGATCGTCCTCATATACTTTATCCGAAGGGATTTCCCCTTTTACAATCTTGCAGAAAATACATCCTTCCATTGCTGCCTCCTTTGAGCACCTTTATATCTATCATAATCTGCGGTATCTTTCCGTCTGCATGCTGAATATATCTCCGCCGCAGGTATCATAGGCGCATATCACCGGGAAATTTTCCACCTCAAGCCGCATTACTGCTTCAGCCATCAGTTCAGGGTAACAAATTGTTTCGGCTTTTTTAACCCGTCCGGCCAGCAGTGCGCCGGCGCCGCCCAGCGTTACCAGGTAAACAGCTCCGCAGTTTTCAATATCCCGCTTCGTCTCCGCTGAACGCTCTCCCTTGCCTATCATGGCTTTGATCCCCTGCTTGAGCAAGGGCAGCGTGTAACGGTCCATACGCCGGCTGGTGGTTGGCCCGCATGACCCAACGACTCTGCCGGGCGG
>JAFGLQ010000053.1 GCA_016928015.1 Dehalococcoidaceae bacterium
CCGGGCTCGTAGCTCAGCGGCAGAGCGGACGGCTCATAACCGTTTGGTCGTAGGTTCGAATCCTACCGGGCCCACCATTTCCGGTCACGTTGCTTAATATTTCGGGGTCTTTAATCGCCGGGTCCAGGCTTGTAGTAAAATATTTATATGACCGAATTCATACCCCTGCTTGCAAGCGTAGTTTTTATTTCATTTTCCGGCGTGATGATGCCGGGCCCCATGTTTGCCGTAACCCTGGCAAAAAGTTATAAAACCCCCTTTGCCGGCACCTGGATATCCCTGGGGCACGCGGTGGTCGAAGTGCCGGTAATCCTGCTTATTTATTTCGGATTCGCCCGTTTTTTTGAAAACGCTGCCGTTCAGGTCGTCCTCAGCCTTGCCGGTGGAGCCATGATAATATTTATGGCGGTTGGAATGTTCAGGGCGCGTCAGGAAGTGGTCGCACATGGCAGGGATGTCCCGTATAATGCTTTTGTTGCCGGCATGGTGATGAGCGCTTTGAATCCGTTTTTCTTGCTGTGGTGGGCAACGGTAGGCAGTATGCTTATCATGAAAGTAACCCCTTTCGGGGTATCGGCCTTGGTATTGTTCATCATCGTGCACTGGTTGTGCGACCTGGTGTGGCTTTCCCTGATATCTGGCCTGGTATATAAAACCCACAGCTGGTGGGGCGGGCGGTGGCAACTGTGGGTTTTTATTTTAAACAGTCTGTTTCTAGCCGGGTTCGGCGGCTGGTTTATTGTCAGCGGTTTTAAGTCAATATTCTAGTCTTTTACCCATGGCAGCAGGCGTTTCCATTCCCTTCTTTCCCATACAACCAGCAGCGCAGAAGCGGTGAAAATGGAACTGTAGATTCCCGTAACAACACCGATAAACATGGCGATGGAAAAGTTTTCTATGGTGGAACCGATAAACAGAAGTAAGGCCAGAATTACCAGAACCGTGGTTAAACCGGTATTGAGGGAGCGGGTGAGGGTTTCTACCAGGCTCTTGTTGACGATGCCGGCAAAATCAGCATTGGGGTGGTTCAGCCGGTTTTCGCGTATCCTGTCAAAAACAATTACGGTATCGTTCACACTGTAACCGATTACAGCCAGCACCCCGGTGATAAACATAAGGTTGACCTCCAGGTTCAGCGGGATGCCCAAAATGGCGAACAAGCCCACCACTACGACAACATCGTGTACCAGCGCTGCAATGGCGCAGGTGCCGTAACGGAACGGCCTGGGCATACGCCGGAAAGCCCAGGTGATATACAGCATTATGCCGATAGATGCGGCAACAACGGCAATAATGGCGTTGTTGGCTGTCTGGCGGGCAATAACAGGTTCGACGTTTTCAAAGGAGAGTTCGGCCATTTCCCCGAAGCGCGTTTCCAGGGCTACTTCAAGGGATGCTTTTTCTCCAGTATCCATAGCAAAGGTGCGGATCAAAAAGTCTCCCTCACCGGTGACTTGAACGATTGCTTTACCATGGCCCAGATTTGCCAGTTCCTGCCTGACGTCCTCAATGGCGACTTCCTGATTGAAGCTTAAAGAAAGCAGAGAACCGCTGGAAAAGTCTATACCCATTTTAAGCCCACTGGTTGCCAGGGCTATGATGCACAGCAGCAACAGCACAACCGAGAAGGCAAAAAACTTAAAGCGTTTTCCGATTAAATCTATCATCTATTTATTGCCTCCCAGAAAAGGGCTGAAAAGCCATTTTTTCCCGGCTAGCCTCGAGCCGATAAACAATCGCAGGATGGTTCGGGTGACTACGATAGCGGTAAACATGCTCACTGCCACGCCCAGAAAAAGGGTTACGGCGAAACCCTGCACCGGGGCGCCGGCGGCTACACTTGAACCCACCCAGAAAAGGATGGCGCAAACGATGAAGGTGGTGATGTTTGAATCCCGGATGGCAGACCACGCGCGGCTGAAACCGGCTTCGATTGCCGAACCCAAAGTTCTTCCGGCCTGGAGTTCTTCCTTGATACGTTCAAATATCAGAACGTTGGCATCAACCGCCATGCCGATCGAAAGTATGAAACCGCCGATGCCTGCCAGCGTCAAGGTTACTGGAATCAGCTTGAACAGGGCCAGGGTAATGGCGGCATAGAATATAAGTGCCAGCGAAGCTACAGCACCTGGTATGCGGTAGTAGGCTATCATGAACAGCATTACCAGCAGCAAGCCGATTGTACCAGCTTTGAGGCTTAGCCCCACAAAGTCCGAGCCGAGGGTCGGTGATACCGTCTGTTCATAAATCACCTCCAGAGGTACCGGCAGGCGCCCGGCATTGAGCTGCTGGGAAAGGGTAGTGGCTTCATTCAGGCTTAAGCCGGTAATCTGGCCCCGGTCGGAAATGACGCTCTGGACCGTGGGGGCAATCGGCCTGCCGTCTTCTCCCAGCATGGGCTCGTCCCCTTCGAAAATCCCCAGTTGCTCACCTATTAGCCGGGTGGTAATTTGCCTGGAGAGTTCTGCGCCCTCCGCATTAAATTCAAAAATCAGCAGTATGTTGTTGAAATCATCGACGGTAACAAAAGTATTATCCTTGAAATAGCTGGAATTTAAGGCTTTGGCTTCACCATCGATTTCCCCGGTTGCCGTTACCCATTCCCGGGTACCATCATTGTCTGTGTCCTTTAACTCGCGAAATTCAAGCAGCGCGGTACGCCCGATGCGTTCCTTTTCGACATCGGTTATTTCGAGGCCGGGCAGGCTGACTATGATACGGTTATCGCCCTGTTTTTCGATTTGGGGTTCCGATACTCCAAGAGGGTTGATGCGGTTGGTAATAACCGCCACCACGCCGTTTAGTATCTCCTCTTCGCTGCCTTCGGCAACACCGGAAAGGTCAGCCTCATACACCAGCCGAAGACCTCCCTGGAGGTCCAGGCCCAGTTCTACACCTCGGGAGAACAGGACGCCCTCTCCTAATGGGAATATGACCAGCGCAGCCAGGATGAATATTACCAGGATAACCAGAGTCGTGAAAACATTTTTTCGCCTCATTTACGCTTAAACCTTCTTAATTATGGTTTGACTATGCCTTTGCCCTGGCGGTAACCGGAAGGGTCAACCTGCTCAATACCCCTGTTGCTTATGATTTTCTCCGCCAGTTCAAGGGCCTGCTCTCTCGTGGAGATTTCTCCGACCGCATAGGCCTCAGCCACCGCTTCCAGGATTTTTGCAATAAGCGGCCCCGGTGACAGTTTAAAATTATCCAATAAATCATGCCCGTTAATCAAGCGCACCTTTTTTTTGCTGTTTGCCAGGCTCTCCATTTTGTCGATAACCAGCCTTGCCACCCGGCAATGCTGTGCCCAGAAACCAGACTCCAGGTCCGGCCCGCGGGCGGCAAGGTGATCGGCCAGGCTTAGAAAAAGGGTGTCGATAGCTATATCCCCGGTATCCCGGAGGTAGCGGTATATTGCCCGGTCGGTCGGCAATTGGGCCCGCTGGTTCATCTGAACCGGGCGAAGATGGTGGTGGGTCAGCCCGGATGCCATTTTGATTTCTTTCGATGAAAAACGAAGCCGGGCAAGAATATCGCGGACGACAGGGGCGCCTTTTGCGGGGTGAGAGTAGAAGCGAATGCGTCCCTCGCTGTTTAAGGTGCGGGTTTCCGGCTTGGCGATATCATGCAGCAAGGCAGCGATTTTGAGGATATCCCTTCGACTGCTGATGCCTGTTACCGTCGAATGAAAATGTTTACACAGTTTTTCAGACCAGGGGACCGTTTCCCTTACGGCATCGCTGGCATACGGCCAGTTGCCTTTGCCCAGCAGGAAATCAACCGCATCGACACATTTTACCGAATGGCCGAACACCGGCCAGTGGTGCTCCTTAGGTTGCAGCGTTTGCCTGCACGGCAGAAGTTCGGGTATCAGCCGTTCGAGTACTCCAAGAGCATCCAGAAGCAGTATTACGTTACCGGTTTGTGTTTGTTTGAATATCCGCAGCAGTTCTTCCCGGATGCGTTCTCCGGCAATACCGTTGATATAGTGCGCCTGCTTCCGGATCAGGTCCAAAGTGGCCGAATCTATGCCGAAGCCGAGCTCGATTGAAAGCCTTACAGATCTCAGCAATCTGAGGCCATCCTCTGCGAAGACGCGGTCTGAAACCGTGGCAATAATCTTTCGCTCGATATCGTCTCTGCCTCCGTAAGGATCGATAATATCCGGCAGAATATCGCTGGCAGTTGAGCTTATTGCAGCGCTTTCAAGCGGCAAGGCCATGGCATTAACGGTAAAATCCCGTCTGGCCAGGTCAGAAAGAATATTATTTACAATGGTATTGATGTCCAGGTGTTTTATTCCGGCTATGCTACCCGGTGGTCGCGGCAAAGTAATTCTGGCTATGTGGTTGGGCTCATCCAGCCTGATAAACCGGCCGTCGAGCTGTTCGGCAAGTTGAGGGCCGGTATTTTCTATATCGGCGGTAATGGCAATATCAATATCTTCCGCGGGGCGGTGCAGGAGCAGGTCTCTGAGGAAACCGCCGACAATATATGCGCGGGTGTGGCTTTGCTGGCAAGCATTTTGCATGAGGGTTAAAAGATTAAGGATATGCGGCTCAAACCCCACCACGCCTTCCTTTATATTCAGAATGCATTTAGATTTACACTATACCTTAATGCCACCACCCGTTCAAGTTGCCGGGCATGGCGCTATTCCAACCCCAGCGGGTCGACATCCACCTTCCAGCGGGCCGGCAGTTCTACCAGGTCCAGAAGCTGTGCCGGTTGACTGCCTTTTATGTGAATGTTCCAGCGGTAGCGGCCCCTCAACCGGTGCAGGAAAGCCGGCGCCGGGCCGATCAGGCTGATTCCGGCTATGCCCCGGCAGTCACGCTGTTGTTCGAGCTCTGTTTTCAGCCTGAGGGCTTCCCTCTGGCAAAACTCATCGTTGGTATGGGAAAAAGTCAAACGGATGAGGCTTGAAAACGGTGGCTGGTACAAATCGCGCCGGTAAACCAGTTCCCTGGAATAGAAAGCTGCGTAGTCATGCCGGGCGGCTGCCTGTATGGAATAATGCCCGGGACAGTAGCTCTGGATAATTACTTTTCCGGGAGCGGACCCGCGCCCGGCACGGCCTGCAACCTGCGAAAGGAGAGAAAACGTCCTTTCCCCGGCTCTGAAATCCGGCAGATTCAACCCGACGTCGGCGTTTATTACGCCTACCAGGCTTACCCCTGGAAAATCCAGCCCCTTGGCTATCATCTGGGTACCGACGATTATATCCGCTCTCCCTTCCCGGAACGCATGCAGAAAGTCCCGGTGGCCGTTTTTCAGCCTGGTGGTATCCGAATCCCAGCGGATAACCCGGGCGCTGGGAAACAGGGCGGCGACTTCAGCGGCAACTGCCTGGGTGCCGGCACCCAGGTACTTGATTTTTCTGCTTGAACATTCGGGGCAGACCTGGGGAACCGGTTGCCGGTAATTACAGTGGTGGCACACCAGCTTCTCTTCTTCGAAATGGTAACTGAGAGATACCCGGCAACGGCGGCAGCTCAAAACGTGGCCGCAATCGCGGCACTGGATAAAAGTCGCTCCTCCGCGCCGGTTTAAAAACAAAATCGCCTGTTCTTTTCTGGACAGAGTCCCGGATAATTCGTTTTGCAGAGCCCGGCTGAAAATTGAACGGTTGCCGGATTTAAGCTCTTCACGAAGGTCAACCACTTGTATTTCAGGTAATGCGGGTGAAACCCGGGGAGCCAGTCTATCAGGCAGAGAAAGCAGCCGGTATTGTCCGCGCGTGGCCAGGTAATAACTTTCCACGTCAGGCGTAGCACTTCCCAGGACCAGGGTTGCCCGGTTGATCCGGCACATTTCAACGGCTACCCGGCGGGCATGGTAACGCGGGGAAGTATCCTGCTTGTAACTCCATTCGTGCTCTTCGTCAATGACTACCAATCCCAGGTCGGGCAGGGGAGCGAACAGGGCGCTCCTCGGCCCGACGACCACGCTGTATTTACCCTCTCGGATTTCCTGCCACTGGTCGAATTGTTCGCCCAGACTGAGCCGGCTGTGCAGAACGGCAACCTGGTTGGGGAACCGGGCGGTAAAACGTTCTATCGTCTGAGGGGTCAGGCTTATTTCGGGTACCAGTACCAAGGCCTTCTTTCCGAGGCTGATCGCTTCAGCCAACGCCTGCAGATACACCTCGGTCTTACCGCTTCCGGTTACCCCGTGAAGCAGGAAAACGCGGCTGAGGTTTCTTTTAAGACTTTCCGTAATATTGTTTACAGCATGCGTCTGCGGCCCGGTGGGAATAAGGGGTTTTTCAGCACAGATGGATACAACCGGAATCGGACGCCGGCTGACCTGTTGTTTGCTTAGCAGTATGAAGCCTTTTTCTGCCAGGCTATTTCTGGCAGAAGTGGAGACTGCTGCAGCCCGGCTTATATCCTGCCATGGAACGGGTTCCGACTGAACGAGAAGGTATTCCAGAACCGCGGATTGCCTGGGTGCTTTCCCCCCCAGTTTATCAATGGTTTCCCGGGCCAACCGGGGGTCAATGTTTAGTTCGACAAAGGTATCCTGCCTGGGTTTTACCCTGACCGGCCCAACTTCGAATTGCCGTCTGGCAAGTTCAAGATTTATAAGGCGGCTGATCGCCCGCTGCGCCCGGCGTACCCCCAGCATTTTTTCAATGTCCTTAACTTCAAGAGGCCCGGAATCGTTTAACTTTTCAAGCAGTTGCCGTTCATCATCTCCAAGCGAACCTGTCCTGGATTGTACAATGTTTCCGGTTGGACAGATCATGCCGATGCTGCGGCGTTCGAAGCCTGGCGGCAGCATGAGCTCCAGGGCCTGGAACAGGGGGCAGCGATAATAGCCGGCTATCCATTTTCCAAGTTTGAGGGAAGCGGGTGAAAGAACCGGTGCGGTTTCTATGATATCGATGATTTCACGGGTTTCGGGGTAGCCGGGGATTTGACTGGTTTCAACCACGATGCCCTGGAGAATCTGCCGGCCAAAGGGAACCCATACTGCCTGGCCGGTTTTTATATCGAGGTTTGCGGGTATGCTATAGCTGAAAACCGGCCGTAAAGCGGCCGGCGAATTGACGCAGACCTCGGCATATGGCAAGGGCCGTTTCCCCCGGTGGTTTATTCAGATTTGGAGCCGGTCTGGACGGAGCGTTTTTCCTTCAAGCGGGCAGCCTTGGTAGAGAGCCCTCGCATGTAGAAAAGCCGGGCGCGGCGAACTTTGCCGTGCCTTAACACTTCCACTTTTTCGACGCGGGGAGAACTGAAAGGGAAGGTTCGCTCGACGCCAACCCCATAGGCAACTCTCCTCACGGTAAAGTTGCCTCCGTCCTGGGCTTTTTTAACCTTGATTACTACACCCTGGAACACCTGGGTGCGTTCTTTTTCGCCTTCGACGATTTTGGCATATACTTTTACGCTGTCACCCGGTTGGAGTTCAGGAATATCGGGATTGGGCTCGGTTTTGATCAGTTCTTTGAATTCCATGGTATTTAATTA
>JAFGLQ010000054.1 GCA_016928015.1 Dehalococcoidaceae bacterium
CGCCGAGAAATTCGTCAAAGGACCGAATGTAAAAGAAGGGATGTTAAACATGGTGGAAATGGCCTTCCGGGCTTATGATCCGTGCCTGGCCTGCGCCACACATTCCCTACCCGGCGATATGTCCATGGAAATAAGTATCCACGATGCCGAAGGACAAATCATAAATAAAATAACCCGCGGTATATAAAAAGAACCTCAAACAGACAGAGACGCAACTCTTATAAAAATACACAATAACACGTTTTATCAACAGCGGATTCGTAAACGTGCTATCGTGATTTATTTTTCCTCAGCAGGAACATAGAACAGCCCTAAACACTACGTTAATCGCACTAAAAAGATTGTTACGGCGATGAATAGATATTAATTCGAGGCAAGGCGTGACACGTTCGACACAATCAATCGCCCAAGCGGCCAATAACTTTCGGTTGGTTTTTCTCACGAGTTCCAGAATCGATTTGTCTCGAGGTGCAACTGAAAATTACTGCGCCCGCGCCCTACCGAACGAAATACAATGTAGCAGGTAGTCCCAGGAATTTCCAAGCAAATTACCCATCCGGATCATCCGCAGCACCAGGTTGATGGCTTCGGCCTTTTCGACGCCGTAAACCTGCTGCATTCTTTGAACAGCATCTGCAGCCGGATGAGTATTGGATTCCGCCCAGTGCTGGGCATAGATAACGGCGACAGCTTCTTCTTCCGGACAATCGCTTATATCCCCGCTCATTAGTCTGCGTATTTCAACCGGGGATATTCCGCTTTTCAGGGCCTGCCGGGCGTGGAAATAAGAGCAGTAGCGGCAACCGTTGACCGCGGTAACGGCGAGCATGAGCCTTTCCCGGAAAGCGGGAGAGATCAAACCTTTCCTGGTTATCTCCCTAAGCCGGTTCATGTTCCTGACGGGAAACCACAAGTCTTTGAAGAAGTCCCGCGCGCTCCGGTAAATCCTTTTCTTAAATTTCACAACCGGCCACCCTTGTTCCGGATAAAACTCAGTGCTCGGATAGAAGCTCACCAAAGCCTTCCAGCGGCTCATTGACATCGGACAGCCTTAACAGGTGCCACATGGTGGCCTGATTACTGGAAACAACGGGTTTTTGTAAATCGAGCTCAAGGGATTCGATGATTTCTATTGTATGCATAGCGATGCAGCTGAGGAAAACCGCTTCTGTTTCCGGCCGGTTAACCTGACAGGCAAGCCGGTAAACCGTTTCCGGGGGGACGCCGGCTATTTCGATAGAGTCCTCCAACCCAAGCCACTTTATATCTACAACCTCGATACCGTGCCCTTCAACAAATTTCTTTTCCGACATAGCTACTTCTTCCAGGTAAGGCACCGCCAGCGAAACCCGGCTGACGCCCAGGGCCCGGAAAGATTCTATCATGGCAGTGGAGCTGGTCGTGGTGGGAATATTACCGTTCCTTTCCTGCATTTTGCTTATCAATTTTTTATCGTAGCCGAACCCACCGGCGAAGCTGCCACCGGTACAGCACATCGCTACCGCCGAAGGACGCGCATGGGAAATTAACCCGGCGGCATCGGGAACAAGCTTTTCCAGGTTCCGCAAAGCCTGTACGCCGCCGCCGGTAAATTCGAATTTCTGATAGTGGCAGGAAACACCCAGGGGAGTCATTATTTCGTATTCGGGCTCCGTTACGATGTTCGAGGAAGGTGTCACAATACCCAGTCTGGCACGCCAACCGTACATAATCATTTCCCCCCGATATATTCAGCTATGAATTATGTGATGCCAACTGTATTATATACGAAAATGGGGCTAAACGAACAATACATGTCCAGACCATGCGGCAAGGTCAGTCACGGAAACCGCCTCGGGGAACCGGCCCCGGTCAGTGTATTCCTCAGTCCAATTGTAATCCATAACCTGATTGAGTTTACCCGTGAAAAGTTGATATTTCTTAATCCTGTTATGTACACTCAACCTTAACCAGGAGGATTATTTCAAGGTAAGGTTGATAAATTTTTAACCCCTAAAGGCTACATTTCTAGGCTGGCCACCGAAAGGTCAATGAAATAATTCTCTCTGAAAACAAGCGGCGACCATAGAAGAGGGTTCTAGGTATCATACCCACTGGTGGGACTGCAAATCTCTTTGTAACAAAGTGTGAAAAAGTGGTGTGCGGAAGTTGCTTATCGTGGACTTTGTGTAATAGTTTTTTTAATTAGGGCTTGTTGACATAGTATAGAGTATTACTCTATACTATCTACAACTGGTGCATTCAGATGAACAAGAAAAAAGATATTGCTCAACAGGGCTTGATGCGAATAAGTGAACTCGCTAAAGCTGCTGGAGTATCACTCACGACAATTCATTACTATACAAGAGAAGGCTTGCTGTTACCTTCAATCAAGACCGCTCATAATATGGCTTACTATAGTCAGGATTGTATTAACGATATCCGTTTAATAAAGGAATTACAAACCCAAAGATTTTTACCGTTATCAGTAATAAAACAGATTGTTCAAGCCAAGCGGGAGGGTCAGGCAACAGATCATATTCTTGACCTGGAATCCATTATGGTTGAGATTTTTCAACCATTATCCGGTGGAGCCAAACCAAAGAAGGTGTCTCTATCTGATTTATTATCCGCTTCCGGGCTATCTGAATACAGTATAAAGGACCTGGAAGACAGAGAATTCATCGTGCCGGTCGAAACCAATAATGGACGACCTATCTATGATGATATTGATATACAGATCGCCCGGATATTCAAAAGGCTGGCAGAGTTTGGCCTTAAACCAGAAAACTTTAGTATTTACCGTGAATATGTTGAACTAATTAGGACTGAATTCGATGCCATGCATGAAACCTTTCATCAGCTGCCGAATCATGAAATAGTCCCTCTTAGAGAGCTATTCAAAATTACCAATGACCTTAAAAAGTATCTGGCGCTAAGAATATACCGGCAGGAAGCTCAAAGCCTGCGCACGCACCGCTCCGACCGGGGAAAGGATAAATGAGAACTCACAGGTCGACCAAAAGACACAACGAAACGAAATATATCTCTATCAACACCCGGTTATGCAAGGCATGCTGGGAGTGCATCGAGTCATGTCCCAAGGGAGTAATTGGAAAGGTTAACCTGCCCTTTCATAAGCATGCCCGTATAGATAATGCCGAGGGATGCCAAGGATGTCACCAATGTGTAACAGTGTGTCAGCAACAAGCTATCACTGCTTACCGGATTGATTAACAGCAAGTTGGTACATGATGAGAAAAGTTATTTGTATTATTATGGTAGTGTTGTTTTTGACGACAATAGTTACCGGTATCGCAGAGGCACATGTTCATCCAGATAGTTCCGTTCATCATGTTGTTATATCGATTCTGTTTTTTATCTCGGTATGTGTACATTCTTGGCTAAACAGGAAAGCCTTAGTAAAGCATTTTTCCATAGCCAATATAGATTGAAACACTGGAATATTTGCTTTAACTATAACGTTGTTCCCATGGGAAGGTTACTGGGAATAATTTTTCTGGAAACAGACGGTGGCGGTTGCGGGTGGTTCCAGGTTTCGTTCCCCTTGGTGGAGATGAGGTATCAATAGGTAGTACTGACAGGGATTTCGATTTAACCTTTACTCTCAGTGTATAGTAACTGTTAACAATGGTTACATCAGGAGAGGTAAGATGTTATAGAAGCTTTTTGAATTCCTCAATATTCAGGCCAGCATCCATTATGATTCCAGCCATAGTATAAGCATTGATGGGATTTGCTCTTGGGATAGTAATAATCCTTTTACC
>JAFGLQ010000006.1 GCA_016928015.1 Dehalococcoidaceae bacterium
CTGAGCTACTCTAAAATGTCCGAAGCTCATATATTACCCCTTCAGGCAGCCGGTGCCTGAGCCAAACTTATTGTCAGTTAGGGATATTTAGGCTAGACTATTAGCCACGCCCGCTCTCCATCTGTCAGCCGGTTCACCCGGTTAAGCCGCCTGGTGGCGGGTACGGCGGAATAACATGTAGAGTTGGTGCCGGTTGAAAACAGTCAAAAAGCTCGGCTACGCATCCGGTGATTTCGGCATATCGGTTTCCTATTTTCTGGTCGGCTTTTTCTTCATGTACTACCTCACCGACATCGTCGGCATTTCCGCCTGGCTGGCAGGGGTGGTGGTTTTTATCGGCAAAACCTGGGACGGCCTTTCCAACCCGGTAGCCGGCATAATCAACGACCGCTTTTCCTCCCGCTTCGGGCCCAAGAGAGCCTTTGTCCTGTTCGGGGCAATACCCTTTGCCGTCTGTTTCGTCCTGTTATGGCTGATCCCCTCGCATTTCAGCGAACCCTTAAAGTTCATCCTGGCAGTAGGCGCCATGCTCCTTTACTCAACCGCCTACACCTTCGTTTCGGTGCCCTACATGGCCATGGTTCCGGTGATAACGAGTGATTACGACGAGCGAACCCAGATTACCGGTATCCGGGCCGTCCTTTCCACCCTGGCCATCATCCTGGGAGGCGGCGCCGCCCTGTTCATTTCTTCGTTTTCCGACGAAGCGCTGGGGTTGAGGGTCATGGTTACCGGTTTTGCCTTTTTCAGCGCGCTTTCCCTGATTGTGGCCGCCCAGAGCATCAGAGGCATGGAACCAACCCAGGCCCGGGTAACCATGTCGTTTAAAGAAAATTTTGCCAAATACCTTTCCGTCCCCCGGCAGAAATACGTGCTGATTCTGTTTGCCTTCAAGTTCCTGGGGGCTATCGCCACCGGTTGCCTGATGGCTTCCATCCCCTACTTTGCCACGCATGTTCTGAAGGATTCCACCAGCTCCACCTACGGGGTGGCGCTTTACACCATCTGCTCGGCGGTGTTTATCCCCGTCTGGTACAAGCTGACCCGCATTTACGATAAAAGACGTCTGCTCTTGATCTCCAACTGCCTGGGAGCGGCGGCGCTGATTGCGGTAGCCCTGTTCGTCCAGGAAGGAGCCAACGTGCTGTTTTATGCCGGGTGCGCCCTGGTCGGCATCATCATGTCGGCCTATCTCCTGATTCCGTACTCGTTCGTGCCGGACCTGGTAGACTACTACGCCAAAAAGAACGGCTGCCGGCATGAGTCGGTCTATTTCGGCCTGTGGATGACGGTACACCAGATAGGTATCGCGGTATCCGGCCTGCTGCTGGGGGCCTTTCTCAGCATCCAGGGTTATCAGGGCATGGCAGACCAGCAGACGGAATCGGCTATTATGGCCATCAGGCTGGCTTTCGGCCTGATTCCGGGCGTGTTCCTGGTGCTGGCAGCCCTGGTACTGCAGAAGTACGGCATCACCCGCAGGGTTTACCAGGCGTTGTTTACCCTGGATGAAACCGAAGCTTGCCGCCTGGAAGGCGGGGCTTAAGCCGGAGGAACAGACGTGAACCTGCTGTCAAAAATCATTACTGTAAAACGCCTCGACCACCACTTCTACCGGTGGGATGAAGCCACCCTGCGCGCCCACCAGGCAAAAAGGGTAGCCGCCGTACTCGAATATGCCGGCAGGCATTCCCCGTATTACCGCAAATTGCGTTCAGGCAAAAGCCCCCTTACCCTGGATTCGGTGCCCCGGATAGACAAGGCCGAAATGATGGCCCATTTCGACCGGATAAATACCGCCGGGCTGAAAAAGAACGAACTCATAGAGTTCCAGCTTAAACAGGACAGAGCCGGCAGCCTGGGATTGTTCCCGGGCGGCTTTTCGGCGGGGGTTTCCTCCGGCACATCCGGCAACAAGGGACTGACGGTTCTTTCCAGGACCGAGCGCGAACTCTACTCCTGCCTTCTCTGGGCGCGCAACGGCATTCCGGCTGTGGTAAAAGACCGCCGGGTTTTGTTTGCCCTGCGCACCAACAACCCGGCCTTCATGGAGGTAGCCAGCTTCGGTGTAAAGATCTGCTATGTGGACTATACCCACCCTGCAGAAGACCTGGTGAAAATCATCAACTCCAGAAATTTGAATATTTTAGCCGGGCCGCCTTCTTTGCTGGCCATGATAGCCCGGCTTCACGCCTCCATCGACCACCCGGTCGACGTGGTGATTTCCTATGCCGAGGTACTTTCGGAAAAAACCAGGCAGGAAATCGGCAGCGCCTTCGGCGCGCCGGTGGTCGAAATATACCAGAGCTCCGAAGGGTTTATCGGCTCCACCTGCCGGGCGGGCAAGCTGCACCTGAACGAAGACGTAATCCTGGTAGACCTGGAGGAAACCCCGGACACCCTGGGTAAAGCCAGGAACGTGGTGGTTACCGACCTGTACCGGACCACCCAGCCTGTTATCCGCTACGCCCTCAACGATATCCTGGAGATCAGCCCCGAGCGCTGCAGCTGCGGGTCCTGTTTCCAGGTGATAAGCCGAATCCACGGCCGTTCGGACGATATCTTTCACCTGAAAGGCCCCGGCGGCCAGGTGCGCTACCTCTTCCCGGACTATGTCCAGAGAGCCATTATCCACGCCTCGGATGAAATCGTCGAATACCAGGCGATCCAGCATTCCATAGATGCCATCGAAGTGCGCCTGGTGCTCAAAGACGGGGCCGACGGGCCCGCCATCGAGCAGGCCGTCAGGGCCAACCTTGCCGGCTGGGCTGAAAAAGTCGGCGGCAAGCCGGGCGTGATTACTTTCACCGGTGCTTTGCCGGAGCCCAACCCGGTATCCAGAAAGTTTATCCGGGTAGTCAGGAAGTTCTGATATGGCCGTGTTTGAAGTCGACGGGCCGGCGGATGAAACCGGTCTCCGCCGGTTCCTGGAAGTAGCCAAAAGGGTATATCAAAATAACCCCGTCTGGGTCCCGGAATCGGAAAACGCAGTCATCGAAGGATTTCAAGACGGGCAACCCGGAGGAGCAGCGACGCGCCTGCTGACAGCCATGGAAGGCGACCTGCCCGTTGCCCGCTGCGCGCTGATCATACACCCCCGCGCCATGGACGAAGACGGCAATCCCCAGGGCTGGCTCTGCTTTTTCGAAGCCCTGGAGGGATACCGCAATGCCGGCCAAGCCGTAATCAACGAATGTGAAAAAATACTCAAGGCAACCGGGGTAAAATCCGTTCTTGGTCCCAGGGCCGACAACCTTCTGCTGGGGCTTCTGAGCGCCGGGTTCGACCTGCCCCAGACTGTCCTCTCCACCTACAACCCGCCTTATTACCTGGAAATATTCGAAAACTGCGGCTACCGTATCAGGGAAAAAATGGGCTCCTTCCTTTTCACCCACCACCTCGCACCCGTCCCCGAAATCAAATTGCCCGGGTTCACCACCCGCCATTTCGACCGGGCCAACCTGGAGCGTGAAGCCGCCATATTCAACCGGCTGCAAAACTCCACATTCGGCGGCGGCAGCTACGTTTCCCGCACGCCGGATGAAGACCGCCGCGTAATAGACCGTTTCCTGCCCTTCCTGGATGACGAACTGGTGATTATTGCCGAAGACAAAGCAGGCAGCGCCGTGGGCCTGCTCATCTGCCTGCCCGATATTTACCAGGCTTTCAAAGGCCGGCCGATAACCCGGGCCCGCATCATATCCATCGGCGTAACCGCCGGCTGGGCCAACAAGGGGGTGGGCGCCATGATGGCTTCCCGCCTGGGCACAAACCTGCTGAGGAAAGGCTACCGTGAACTCGAAGCCTCCTGGATACTCTCAGCCAACCTGCCGCCCCAAAACCTGGCCAAAAGGTTCAGGGGAACCCCCGGCAGGGAATTCGTTCTTTTGGAAAAGAAACTGTAACGCCTCAAACGCCCTGAACCGGTTATTTTATCAGTTCCCAGTTCAATACTGCCTGTTTACGACGGCGTGGTAACGGCAATATCATCCAGCACAAATACGGTGCCGCCGGGTTGTTGATACAACAGCTCTATAACCACCATCCGGAAAGTCGCCCCGCCGGCATCGAACGACAGGTCGCCTTCGGGATAGGTAGTGTCGGATGGAACCCCGCGTGCCGTTGCCGTGCCTGCCTGCTCGGTTCCGGCCATATCCCTGTAAGCCGTCAGGCGCAGGGCGGTAGGCTGCTCGACTTCGCCGACGCCGTGGTATTCCAGCACCGCAAAAACCAGGCTGATTTCAGCCAGCGGCTGGTCGAAGGTAATATGCATGTCCGTTTTGAACACCGGGTTCTGGTACAGGTAGCGCCCGGAAAACCGCGGCAGGTTCAGGAAAGTGGAATCATAGCTCTGGATGGAAAAGGCGGCCGGGTCGGAAGGTGAACTGAAGCGTGCCGTCAGTCCGTTTGCGGTTATTTCAAGGGGGGTGGTGGTGCCCGGCAGAACCGCTGCCGTGCCGGTATCGAAATCGAACAGGATGGTGGTGCCGGGCGGCAGGGCAGGCGTGGTAACCGGAACCGTGCTCACCGGTGCGGTTGTCGTGGCGGGCACTGTCGTTTCAGCCGGCGTTGTCGGCACGGCGGTTGCGGTTGTGATGGGTTCGGCCGCGGTGGAAGACGGCGGCGGATTGTCCCCGGAACATCCCGCCACTGCCGAAAGGACTATCGCAACAACCACGACTAAAATAAATCTTACCGTGTTTTTGTTAAATACCATCTTGCCATCTCCCTGCCGGTGAGTGGAGTGTTAAATACACTACGCCTTAACCGGCTGTTTTGCAACAATATATTGACCCACGCCTGCCCGGTATATATAATGCCACCACTAAACCTTCCAAAACCGGTTCACCGGGGGCAGTATATGCAGCACGGCAACCACACCGGTAGTCACCAGGTCAAACCGGACAGCGGCCACACCGCTCACGGCCCGAAGCCCCGCGCCGGCAAACACCGGGGGCATTCGACCGCGGACTTCCAGCGCCGTTTCTGGATATCGCTGGCGGCAACCATCCCTGTCCTCCTGCTTTCACCCATGATACAGCAGTTCCTGGGATTAACCTTCACTTTTGCCGGCGATATCTACCTGCTGTGGGCTCTTGCCACCTTCATTTACATCTACGGCGGCTGGCCTTTCCTTGCCGGCCTGGTCCGGGAACTCAAGAACCGCAACCCGGGCATGATGGTGCTCATCGGCCTGGCGATTACCGTTGCCTACCTCTACAGTTCGGCGGTTGTGCTGGGCCTTGGCGGCAAACTGCTTTTCTGGGAACTGGCCACCCTGGTGGTTGTAATGCTTTTGGGCCACTGGGTGGAAATGCGCTCGCTTATGGGCGCTTCCCGCGCTTTGGAAGAACTGGCACGGCTGATGCCCTCAACCGCCCATAAAGTTATATCGGCAAACCGTACCCAGGACGTGGCGATAGAAGAACTGGCCGCAGGTGACAGCGTGCTGGTCAAACCCGGTGAAAAAATACCCACCGACGGCAAAATAACCGTCGGTTCAAGCTCGCTGAACGAATCCATGCTCACCGGGGAATCCAGGCCGGTCGAGAAACAGCCGGGAGACAGCGTGATCGGCGGCGCTATCAACGGCGAGGCTTCCATTACCGTGGAAGTAACCCGGCTCGGCAGGGATTCCTACCTGGCCCGGATGATGGAACTGGTAGAGGCCACACAGAAAAGCAAATCCCGCACCCAAAACCTGGCGGACAGGGCCGCCCTCTGGCTTACCATAATCGCCATCGGCGCCGGATTGATTACACTTTCAGCCTGGCTCGCGGTGGCCGGCCGCAGCCTTGATTTTGCCCTGGAACGCATGGTCACCGTCATGGTGATTGCCTGCCCGCATGCCCTGGGGCTTGCCATTCCCCTGGTGGTGGCCGTTTCCACCGGCATAGCCGCGCGTAACGGCCTCCTCATCCGCAACCGCACCTCCTTCGAGCGGGCCAGGAATGTGAACGCGGTTGTCTTTGATAAAACCGGCACCCTTACCCTGGGGCAATTCGGCGTTACCGATGTAATCCCCCTGGCAGACGAGGTCACCGCAGAAGACCTGCTCAAATTTGCCGCCTCGGTAGAAGCCCACTCGGAGCACCCCATCGCCAGGGGCATCGTCAAATCTTCCGGTGAAAAATACCCGGTAAAAAACTTCAGGGCAATTACCGGCAAGGGCGCCGGCGGAGAGGTAAAGGGCAAAAAGGTTATGGTGGTCAGCCCCGGCTACCTCGAAGAAAACAAAATCAGCTATAAAGACGAGCGTATCGACAAAGCTTTCACCGAAGGCAAGACCGTGGTTTTCGTGCTCATGGAAGGCAGGCTCGAGGGCGCTGTTGCCCTGGCCGATATCATCCGCCCCGAATCAAAGGAAGCCATCGCTGTGCTTAAAAGCATGGGCATCCGCTGCATGATGCTCACCGGGGATAACCCGGATGTCGCTCGCTGGGTGGCTGAAGAAACCGGCCTGGATGAGTATTTTGCCGAGGTACTGCCGGAACAGAAGGCCGACAAGATAACAGAAATTCAGAAGCGCGGGCTGGTGGTGGCCATGACCGGGGACGGCATCAACGACGCCCCCGCCCTGGCACAGGCGGATGTGGGCATTGCAGTGGGCGCCGGTACCGATATTGCCATGGAAACAGCCGATGTAATCCTGGTTAAAAGCAACCCGATGGACGTGGTTGCTGCCGTCAGGTTGGCCAAAAGCACCTACAACAAGATGCTGCAAAACCTGGCATGGGCTACCGGCTACAACGTAATCACCATACCGCTGGCAGCCGGCGTACTCTTCGGCCTGGGCATCCTGCTCAGCCCGGCTGTGGGTGCCATTCTCATGTCAGCCAGCACGGTAATAGTGGCCGTCAACGCCCGGTTTTTGCGCTACAGGTCTTGAGCTTTGGCTCGTAATTAACGATAACGACAGCCGCCGCTGACGAATACGGCGTGCTGCAAAAGAGTTCTTTTGTGAAGGTCTTTATGCAGGTTGAGTTTCGTTCGTGAATTATTGTTTAAATAGGAGCCGGGTTTTGTGAAGGCATTTTATAGGTAATTGAGCATACGACTTTTAATCAGGGTGTCACAGGTTCGAGACCTGTACGGCCTACTTCCAATCCCCCATTAACCATTCTTTTATCGCTGTTTCTCAAATCCCGCAGCCAGGGAACTTCCAAAAGGACCATCGAATTCTACAAGTATCTGCTGACGCCATTTATCCAAACATGCACTCTCACACCCACCGGGATAAACCAGTTCTTGTCCACC
>JAFGLQ010000007.1 GCA_016928015.1 Dehalococcoidaceae bacterium
GAGGCCTGCCTCAAGGCGGCCCGCATCAACCGCCACATGGGCGCCATCGTAAGGCCCACCCCGGCCACCAAGATCGCCCAGCTCATCCCGGCCATCGCCGAGGCTATGGGCCGGGTGCTTTAGATAAATAAATTACACTAACTTTGAGGAGAATTTAATGACCCAGAACTGGAAAGAGGCCTACGGCCAGCTCGAGGCCTTCGTTAAGGCCAACCCCCGCATCCGCATCGAACACAGGGTAACCGTCATACCCGCCGAATCAAGGGAGCAGTTTTACGCCCTGTTCGACGAGGCCCGGCAGGCTTTCGTCGGCCAGAAGATGCCGACGGTATGGAACGAGGCGCACCAGCTTTCGGCCGGCTACCTTGCGGCCGCCGGCAAGCTTGCTACGGTGCCGGGCGTTACCGGGGTAAAGACCGCCCCCGAACTCGACCGGCTGCTTAAAGACCCGGCCCGGGGCCTTATCCGGCCCCTCTTCAACCCGCTGTTTGACCTTCTCAAGGGCAAGATCAGCCACGAGGAGTTTGAATTCGGCGCCCAGGAGGCGGTGGGCCTCTACACGGGCTCCCTGCTCAAGCAGGGCTACCAGAAGTGGGTAATCCTGTCGCTTGCCGGCCTGGTGGGCCCCGACCGGATTTCGGCCATGCCCTGGGATGACATCCACGAACACTGCTTCGAACTCCAGCCCGACCAGAAGCGCGGCTTCACCGAATACAGCGTGCCCCGGCCCAAAGACGCCGAAATGATTACGCTGGGACACGAGGGCGAAGGGCCGTCCTTTTTGCTGGCTGACATCATCGTCCACTCGCCCCAAAGCGGGCTGTGGATAACGCTTTCAGACGATCTTACCGATGCCTCCTGGGCGGCCAAGAACCCCACCACCGCCCGGCAGTGGCTTACGCTGCGAAACAAGGGCCAGGACCAAAAGCCCCTGCCCTACTGGCCGGACATGGTGGCCTACGCAGACCCCAGGGTGGAAAACATCGGCCTTATCGGCGATTTCTCTTCGCTTCTCAGGCCGGACGCGATCATCGAGTGCTTCACCTCTCCCGACTGGTACCGGCAGGGCGGCCTGGCCAGGGTCAGGCGCGACCGCGAGCGCTTCCAGCCGGCAAGGGGCACCTTTATCGTCTCCCGCTACCCGGTGCCGCAAGAAGCGTACGGCGAACTGGCTCCCGCCCCGGCCGCTGAGGCAGATGCCGCAGAAGGCCAGGCTGTAGAGACGCCGGCACAGGACATTTTCATCCTGGAAGCCGGTTATGAGGCCGGCAGGCTGGCTCCCATACTCGAAGCCCTTATGCCGGCTTCCCCGTCCGGAGAAGAGGCCTGATCGATTTGACAGAAGAGCTTCCAGCGCGTGTTATCAAAAAATAACGCCGGCTCCAAAATTGTATGCCTGCCTGCTGCTGGACAAATACGTTCAAGGTGTTATAATTTGTGGACCGGTTCAGTCTGCTTGTATTCGACAGCCTGATAATGATTAAAATTGTTATTCATATACGCTGTTAATCTTAAAAAATTATATTAGCGGGGAGTAAAGGGCGATGAGTTCAAATAAAGCCAGGTACCACTCTACAATAAGCCGCCGGGATTTCATGAAAGCCCTCGGCCTGGGAGGGATAAGCCTTGGAGCAGCTGGGCTTTCGCCCGTGATCGGGCCGCCTGCCTTTGCGGACCTGGATGAAGTCATGGCTTCTCCACTGGCTGCATTCAAGCGGCCTTCGTGGGTAAAACCCGCGGAAAAGCCTACTATCGAGATTGAATGGAAAGACGTAAAGCGTTTCGACTATCACAACGTTATGTGGGCTGCAGGGTTGAGACGAGCCCTGGGAAATGAACAGTACAGTCTTTCATTTGCTGCCGGTGCGGCAAACCGCAAGTTATGGATAATGGAAAACAAACCCGGTTCCCGGCTGCAGGATGTGGCAATAAAAAATGCCAACCACTGGGCGCCGATCAGCTTCCTGGGGCCGCAGTCTTCACCCACACCGGAAAGCCTGGGAGTTCCCCGGTATGAAGGCTCCCCGGAAGAAAATGCCAGGCTGGTTACGACCTTTCTCAGAATGCACGGGGCGAGCCACGTAGGGTTTGCTCAACTAGAAACCGGAACCACTGAAAACCTTATTTATGCATACGATACCGGGGCGGGAGAAGCGCAGGGCCCCAGGCTCGATATCCTTGATGTCGATGCGCCGGAAGAAAACCTCGAAGAAGGTTATAGGGTCATTCCTAAAAAAGCCAGATGGGTCATAGTGTATACCATGCGAATGGCCCATGAATTTATGAAAAGGCCAACAACGGAAGTTGGAGACCGGTCGCATTATTATATGTACAATTTGAAATCATTGCTTCAAGGTCAAGTTCAGAATTTCCTGAGAACTCTGGGTTACATGTGTTTGGGAGAAGCTTCACAGTTCAATGCCCTCGGGGTTCACACCGGGTTCGGCGTAATGGCCGGCCTGGGGGAAACTTGCCGTATTGGCCATATTATTACCCCTGAGTACGGAATCCAGCAAAGAGTACAGATGCTGATAACGGATTTACCGCTACCACCAGGCCAGCCTGTAGATTTTGGGGTAATGAATTTCTGCCGTACCTGCAAGAAGTGTGCCGAATACTGCCCGGCGCAGGCAATCAATCATGATACCGAACCGCGATGGGATAATGGAGGAGAATTCTACCGTGCAACCGGCATTAAAAGATGGTGGCTCAATGAACCGAAGTGCCGGGCCTATATTGCTATGGTAAACGGCTGCGCCACCTGCTTTGCCGTATGCCCCTACTCTCACACCAGCAAGGCTTCCTGGAACGGCTTCATGCGCTCGACAGTCTCCGCCAACCCGGCATTGAACGGTTTTTTCAGGAAAGCCGATGATTTCTTTTATGGCTCAGGCATCAGCCATGATCCAAACGCCATATGGGATCAGGGCCATTCGCCCTGGGGCTATGATTAGGCAATATTCAAGTATGCTGGCTGCTGTCTGGACAGCAGCAGTTTAATACGCTTGATAGAGACTGCCTGTAAAGGGAGGCTGAAATGAAAAAGATCAAACTGACGGCTGGCATTGCCCTCATCTGTATTATTGCCGGTTCTTCTGTAATCACCGGCGCCTGTGCCAGCACCGAGGCGGCGCCGACGCCGCCTTTCGTACCGCCGGAATACTACGGCTGCTTCGAGGTAGACCCGCAGGACCTGATAAACATCTATTTCACCGGCTACGGCGATTTTACCGCCACCGAAGCCCGCTACAACGAACTACTGTATGTTTTCAAGGACTACCCGGTAGATGAACGCATGTTCACCGGGCTGGACGAGGGTTTTATCTGGGTAGACTATATCAAGTGCTACCTGGTCAATCCCGATGACATGAGCCGTTTCAAGCCGGGCGACAGGATCGACGTGGTCGGGCGCAACAAGGGGCCGACTTCCTATGTCATCGCCGGACTAAAATTTACCGAATGCATCATACTGCCTGCCGGTTCGGTGGCCCTGCCGGCTGATGCAGACGCCGGTTCGATAACACCCGGGTATTAAATTAAACTGATTACTGTTGCCTTACACCGGGTTATTATACATTGTTGACTTTTCAAGTCTATATTTGCTAAAATGCCAATGTATGCTTATAAGCGCATATAACAATTTAAGATGAAGCGACAGGGGCACTAATCCATGATGTAATTTAAGAAGTGCCCACTTGCGCTTGTTTCTGTCACTGGAGGGTTTAAAATGCGAAAACATTTATCTGGATTAATCAGCCCCTTACTTCTTTTTGTATTCATATTGGGAACACTGGCCCTTCCGGCATGTGACGGGCAAAATCCTCCGACAACCCAACCCGGCCAGACAACAACCACCAATCCTTTCACCCCGGTCGAAAAAACCACTACCACCAACCCGTTTACTCCCATACAGAAAACAACGACAACCAGCCCCACAACCACTGCGCCAACTACCACGACTGCCGGTCCGACAACGACCACACCTCCGCCGACTACTACCGCTACTACCCCGACTACTACCACGCCTCCTGTAACGACTACTGCCGTCCAGTCTGACGAACCGGTTGAGGTTATAGGCCAGGACCCCGACAGCATTCCGCTCTACCCCGGTTCCATACGGATTGCTTATATCACCATGTGCGCCTGCACGCCCACCGTAACCACCTGGTATGCATCCCCGGATGATCAGCAAACCGTCCTGGATTACTATGTAAATATACTTGAAGATAAAGGCTGGGAAGTTAAAATGGAGCCCACCGGCGATGCCCTCTGGGCATTCAAAGACACCGAAGACGATGTGTTTATCAATGTACTGGAAAGCGAAACCTGGCTGGAGTATCCTGCCGAAATAAACATTTTCTGGTACAACTGGGACCACTTCGAGGAGGCCGGGTCCAATTAAGTTAGATCAGCTTTACACGGGCCGTGTCTATTCCTCTTTTTAATATGATTATGCCTTGCCGGTTGAATCCAGTGCAGTTCCGGGCAATGGTACCATGAGATTGCATCTGCTCAACGCTAACCTTGCATTTTTAAACTGCTGAAGCTTGACGCCGTTCGCCCGGAGTCATATCATTATGCCTGTTATATAAATGCTGGTGTGACTTTTTCACCGACATTTGACCGATAAATCGATATTTCCGGAGATGCCTTTGACCAGTATAATTGACTTAAGAAGCGACACTAAAACCCTGCCTACCCCGGTAATGCGAAAGGCTATGTACGAAGCCGAAGTCGGGGATGACGTAGACGGCGAAGACCCCACCATAAACCGGCTGGAAATGCTGGCGGCTGAAATGCTGGGAAAGGAAGCGGCTATTTTTACCCCCAGCGGTATAATGAGCAACCTGCTTTCGGTGCTCACCCATACTCGACCGGGAGATGAAATCGTCCTGGGCAGCCAGTCTCACATATTCTGGTACGAAGTAGGCGGCGCTTCAGCCCTGGGTGGAGTAGTGATGCATACTGTGCCCAACGAAGCCGACGGCACCATAGAACCGGAAAACCTCCGCATGGCAATACGGGGCAAGGATATTGACTTTCCCAGGACGGCTCTTTTATGCCTTGAAAATACACATAACCGGTGTGGCGGCACCGTACTACCTGTCGAATATACGGGTTCCATATCGGCACTGGCTCGCCGGCACGGACTTAAAATTCATATAGATGGAGCGCGCATTTTCTCCGCCGCCGTTTACCTGGGTGTACCGGTAAGCCGGCTGACTGAGAACGCAGACTCGGTATGCTTTTGCCTGTCCAAAAACCTGAGCGCGCCGGTAGGTTCGATTTTATGCGGTTCAGAAGGGTTTATCGCCTCCGCCAGAAGATGGCGGCGCATGCTGGGTGGCGGTATGCGCCAGGCTGGTATTCTGGCCGCTGCCGGAATCGTTGCGCTTGAGACCATGATCGAACGGCTGGCTGAGGACCATGCTAATGCCAGGCGCCTGGCATTCGGACTGGCTGAGATACCCGGATTGTCAATCCAACCGGAAAGGGTTCAAACCAATATTGTGTTGTTTGAACCCCCGGCCGACTTTCCCGCAGAAGCCTTTATAATGGAATTGAAAAACCGCGGCATCATGTTAAGTTATATGGGCGAGCGTAAAATCCGGGCGGTGACGCACCGTATGATAAATTCTGAGGATATAGAAACTTGCCTGGAGCATATATCAAGTGTGGCCGGTGGCATAACCGGAAAGCAGTAACACTTTCACCTGGTTAGCCGGCATCTTTGACCGCGTTTCAATTTGATAATCTGCTCTCCACAAGATACAATAAGCGAACAGAACTGGCGGCGCGTATCATGCTCGTGCATGTTTACAGGGTTTTTCTGTAGCCCGCAACGTCCTTTTATAATATCTAAATATTAATTGGCATGGAGAGGTGTCCGAGTGGTTGATGGTGCCGCTCTCGAAAAGCGGTCTCCACGATAAGTGGAGCGCGGGTTCGAATCCCGCCCTCTCCGCCATTATTAATAGCTCTCGCGGAGAGGTGCTGGAGTGGCCTATCAGGCACGCCTGGAGAGCGTGTGTCGCGCAAGCGACCGCGGGTTCGAATCCCGCCC
>JAFGLQ010000055.1 GCA_016928015.1 Dehalococcoidaceae bacterium
CATTTCCGCGGGATTTGCTCATCTTCTGACGGTTGACAATGATCGTTCCCTGGTTAAAAAGCTTGGTGAAGGGCTCATCGAAATTCACCAGGCCGATATCGCGAATGGCCTTGATAAAGAACCGGGAATAGAACAGGTGCATGACGGCGTGTTCTGCTCCGCCGGTATACAGGTTTACCGGCATCCAGTAATTCAGTTGCTTCTCATTAAAGGCAGCGTTGTTGAAATCAGGGCTGGTGTAGCGCAGAAAGTACCATGAAGAGCACATGAATGTATCCATGGTATCCGTTTCGCGTTTTGCCGGTCCCTGGCACTTCGGGCAGGTGGTATTGATAAAACCCTGGTGGTATTTCAGGGGTGATTCGCCTGTAGGTTTGAATTCGGCATCCGTCGGCAGCATGACCGGCAGCTGGTTTTCAGGTACCGGTACAATGCCGCACTGATCGCAGTAGACCATGGGTATCGGGGCTCCCCAGTACCGCTGGCGCGATATAAGCCAGTCCCGCAGTTTGTAGCTTACGGCGTGATTCCCCCAGCCGCGCTTTTCGAGGAACCTGGTTACTTCGATCTTGCCTTGACCGGAGGGAGTGCCGTTGAAATCACCCGAATTGACCATGATACCTTCGTCAACGTAGGCTTCGGAAAATTCCTCCCCGTTCCAGTCCGGCGGTGCGATTACTACCTTGATCGGAATAGCGTATTTTTTAGCGAATATAAAATCCCGCTGGTCATGAGCCGGCACACCCATTACAATACCGGTACCGTAACTTAAAAGAACGTAATCGCCAATCCAGACGGGGACTCTTTCGCCGTTGACATGGTTGATGACGAAGGCTCCGGTAAAAACCCCGTCCTTTTCCTTCTCGGTGGACATGCGTTCTATTTCGGTTCTTCTGCGGGATTGTTCCACGTAAGCATTGACTTCAGCTTGCCTGTCCGGGGTGGTAATTTTTTCAACGAGAGGGTGTTCCGGGGCCAGTACAACGTAGGTGATGCCAAATACGGTATCCGGCCGTGTAGTAAAGACCCGGATTTCCTTTTCCTGGCAGGTGGCATTTTCCAGCGCGAAACTGATTTCGGCTCCCTCGCTTCGGCCTACCCAGTTTTTCTGCATGGTTTTGATTCTTTCCGGCCAGTCAAGACCATTATGGGACATAAGCTCGTCTGCATAGCGGGTTATACGGAAAAACCACTGCTCCAGATCGCGGCGTTTTACCGGGGTTTCGCAGCGCCAGCAGCCCCCGTCGACAACCTGTTCATTAGCCAGGACCACCTGGCACCTGGAGCACCAGTTGACCGGGGCTCTGGAGCGGTAAGCCAGACCGGCGTCGTACAGTTTGAGGAAAAACCACTGGGTCCAGCGGTAATAGTCCGGCTGGCAGGTTATTACTTCGCGTTCCCAGTCATAAACCGCTCCTATCGTTTTAAGCTGGCGGCGCATGTTTTCAACGTTCTTCATGGTCCAGTCATATGGATGAATACCGTGCTTGATGGCAGCATTTTCAGCCGGCAGCCCGAAAGCATCGAAGCCCATGGGATGAAGCACGTTATAGCCCTGCATGCGTTTAAAGCGGGCGTGCACGTCTGAAGGGGCCATGGCATACCAGTGACCGATATGCAGATCTCCCGAAGTATACGGAAACATGGTCAGCGCATACCACTTGGGCTTTTGCGAGTCTTCGCTGGCTCGGTAAAGGTTATCTTCGGCCCACCGCTGTTGCCACTTAGGCTCAATTTCGAGCGGGTTGTAGGTAGATGGCATTTATCCCTCCGTTGCAGTTACTTTAATTTATCCGGAAGATGCGTTTGAAAGATAATTGTAGCAAGAGGGTTTGGCAGGCGCAACAATCAGTATTGACAGGACACGGGTTAGAATCTAAAATCAGCTAACAGGGAACAGGCAATCCCGGCCAAGCGGGATGTAGCCGGGTAGAGTGCATCGCAAACCGCGGGACCCTGGCTCGCGGTTTTTTTATTATGAGGGGGTTTTATAAGGTGAAGGCTGATTCAGGGAATACGGCCGGTTTTTTCAAGAGCAAGGAGGGAGCCGGTATAGTAGCAATGGCGGCCACCGGATTGTTAATTGTAATGAAACTGGCCGGCAGCGCCATTACCGGCAGTATCAGCATACGGGCCGATGCCATTCACAGTATTATTGATTTTTCAGGTGCGGTTATCGGTTTTACCGGCATTAAAATTGCCTCCAGGCCCCCGGACAAGGGTCATGCCTTTGGCCACGGTAAAGCTGAAAGCATAGCCGGTGCCATTATCGGCACCTTCATCCTGGCGGCATCTCTTTTCATTGGTTACGAAGCTGTATCGCGCCTGGTAAGCGCTTCTCCCGTAAACATGGTCGAAGCGGGGATTTATATTACCATCACCGCTATTGCCGTAAATATGCTGGTTTCCTGGTACGGGTTGAAAATTGCCAGGGATACCGATTCGATTGCTCTGGAGGCTACCAGCCGTGACCTGCTGGCTGATTCCCTGAGTTCTGTTGCTGTACTGGTCGGCCTGATACTGGTCAGGTTGACCGGCAATAATATTTTCGATTCAATTGTCGCTCTGCTGGTTTCGGTAGTCATATTGAGAACTGCATTAATCACAGTATTCAAGTCTTTGAACAGCCTGATGGATAACCGGCTCCCGCCCCGGGAAGAGGAAATAATACGATCGGTAATTACCGGCCACCAGCAAACTGTCAGCTTCCACGACCTTAGAACGCGCAAGTCCGGCAGCGAGAGGCACATAGACCTGCACCTGGAGTTGCCGGCAAATCTGACGGTATTGCAGGCTCACCGGGTATGCGATGAGCTGGAAGCCAAGATTCAGTCCAAACTGCCGGGCTCAAATATCGTTATTCATATCGAGCCACGGCAGCAAAAAAGCTGACACCTTAATGATAGCAGCAGAGCTTTAGATCGAGGGTTGAGCCGGGCGGCTTGAATCTGATTTGCCTTTTTAATATCACAGGGTATAAACTAACGGTTGAAAAAAGCTCTGGAGGAGAGGTTTATGCTGCTTTCCCAGTTTCAAACCATCGGCCGAGAGCTCAGTTCAAGAGGCCTGGTTACTTCTCACAGCGGTAACATGTCGGTTCGCTTCGGCGAACGGATGGTTATCACCCGGCGGGGTTCCATGCTGGGGTGCCTGACCGAGCAGGACCTGGTTGAAACCGGCATAACCAGAAACGACCGCATGACCCCCCTGGCATCCTCGGAACTGCCGGTTCACCGCGCAATTTACCAGTATACCGGAGCTCAGGCAATCTTACATGCTCATCCACCTCATGCTACCGCCATTTCCCTGATCGAACAGGAAATAGTGCCCAGGGACGAATGGTACGAGGTAATAGGAAGAGTTCCGGTTCTTGGATGGGGACTGAACCTGAAACCCGGTTGCCTGGACAGCACCGTTGCTGAAGAGCTGAAAGAACGCCATGTGGTAATGCTTTACGGGCACGGCAGTTTTGCGATCGGGCAGTTATTGGAAGAAGCCTTGAGTTTTACCACCGTTCTGGAAGAAGCCTCCAAGGTTTTATGCCTGTTGAAGTCCCTTGGTTCGGGCAATCTGCCTCAGGCTTGATCTTCTCTTTCCCCCGTTCGTTTCCTTCTCCAGTTGTCAAAAATAAATTCCCGGATTCCTTTCGACCTTTTCTGGGCCGAGACTGCTGTCGGCAGGAATTTAAGGCCGATGATCAGAAACAGAGTTGTGGCGATCAAAACGGCGGTTGTATTTCCGGTTCCCAGCCAGACTGTCAAAGGCAGACAAACCAGCCCGATCCCCATGGAAAGTGCGACATTGCGGGTAAGCGCCAGGGGCAGAATTACGATAGCAGCCAGCAGCAGGAGCAGCCATGGGTATCCATAGATGGGAAACAGCACTGCCAGGGCGCCGATAGCCGACCCCATGCCTTTACCACCCTTGAACTTCAGCCATACCATCCAGTTATGGCCTACGACACTGGTCAGTCCGGCAAGCATCACCCAGGTGGGGGAAACACCGAATATCCAGTAGGCCAGGGCTACCGATCCCGCCCCCTTGACGATGTCGACGACCATCACGAAAACACCGGCTCCCGGTCCGATTTCACGGAAAGTGTTAAGGGCGCCAACGTTGCCACCACCCATCCGGCGTATATCCCCGCCGGTTTTCCAGCGGCCAACCAGGTATGCGGTGGGGATTGAACCCGTCAGATAACCGGCGAGAATAGATGCCAGTTCAACCATGGCAAGCCGCCTCCGGTATTATTTGGAAAACACAGGTGTACACCACTGCATGTAACTGCGGTGCCGGCCACGAATACAATCGAAATAGAGAGCCTGCAGTTTCCGGGTTATCGGCCCTACTTCAGCTTCGCCGATTTTGTACTTGTCGATTTCGGATACGGGCGTAAGGTGCGCAGCCGTACCGGTTAAAAAGCACTCCTGTGCCCGGTAAAGCTCTACCCGGTCAATGGGCCTTTCCACAGTTTCGAGGCCCAGTTGTTCCCGTGCAAGAGTAATAATGGTATCACGGGTTATTCCGACCAGTATATTATTATATGCAGGAGGAGTAACTAGTTTTCCTTCCAGCACCAGAAAGATATTTTCACCACTGCCTTCAGCTACATGCCCGTCCGGCGTCAGCATTATTGCTTCATCAAACCCGTTTTCTATGGCCGACGTTTTGGCGAACGCGTTGTTAACATAGGTACCGGCAATTTTTACCGACGTCGGCAGTGTGTTATCGGCAGGCCGATGCCAGGAACTGACGCCGCACCGGGCGCTTTCCATATCCAGGTAGGCTCCCCATGGAATTACGAATATCAGGATATCATCATCCAGGTTATGCAGCCTTACCCCCATTGCCTCAGAACTTTTATAGGCCAGAGGCCGGATGTAGATATCCTCCTTGAAACCGCATTTATTGGCCAGTTCAACTGTAATACCGCACAGTTCGGCTGCCGAATATCTGGGCTTCATTTTAAGTACCGCTGCACCTCCCAGCAACCTCTGGAAGTGTTCCTGCAGGCGGAACAGGTACACCTGTTTAGCTTCTTCGTTCCAGTTGCCGCGAATGCCTTCAAAAACAGCGGTTCCATAGTGCAGGGCGTGGGTCATGACGCCCACTTTGGCTTCTTCAATGGGTACGATTTCACCTTTAAAAAACGCAAATGATGGCATTGGGCTACTCCTATAATATTATAAAGTTATAAACTTCGATTATACTACCTTAACCCGGTTGCTTCAAGGCAGAATCTGTTACCCGGCAGGCGGCGCCAACTCCTGGCCGCAGTTGCTGCAAAAGCGGTTGCCGGCCGGATTGGGAACCGAACACTGGGCGCATAACAGCGGCAGCGATTTCTTGCCGGATTCTTTGCCAAGATACAGTTTTATGTGGGGCCAGGGTATTTCTACGCCTTCATCGTCGAAGGCCTTTTTAACCCTTTTTCTGAGTTCACCGGTGACCGTCCATTGCTCAATGGGCTTGACATCGCCCAGCATGCGTACTTCGATAGCCGAATTGCCAAAACTCTGCACTCTCAAAACCTGGGGCGGCGTTTTTATCTTGGGGCCGAATATTTTATCTGCAGCCAGTTCCTTGCCGACCCTGTTGAGTATTTCAAATACCCGGTCAAGGTCTTCTCCGTACCCGACCGGCACATCCAGTTTCACCCGGGACCAGTCCCGGGTGTAGTTGGATGAAGTGGTGATTTCTCCGTTGGGTATTGAATGGACTATGCCATCCAGATCGCGAAGTACTGTACGTCTAAGGTTCAGTTCTTCGACGGTGCCTACGCGGCCGGCCACTTCTACCACGTCTCCCTTGTTGTAGTGGTCTTCAAGGAAGATGAACAAGCCGCTTAAAAAATCCTTGATCAGGCTTTGCGCCCCGAAGCCGATGGCTACACCCAGTACTCCGGCGCCGGCCAGGAGCGGGGCAATGTTTATGTTGAGTTCTCCCAGCAGCATAAAGAGTGCAATGACGATAATCACCCCTCCGGTGGTCGTAATCATTACTGAGCTCAAAGTCTGGGTACGGTTTTCGTACCACAGCTTGGAATGGCGGCCTTTGGCCCGCATCCTTAAGTACCTTTCCACGAGCTTGGGCACAGCCAGGCAGATAACACGGTACAGCAGGGAGGAGATAACTATAATAAGAAGGATGGGCATGCCGTGTTCGAGCAGCCACTCCTGGATGCCTTCAGTTGTAATACTGGCGCTGACACCCTCTTCGGACAGTACTATGGCAACAACCGCGGCGGCAATCACCGCCAGCAGCAGGCTGCATACTAACCAGAACACTACCGGCAAGATTTTATCCAGGAGAATGCTGGCTTTTTGCGAGAAGGACCTGGCAATAAAATTCTTCAGGCCTTCACGGCACAACAGCACCACGGAGAGAACGAGCGACGCACCGCTCAATATCCAGATGCTGTTACGAATAAACCAGTCCAACATTCAAAATCTCCGGGTAATTATTAAACCAGCTAACATTATAGCATAACGGAGCCAGCTTTCAGGCACAAAAACATCGGCCCTCCTTATTTTCGGCCTATCATCATTCAGACATGCAGCGTAGCCACTATGAGAGGAAAGAGACCAGGGTAAATGTACGCCGGTGGAGTTGACATGGATTTCGAGTTATGATATTATCTACTTTGCTCTCACGACGAGAGGAAAGAGGAAGAATGTCAGGAGCAGGGACATAGAATAACATACGGCGGTGAAAGCCAGGTAACGTCCTGGTGGCAAGCTGCCAGGACGTTTTATTGTGTCCCGGCACATTAACAATAGAATATAAGTTTTTTTGTCCAAAGGCTAATACCAAGCCTGAAACAGGTCAAGCGGAAAAGGGCACACGGTGGATGCCTTGGCATCAAGGGCCGATGAAGGACGTGGCAAGACTGCGATAAGCCTCGGTTGGTTGTCTAGCAAACTTAACCGGGGATTTCCGAATGGGGCAACCCGGCCAGGTAAAACCTGGTCACCTCCGGCTGAACACATAGGCCGGTTGGAGGGCACCGGGGGAAGTGAAACATCTCAGTACCCCGAGGAAAGGAAATTATTCCCTTAGTAGTGGCGAACGAACGGGGAACAGCCC
>JAFGLQ010000056.1 GCA_016928015.1 Dehalococcoidaceae bacterium
CCGGAAAGCGAATCTACGTGACCGTGTAGCAATTTGACCGGAAAACAGGAATCCGAGTAGCTGAGTTCTATAGCCCTTTCCATGACGTGCTTGGTGGTTTTGCCGGATATAATTACCCTGGCGCCGAGATGGTTCAAGAACCCGATCAGAAGCGGCGCATAGTCGTATACCATCAATGCCCGCGGTATGCCCACCACCGGGCCGTTTCCTTCTGCCGGGTGGTAATCTTCAAATAAAAGCTTTTCCCTTTCATCAAAAGGGGTTCTTACGGACTGTTCGCCCAGGGATGCATCGTACAGGTCACAGCGGCTGCCGAAATATGTGCTCTGCCCTGTGTCCAGCTGCATGCGGGTTATTGTACAGTTGTTATCACAGCGGGTACAGACAAAGGATGAAAGCCGGCAATCTGATTCAACGACAGCGCCAAATCCCTTGAAGCCGGACACTTTTCCCGGTATGGATTCCTTAGCCAGCAGGGCGGCGCCGATGGCGCCGCTGACTTCGCGGTGTGGGGCAACCGTAATGGTTTTATTGCCAAGTTGTTTTTGGAATGAAGCGATTACGGCTTCGTTGTAAAATACCGCACCGGTAAGGATCACTTTAGAGCCGAGTGTTCGCGAGCCCACTACCTTGGAAAGGTAGTTCTTAGCAATAGAATCCGAAAGACTGGCGGTAATTATGTCCAGGGGTGTGTTTTGCTGAACGGCAGTTGCTACTGCCTGGCCCATAAATGCGGCGCACCTGGTACCCAGATCGATTGTGTAAGCAGCTCCCAGAGCCAGGTGGGCAAAATCACCGTTTTTAACTGAAACCCCCAGCATATCCGCCAGCTCGTCAATGAAGCTGCCGGTGCCGGCAGCGCACGCTTTGTTCATCTGGTAATCAACTACAATACCGTTCCTCTTGATGACCAGCTTGGAATCCTGCCCGCCGATTTCGATAATATCGGCATCCGGATCCAGCTCACGGGCTGCTCTGACCTGGGCGGTAATTTCATTTTTAACCAGGTCAGCGCCTATGAGGCTTCCCACCAGGTACCTGCCGGAACCGGTTACCCCCGAAGCGGCGATATTCATCTGCCCGGCACCCTTTTTGAGGAGCCTGGTAAAAAGCTGTTTGACCGCATCGACAGGTCGGCCGGCGGTCATAAGGTAGTCCTTGAGGACGACCTCTCCGTTCGAGTTGATGACAGCGGCCTTGGTGGAAGTAGAGCCGATATCCACCCCCAGGTAAAGGGGTTCGTTTGCAGCCGACGATTGAAGGCCATGCTGGGGAACCCTGCCGGGGAAAGGCAATGGCCCCAGGTTGTGATACTTTACTGAATTTTCTTCACCCGAAAGCAACCTGACATTTGCGGGCTTATTTACGGCAAGCAGTGCCAGGCCTTTTGCCTGCGAGAAAAGATGATTCCCGGGAATTAGCAGTCTCACGGGGCGGCCGTTTCTGGCGGTGAGAGAATTTTCCAGGGCCCGGCTAACCGCCCTGTTGGCGGCCAGCCCGCCGGTGAAATATACCGGTTCTGTAAATTCTCCCTTTTTCAGCGAAGTCATCATTCTGGCGATACTTTCACACAGGGCACACAGCATGCCTTCCAGCGAAACCCCTTTCTGCTGCAGGTGAATCAGGTCGCTTTTAGCAAACACTGAGCACCTGGTAGCAATTCGAGGAGGGCTGCCGTTAAAAGAAAGAGCCAGCGAAGCAAAATCTTCCAGGCTTATGCCCAGCCGGTATGCTTGCTGTTCCAGGAACCGCCCGGTACCGGCGGCGCAAAGGGGATTCGAGTAGGCTTTCCATGGCCGGTTCAGGCCGTCTTCAAGTTCTATAATGAGGGCAGCTTGCCCTCCCCCGTAAATAATGGTCCGGGCTTTATCGTTTTCAGCCAGGACCCCGGAAGCCAGAGCGGCTGAACTGGAATAACGGGTCCAACCCAGCCCGGTTATATCCGGAGAAATATCCGGGCCGGAGTAGCCCGCGCTGCTGATTGAACTCAGAGGAACGTTTTTATCAAGCCGTCTCAGGAGGGTGTTGACAGCATTCAACGCAGAAGTGATGATTTTTTCTGAATCGACACATACTGTTTCAGCCTGGTTATCGATTAACGTAATACGGGCGTTTACCGAGCCGACATCTATTCCAAGGCTGTAATTCATTTATGCTATTTTAACACAAGCAGGCACCCGGTGCGCTAAAACGGGATCCCAGTGTGTCAGGCATAATTTGTCACCATACTGTTATAGGCCGAAGCCAGCCGGGTGGTTATTTTACCTGGTTTGCCGTTCCCGACGGGCTTGCCGCCCAGGGACACGAGCGGCATCAATCCTATAACTGAGTTGGTCAGGAACGCTTCTCCGGCTTCGGATATTTCGCCCGCAGGGAATTGTGCTTCCAGCGCTGCAATGCCAAGCTTCCCTGCCAGTTCCAGTACCGCCTCCCGGGTGATACCGGCAAGAATACCGCAGCTTACGGCTGGAGTGATCAATGTGTTGCCGGACAGTATAAACAGGTTGGTTATGCTGCCTTCACACACGTTATCCTCTTCATTCAAAAAGATGGCTTCATCAACGCCTGACAGCAAGGCCTCTCGCTTGGCCAGCAGGTTTTGTAAATAACTGGTTGTTTTCAGGGTCGAAGCCGGGGAACGGCTGCAGCGCACCATGGATGATATTATCGCGCTGTATCCCCTGCGGTAAATTTCGGGCGGAAGAGGCTCATATTGCCGGGCAGTGATCAGAATGTTAGCCTGTTGTCCGGAGCGGTATTGTTCGGGGGAAAAATCGGTGCCCGCAGTAACGGTTATCCGGATGCGGGCCGAATTCAAATCGTTGATGCGGATGGTTTCCATGACTGCTGGCGAGAGTTGCCCGGTGTCCAGTTCAATCCCAAGCGCCCCGGCACTGCCGGCCAGCCTTTCCAGGTGGCGGTCCAGCCTGAAAATACTGCCTTCATTGGCACGCATCGTTTCAAACAATCCGTAACCATAAAGGAAACCGGCGTCGGATACGTGTATCCGGGCGTCGACTGCGGGAATGAATGCCCCGTTTAAATATACTGTTTCACTCATTTTGCCTCCTGGTTATTGTCATCAGAAGAATATGCCAGGAAATTTTGCAGTATGGCATGGCCCGAAGCGGTGAGGATAGACTCGGGATGGAACTGAACCCCTTCAACGGGGTATTCGGAGTGCTTCAATCCCATGACCAGCCCATCACAGGTGCTTGCTGTAATATGCAGGCAGGGCGGCAGAGATGTTTTTTCGACAACCAGGGAGTGATAGCGCCCGGCTTCGAAAGGATTGAACAAGCCTTCGTACAGACCGGTACCGTTGTGGAAAATAAGCGAGCTTTTACCATGAACGGGCAGCGGCGCCTTTTTGATTACGGCACCGAAGACATGCCCGATGCACTGGTGACCCAGGCATACTCCCAGAATTGGTATCTTACCTGAAAAACAGCTGATAACATCGTTGGATACACCTGCCTGCAGCGGTGTACAGGGGCCCGGGGATATTACTATATGCGAGGGCGTCATTTTTTCAATTTGCCCGACGGTAATTTTGTCGTTTCTGGATACCAGGGGCTCATAACCCAGTTCTCCCAGGTATTGAGCCAGGTTGTATACGAAGGAATCATAGTTGTCGATTATCAGAATCATTCGTTCTCCCGGGAAGTGTCGCCACTGGTTAACGCTGCTATCAGGGCCCTGGCTTTATGCAGAGTTTCGACATATTCCATTTCAGGATCGGAATCGTAAGTTACCGCTCCGCCTGCATGGAAGTAGACCAGTCCATCTTTCATGATCATCGTCCGGATGGCGATATTCAAATCAAGGTTGCCATCAGAGCCTATATAGCCGATACTTCCAGTATAAATATTGCGTCTTACAGGTTCGAGTTCATCGATGATTTCCATGGCGCGCACCTTCGGAGCGCCGGTTATTGAACCCCCGGGAAAAGCGGCTCTTATCACATCCATGGCGGTTATACCTTCCCTCAGCCTGCCTTTTACCGTTGAAGTAAGGTGGAAGACCGTCGGGAATTCTTCCAGGATTGCAAGTTCATCCACGTTAACCGAACCAAAACGGCATATCTTGCCGAGATCGTTTCTCTCCAGGTCCACAATCATAATATTTTCTGCCTTGTCTTTGGCGCTGTTTGACAGTTCTTCAGACATTGCCTTATCTTCCCCGGCAGTGGAACCCCTGGGCCGTGTTCCCTTTATCGGTCGGGTTTCAATCGTGTCCCCGTTAATTTTTAAAAACCTTTCCGGGGATGCAGAAATTACCTGCAGATCACCGGTATCTAAATAACAGGCAAATGGCGCGGGGTTGATGCGGCGTAAAATCCGGTACAGTTGAAAAGGCGGGATGGTTGTGGCTGCCTTGAAGCGCTGAGAAAGGTTTACTTCGAATATATCCCCTTCAATAATATATTGCCGGGCTTTTTCCACGGCGCGAATGTATTCTTCACGGGTGAAATTGCTGGTAACGGGTCCCGCCTTGAAATCAGCGCCGGGCATGCCTGGTGTAACGGGAGGCCGGTCAGCAGTTATTATTCGCTTCAACTCTTCCAGGCGCCTGGCTGCTTTTACTCGGCCAGCCCTGCCGGTTTCGGGTAAACCGTTAGATATGATATAGGCTTTATGTTCCAGGTTATCCAGCGCAACCACACGGTCATAAAAACCAAAGCAGTACCCAGGTATACCAACATCACAAAAAGCCCTGGCCGGCAAATCTTCGATATAGCGCCCCATATCGTAGCTCAAATACCCCACTGCGCCACCGGTAAATGGCACCGGAAAATCTTGCAAAGGCATCCGGTACTTTTCTAAACAGCGCCCGAGTGTATCCAGAGGATCGGATAAGCAGGTGTATTCCAGGTTGCGCTCAACGATATGCGTAACGCCCAGGTCTGAAGAGGCTACCATGTAAGGGTCTGAGCCTGTGAATGAAAACCTTCCATACCGGTCATGTGCCAGGCTGGAATCCAGTAAAAACGGCATTCTCCTGCCGGCAAAACGCAAAAACAGCCCATCAATGGAGTCCGGAAAGTCAATTTCCTCGATAAGCGGGACGACGTTATGGGTGAAGGGGCTGTTCATTTGGTTCCTTTACAACGGATTTCAGCAGGGGAATCATACAATCGGGCACTCATCCACGTCAATTTATGAACGGTAATTTGAGGCAAATCGTCGCAAATATATCTTGATGCCCGCCTCGGAAGCCTTTGTTATTCAACCGGCTTTATTGTATACTAATATGACAATTGCAATCCGTTAAAGAAAATGAAAATATCTACCAGAAGCCGGTATGGTATCCGTGCATTGATAAGCCTGGCGCTCAGCAGCGATAAGGGTCCCGTTCCTCTCAAGGATATTGCCGCCAAGGACGGCATTCCGTTTATGTACCTGCAAAAGCTGGCGGCCCCCCTGGTCAGCGGGGGAATCCTCAGGGCTAGCCGTGGTATAAACGGGGGAGTATGGCTGGCAAAGCCTCCGGAGGAAATTAAACTCAGCGAGGTAGTCAATATTTTGGAAGGCCCGATTATGCCCGTCGACTGCATAGCCGAGATGGAAGACTGTTTCAGAGCGCCTTATTGTGCCTCCAGGGAAATCTGGTACGAACTGAAAACGGCAATAGACAGCGTGCTGGAAGCAAACACCTTGAAAGATTTGGCCGACAGGCAGGTTAAGAACGAAAGCCTGCAGGCTGATATGTACAGTATCTGACTTCACCGCGTTTAATTATGGAAAATACAATATTTAGCGGCATGCAGCCCGGCAGCAATTTCCGGGGGATTGCGCCCGATGTTACTTTTCTTACCGGTAATACGCCCATGGTCCGGCTTAACCATATTGGCAGCAAAGACGGCGCTGAAATCGTGGCCAAGCTGGAATATTTTAACCCGACAAGCAGCGTAAAAGACCGCACCGCTCTTGCCATGATACTCGATGCTGAAAAGAAAGGACTTATCGGCAAAGGCGCCGTGATACTCGAGCCCACCAGCGGTAATACCGGAATTGCACTGGCATCGGTTTGTGCCGTTAAGGGATACCGCCTGATTATTGTTATGCCCGACAGCATGTCGGAAGAACGCCGCAAGCTTTTAAAGCTGCTTGGCGCAGAGCTGGTTCTTACACCTGCCAAATGGGGCATGAAAGGTTCGGTGGAAAAGGCTCTCGAGATGGCAAAAGATAATCCGGGGTACTTCATGCCGGATCAGTTTAATAACCCCGCCAATCCTGAAGTTCACAGCGCTACCACCGGACGGGAGATATGGCGCGATACCGGAGGTCGGGTCGATGTGCTTATTGCCGGTGCTGGAACCGGCGGAACAATTACCGGCGTCGCCAGGACGCTCAAAGAACTTAAACACGGGATTAAAGTGATTGCCGTAGAGCCGGAGAGATCCCCGGTTCTTTCCGGTGGAAAATCAGGCCCCCACGGTATTCAGGGTATCGGGCCAGGCTTTGTTCCATCCATTCTGGATACAACGATTCTGGATGAAGTTGTAAAGATAGCCGATTCGGAAGCTTTTGAAATGGCTCGCCGCCTGGCGAGCGAAGAAGGCTTGCTGGCCGGTATATCTTCAGGCGCCGCAGTTGCCGCCGCCGTAACAGTTGCCGCCAGAGTCGAAAACCGGGGCAAACTGGCAGTGGTGATACTGCCCGATACCGGTGAACGATATCTTTCGACATGGATGTCCTGACCCGCATCAGCCGAACATCAGCGGAGGCATTTTGAAGCGTATATATCTTGATTATGCGGCTACAACTCCCTTGCACCCGGAAGTTTTCAAAGCAATGAAGCCATACCTGCTTGAGAATTTCGGCAACCCGTCGACCCTTTATTCCTATGGCCAGGAGGCCCGTCAGGCAGTAGAAAACTCCCGGGGCAAAATTGCCGGTCTCATCCACGCCAAACCTGAAGAAATCGTTTTTACCAGTGGAGGAACTGAAGCCAACAATCTGGCGATAAAAGGCGTGGCGCAGGCTCTCGGGAAAGAGGGCAATCACATCATAACCTGCGCTATTGAACACCATTCCGTACTGGGGCCATGCCAGGCGCTTGAAAACAGAGGATTCGCCGTCACCTATCTGCCCGTAAATGAATATGGACAGGTAAACCCTGAAAACGTCGGCAACGCCATCACTCAAAATACCATATTGATTTCCATCATGCATGCCAACAATGAAATTGGAACACTGCAACCGGTTGCCGAAATCGGCCGTCTCGCCCGGCAGAAGGGTATTTATTTCCATACCGATGCGGTGCAAACTTTCGGACACATTCCGGTGGATGTCGAGGATCTCGGCGTGGATTTGCTGTCAGCCTCTGCCCATAAAATATACGGCCCCAAGGGTGTGGGCGCTCTCTATATCCGGGAGGGTGTAAAACTCGAACCTTTGATAGATGGCGGCGAACAGGAGGACAGGCGCCGTGCCGGTACGGAAAACGTGCCCGGAATAACGGGTTTCGGCCGGGCTGTTGAACTGGCTGAAGCAGATATGCCAGGAGAGGCACAGCGGTTGACGGAACTGCGTAACAGGTTCATTAAAGGCCTCCAGGCAACCATTGAAGACATACACCTGAACGGACATCCTTCGGCCAGGCTGCCCGGCAATGTGAATGTCAGTATCAATTATGTCGAAGGCGAAGCGGTGTGCTTAAACCTGGATCTTGAAAATATATGCGCCGCGACCGGTTCGGCCTGCACGACTGGCAGCGTCGAGCCTTCTCATGTAGTGCTGGCTTTGGGTAAAAACCGGCAGCTTGCCCATGGCTCGGTTCGCTTTACCATGGGTAAATGGACTACCGGAGCAGATATTGACCGGGTTAAACAAGCGCTGCCCGGCATAGTCGCCCGGCTCAGAAGCATGTCGCCTTTATACCGGCAGGACCGTCATTAAACAGAAAAGGCAGGATAAGAATGGCAGGACGCTTTTCTGAATACAGTGAAAAAGTACTGAAAATATTCAAAAACCCGGCAAACGTCGGGGTTATCAAGGACCCGGATGCCTGGAGTTTTATTTCCGACCCTACCCGCGGTGTGACTATGGAGCTGTTCCTGAAACTGGATGGCGCTATTATCTCTGATGCCAGGTTCAGAGCTTCCGGCTGCGGTGCCACGATTGCCACAACCTCGGCAATTACCGAAATGCTGAGGGGCAAAACACCCGAACAGGCGCTTGAGATTACCGATGCTGACCTGTCACAAGCCCTGGAGCTTTCAGAGAGAAAGCACTACGTGGCTGAGCTGGGTATGGAATTAATTGCAGCCTCTATAGAAGATTACCGGAAAAGAAACGCTTAGAACAAAGACAGGCCGTTGTGGCGCAAAAGATCAATATCATGACAGCGCCACAACGGCCGAGTTTCTGAAGAGCAGTTATAATTCTGAAGAGGGGTCTTCAAGCAAACGGTTTTCAGCAGAGGTGTAACCCAGTTCCTGTGCCTGGCGATCCAGGTCTGCGGTGATGATCATCTCCAAACCCAGGTTTATATCCTCAGCGACTTTTCTGAGATCCACAGCTTTCAAATAGTGTTTGCACTTTTCGCAAAAATATACCCGGTACAGGCCGCTTTCATCGGTGCGGTAGGAAAGCAGGGGCTGCTCGACATTATGGCAAAAAGGGCAGTCCAGGCGCTGGAAAAGCCAGTCCGTATTGCAGCAGGAACAGACGAGATATCGAGCGCCCTTTTCCTTATCCAGGTAGCTGAACGAAGGAACCGAGCCGCATACCGGGCAATGGCCGCGTCGCCAGCTGTGCTGGTTGAACCTTTCCTTAAAGGCTAAACCATAACCGGTCAGGAAGGGGCGCAGGGTATGGTGCATGAGGGTTGCCAGCGCCTGCGGTTCAAGTACGGTCTTTTCAGTATCTGAAGGGATAATATTGCCCTCCAGCCACGACTGAGCTATTTCGGCAGTTATTGCGGGTAAAGCGACATCCGAAATGCTGGTAAAACCGGGCAATATATCGGAATAATCGCCAAACAAATTTGCCAGTTGATTAAAAATACTGCTGGCATAATTCCAGTCGATATCCGTTTCATGCATTTTAATCAGCGTTGTACCATCAAGAATTCGGCGGTTCAGTTCTTCATGACCTAATCCTGTTGCCGGTATACCGGAGCGCTCTTCAGCTTCTGCCTGGATCTGCAAAAGCTTAAGGTAGAAGTCAAAAAACCTGGAAGAGTGGGCTGACTCACCAGCCCACTCTTCCAAACCCTTCAGTATTTTTGTGGTTGTATCGTTTACTTCAGGTTTATACAAGACTCGTCTTTATCTCCTATGCCTGCCCGGCAATCAGCAGCAGTGCTCTGACAAGCAGTCCGCCCAGGACCACCAGCCCGGCAGAAGAAAAGGTGATTGCCGCCAGGATGCCACTGGAGAAATCTCTCTTCCAGTTCATCGCCAAAAGGATCAAAGGAGCGATAAGCCCGGCGGCGATAAGCCCGACCCAGAACCACAGGGAAAGCGCTCCACCGGTCAGAAGCCTCAGCCCTTCGGTGGCTGCAGGCGAGCCGCTGGCGGAAAGCCAGAGGATGAAAGCGACCAGGACAACCAGTTCGACCACAATGACAACCACCAGGGACTTGGCCAGCTTGCTTATGGCGACAGAATCAATCTGCCAGCCGGAATCATCGAAGAACTGTTCGATGAACCAGTTCCACGCCCGATTGCCGGTAGTGTTAAGCCAGTTGACCACCAGAGATACCACGATCAGCCATGCAACACCGGATGCAACCGCAGATACTACAAATACAGCGGGTAACAGCGGTGTGATAGCCCAGAAGGGCTCACTGCTGGCCGAAATCAAGACGCCCGTGTAGGTCATAAGCAGTATCGACAGGACAAAACCGACCCATGAAAGAACATTGGTGGCTTTGTCTGCAAAGCTCTTCAGCCCGCGGGCATAATGGCTGATAATCCAGAGAACCAGCATTATACAGGCTACCGTGAGCCAGCCGGAAAGAATCCAGCCTCCCAGAGAAAGTACCGATTCCGGCCGGACGGTAACGAACATATGCCAGAACCAGAGGATGTTGCCCAGATGTGAAAGCAGCAGGGCAACCCCGACCAGAGCCAGGATAATACCGGTACAAACTGCCAGCTTGAAAAGGTTCTTGAGCCTGCCGCCGCTGAATTTATCAGCCAGGAAAGCAGTCAGGAAGGCGCCGCCGGCCATACCGGCAGCCCACAGGTCAATCCAAAGGGTTACTCCCCATTCCATTCCGCCAATATTCATTAAGCACCCCCTTTCTTGCCGGACCCACCGGCAAGTTCTTGCTTGCGTTTAAATACCAGCCAGAACGGCAGAGCGGTAAGGACACCGGCGGTAACCAGGCCGGAAAGCCATTTGCCGACCACGTCGGCGGTGGCAACCTTGGGATCGTCCGGTAAACCATATACTGCGCTGGGTGAATCGTCCAGAACGTACATTACGTGCAGGCCGCCCAGCTCGTTTTCACCGTATAGATAGGCATTGGGATGGCCGTTGGCCTTCAGTTTGTCAACCTGGGCGCGCCCGGCTGACACCAGTTCATCCCTGTCACCGAAGGTTAATGCTCCGGTCGGACACGTGCTGACACAGGCGGGTTTCAGTCCTGCATCCAGCCGGTTGTAGCCCACTGAAGTACAGGCACTGCATTTCATAGCCAGCCCGGCATGATGGTCGATATGAGGTACATGAAACGGGCATGCCTGGGTACAGGTACCGCATCCTATGCACCATTCCTGGTCTATATGTACGAAACCGTCTTCGGTTTTGAAGATTGCGCCGACAGGACAAACCACGGCGCAGCTGGCTTCTTCACAGTGCAGACAGGCGCGGCGCAAGAAAAGCCAGTCGAACTTGCCGTTGCGTTCAGTTTCTATAAAACGCATTTTAAGCCATGTTTCAGCGGAAAGTTCTTTCGGGTTCTCGAAAGAACCCTGGTTACTGGTTTCTTCAGCTTTATGTTCATTCCACTGCTTACAGGCTACCTGGCAACCACGGCAGGCCGTGCATTTGGTGAGGTCAAAAAGTATTGCCTTACTCATTAGTCTACCCTCCTTACGCTGCAGAGGAAAGTCTTATATTCCGGAATAGTGGTATTGGCATCACCCACATGTGGAGTAAGCCTGTTGGCCGAATCGCCGGTTTTCATACCCGCATATCCCCAGTGCCAGGGCAAACCTATCTGGTGTATGGTCTGGCCGTTTACGGTTAACGGTTTGAAGCGTTTGGTAACTACCGCTACTGCATTGACCTCGCCCCTGGCGGAACTGACGACTACTTTATCACCATTATTGATGCCTTTTTGTTCTGCCAGTTCCTCATCCATTTCGGCATACATATCCGGCATGAGTTCATTCAACCAGGGCAGGTTCCGGGTCATAATGCCCGTCTGCCAGTGTTCAGTGCACCGGTATGTAGTGCATACATAGGGATATTTATCCGGTGTGCCCTGCTCATTCATCCACTTGCCGATGAAGGCGCAGGGATTATTTTTCTGGCCGGACATGATATTGTTGGCCAGCGGGCTCTCCCAGGGTTCGTATACCTCAGGCAGAGGCCCTTCAGCAAGGCCTGGGCCCCAGATGCGGGCAACACCCTCACCCTTCATGATGAAGGGCAGAACTTTGGCACCGGCATCGGCAACGTTAATCGGAGCCCAGCCGCCGTCGGGAACGTCCCCTACCCATTTGGCACCCTGCGAATCCCAGGAGACCACCGGATGCTGGACGTCATATGGATTACCGTTAAGGTCGACAGATGCCCGGTTGTATATGATGCGGCGGTTAACCGGCCAGCACCAGGACCATCCGGAATAAAGACCGATTTTCTGCGGGTGGGAGTCAACCGGGTTGCGGGCAGCGCACTTGTTGCCGGCTTCCTCTGTATACTGGTTGCAGTACAACCAGTTGCCCGAACTTGTTGTGCCGTCATCCTTAAGAGCTGCGAAGCTGGCCATCAGTTTGCCGGTGGCCAGGTCGTAACCGTTTACTTCCCTGGCAATCTGGTCGGCGGTAACATGCTCGTAATCCCAGGTAAGGTTGAGAATGCCTTCACGGCCGGGAGCGCTGGCGTCAGCTTCGTAGAGTTTCTTGATTCTTGCCATCAAATCGGCAATGATTTCCAGGTCGGGCATGGCTTCTCCGGCAGGTTCGACCGCCTTGTAGCGCCATTGAGCCCAGCGGCCGGAGTTGGAGATGCTGCCTTCCTTCTCGTAGGAGCAGCATGCCGGGAGCATGAACACTTCTGTCTTGATGCTGGCCGGATCGACACCCGGCCTCTTCCAGAAGATAGCGGTTTCATTTTCCCAGATATCTACCGATACCATCCAGTCCAGCTTGGCCAGGGCTTCCCGGGCGCCGTTGGCATTCGGGCCGCCGGCGGCAGGATTCTGCCCCCAGACCCACAAACCCTTGATTATGCCTGTGCCGATGGCTTCGATAAGGCCGATGTGGGTGTTGTTGACACCGGGTTTCTTTTTGGGCAGCCAGTGGAAACCGAATTCATTTTCAGCAGTGGCAGCATCGCCGTACCATGCTTTGAGCAGGCTGACGATATATTTACGGGCATTCTGCCACCAGTTGGCGCTGGTATCACCTGCCAGCCCGACGGGTGTTACGGTAGAAGCCGGATGTTTGGCGCTTCTGCGGAGGTAAGAGTCCAGGTCGGCATCGCCCTCCACCGGTACATTAAGGTAGCCGGGCAGGATGTGCTCCAGAAGGCACATATCCGTGGAACCCTGTACATTGGAAGTACCGCGCAGGGCGTTGATACCGCCGCCGGCAACCCCCATGTTGGCCAGCAGAAGCTGGAGTATGGCATAGCCCCGGATGTTCTGTACGCCGTAGGTGTGCTGGGTAGCTCCCATGGCATAACAAATTGTACCGGCTTTGCCTTTTTTGCCGGTCTCGGCATAGGCCTGGCATACCCTGAGGAAATCTTCCTTGGGTGTGCCGGTTATTTTACTGACGGTTTCAGCGTCATAACGTGAATAATGTTTCTTCATAAGCTGGAAGACGCAGTTGGGATCCTTAAGTGTCAGGTCCGCGGTCGGAGCATTACCGCCGGCATATCCCCAGGTTGACTTGGAAGCGGCCGTATATGCGCCGTTGAATTCTTTCTGTTCAATTTCACCGAATAATCCGTTATTGAACTCGAAATCAGACTTGATTATTAATGCCGCATTGGTATACTGGGTGATGTACTCCATGTTGTAGTTAGCCGGGTTCTGCTCGATGTCGTTGATAACATAGTTTATCATTCCGCCGATAAAAGCTATGTCGGTTCCCGAACGCATCGGGGCGTAGATATCCGCCTTGGAAGATGTGCGGGTAAAGCGGGGGTCTACACTTATAAGTTTGGCCCCTCTTTCCTTCGCCTGGGTAATCCATTTAAAGGAAATGGGGTGGTTTTCAGCTGCGTTGGAGCCGATAATGAACACGCAGTCAGAATTCCTGAGATCTATCCAGTGGTTGGTCATTGCTCCTCTACCGAACGACTCTGCCAGAGCCGCAACTGTAGCGGAGTGTCATATACGGGCACAGTGCTCGAGATAGACCACGCCGAGAGCCCGGTTCATCTTGGAAAGCAGGTAGCACTCTTCGTTGTCGAGCTCTCCGCCACCGAATGAAGCCAGTCCGTCAGTGCGGCCGGCCGATGCCACCCAGGTGCTGTCCCGGGTAGCTTTGGCTCGTGACGCTATGGTGTCCAGCATCCAATCCCAGGATTTCTCTTCCCACTCGGTTGAGTTGGGCGCTCTGTAGAGAGGTTTGGTCAATCTGTACGGATTGGGCTTGCCATCCAGCTGGTGAATCTGGGACATGGCCAGGCCTTTGGGGCATAGAGCCCCTTCGTTAATCGGATGGTCCGGGTCACCTTCAATCTTGACGATACCGTCTTCGTAGACTGATACGATTGCGCCACAGCCTACGCTGCAATAGCAGCAGATTGTTGTCGATTCCGTGACCTTCTGCTGAAGTGGTACTTTTTTCAGCGATCTGGCCATAATAGCCTTATCATCAAGGCCATTGAACAGGAACAACCCGCCCAAGGTTGCGCCGGAGGCTTTAAGAAAACTCCTTCGGCTGATCTCCATAAATTCTACCCCCTTTTATGGTACATATTTTGGGCTAAAAAAATGGTTGCCTGTAAAAGCAACCACACTTAAAATTAAACTAAACGACTAACCCCTACAGGAATAACGTTTTCCCTGCAGGAAATTATGGTATTAATAAGCCAGTTCCTCACTCGTAATAACGCAACAAACCCGTTGTAATCTCCTTTCCTTAAAAAGGCAGGCATAGCCGTTTCCGGATATACCCTCGGGGCTTCTTCGGCCCGCCGGCCAGCTTCCATGCCCCCGGAGGGGTTTAGGAGCTTCTGGCTCGGAGTCAAAAGGAAGTGTATATTTTCCAAAAATTTTTGTCAAGTTGATTTTACGATGAACAGCATCATATATGATTATACCCTGAAAAAGACAAAATGTGAATTGCGATGCATCCGGCAAAATGCTAGACTACCTGATTTATATGGAACTGTTTGCTGAAAATGCCGATTTCGAACGGTTAACCCGAATCTGGCAGCAGAAGCAGGGAAACATTGCATGGCAGTGCCCGTTCGTGTTGCCGCCATGGCTGGAAACATGGTGGCAGGTTTTCGGAAATAATTATCAGCCATACTTGAAAATCGTCTACTCCCGGCAGGAGCCGGTGGGTATTGTGCCGTTGAAATTCTCCGGGAATACGGTTACTTTTATGGGCAGCGAGAATATCTGCGATTACCAGGATTTTACTATAAAGGACGGGTACAGCGGCAGTTTTTTTTCGCTGTTGCTGGATGAACTCAGAGACGATGGGTTCGGGCGCCTGAAACTGAGGCACGTTAGGCCTGAATCGGAGGTGATTAAGGGCCTTGTTCCGGTTGCCCGTGCCAGGGGCCTCGAGATTAAAATCGAACAAGAGGCATGTTCGCTTGAAATCGACCTGCCGGCCAGTTTCGAAGATTACCTTGCAGCACTGGAAAAAAAACAGCGCCATGAACTCAGACGGAAGTTGCGCCGGCTGATTGGTGCGGGGGAACCGTTTTTCTGCTTTACCAATTTCGAAACCGGCAATACATGCCGCCTCGAACAGTTTTTAACACTTTTTCGCTTGAATGATGCCAAGACCGGCTTCATGACACCGGTCATGGAACAATTTTTTCGCCTGATGTCGGAACGCCTGACTGCCGAGCGATTGCTGCGTTTCGGCAATCTCACGATGGATAACCGCGAGGTAGCCATGGTACTCGTTTTTGATTATAATAACACCATATACCTTTATAACAGCGCTTACGATCCGGTTTTCAGCAGCATTAGCCCGGGGTTGATGAGTAAAGCCCTGGCTGTAAAAGAAGCTATCCGGATGAACCGTCAGCGCTGGGATTTTCTTAAAGGAGAGGAACCTTATAAGCGGCATCTGGGCGGGGAAAAGGTCAGCCTTTACGGAGTAGAAATAGAGATCGGTTAGTTTATGATATATCAAGTTGCCTCCTGCCAAAAACCACGGATTGCCTTTATAAGTTTGCACAGTTGCCCCCTTGGCAATCTGGGTGCCAAAGATACCGGAGGCATGAGCGTGTATATCCGGGAAGTTGCCGTTCAGCTGGCCGGAATGGGGTACCATGTCGATATCTTTACACGCAAGCATGAGCCCCATGGCGGCGGCATAATACCACTGGCTGGGGGAGCGCGTCTTATTCACCTGGATGCGGGCGAGCAGTGCGAAACCACCGAAAAAATTTCTCTCTATCCACATATCGACACCTTCATACAAGAAATACAAAAGTTTGCGCGCCGGCAAAAAGAGCAATACGGGCTTGTTTTCAGCCATTACTGGCTGTCAGGCGTAGCCGGAGGGCAACTGGCTCGCGATTGGGGCGTCGGTCATATGGTTATGTTCCATACCCTGGCTGCCGTAAAGAACAATCTGCGTGTAGGCAATCCCGAGCCGCAATTACGCCTGAAAGGGGAAAAGGCGGTTGTCCACAGCTGTCAAAAGATAATTACCGCCACCCAGCGCGAAAGACAAAGTATCAGCCTGCTGTATGATGCGCCTCCGGAAAAAATAAGTGTTGTTACTTGCGGGGTAAATATGAGTCTGTTCAAGCCCCGGCTGGACGGACAACTGAGAAAAGAGCTGGCTGTGGATGACCGGAGAATCATATTATATGTAGGGCGGATAGAACCTTTGAAAGGCCCGCATTTACTGCTCGAAGCCCTGGCTCTGTTAAAGCACCGTCAGGACTGGTGCTGCCTTATCGTGGGCGGAGACCAGTCAAGCAATGAAGAAATCGGACACCTGAAAGAACAGGCCATACGGTCAGGTATTGGCGAGCGGCTCGTTTTTGCAGGGTTGGTATCGCAGGAGAAACTGCCGGCTTACTATTCAGCGGCCGACTTGCTGGCAGTTCCTTCATTCTATGAAAGTTTCGGCCTGGTTGCCCTGGAAGCACTGGCTTGCGGATGTCCCGTGGTTGCCAGTGATGTCGGGGATCTTAAAAATATTATTACCCCCGGAATGTCCGGAGATATTGTCGAAAAACTGACCGGCGCCGACCTGGCCGCAAAGATAGTAAATTGGATAAACCGTCCGGCAAGAACTGTCGAAGAAACCGGGGCTATACGCAAGACCGTAGAGCGGTTCGGCTGGGATAACGTAGCTGGTGAACTGGCCAAAGAAATCGATTCTTTGTGCCCGCAGGCTGCAAGGGCGGTTTAATTTGCCGAAAAGCCCGGTTGAACTCATGGTTGTGGCGCCTCACCCGGACGATGCCGAGTTTGGTATCGCCGGAACGGTAGCCAAGATTACCTCTTCCGGGAAAGAGGTAGTATATGTTATTGTCACCGGTGGAGAAAAAGGAACCGATGACCCGGCAGCAAACCCTGATGACATTAAAGCCATTCGCAGAGCCGAACAACTGGCTGCGGCTTCCGTTCTGGGTGTCAGTGAGGTGCAATTTCTGGATTTTGCCGATGGCGGCCTTGAAGACAGTTATCACTGCCGCCTGGCAATCACGCGGGAAATCCGCCGTTTCAGACCCAGGGTGGTGGCTTCAACGGATCCGTACCGGCGTTACATGTGGCACCGGGATCACCGTATCACAGGGCAGGTGGTGGCCGATGCCGTCTATCCTTTTGCCCGCAACTGGCCGGCTTTTCCGGAACTGATAAAAGAGAATCTGGCCCCTCACACCGTAAGCCGGATGCTGTTCTGGGGTTGTGAAGAACCCAATCATTTTGAAGATATCACCCCGGTATTCGATACTAAACTGAAGGCTTTAAGGTGCCATCGCAGCCAGATAGGCATGCACGGTGATAATAACCTTGAAGCATGGCTGCACCAGCGGGCCGCAGATATGGCCAGAGGCCAGGATTACGAGCTGGCTGAGGCTTTTCGATGCATCGACGTCAACTGGTAATATCTTGACAGGCTTGCCGGTTAATGCTAATTTGACGCCTGTTTTCTAAAAGGAAGCGTTATCGATGGAAAAGAACGAACAAAAACAGCTGCTTTCAGGCAACGAGGCCATTGCCTTGGGAGCCTGCCATGCCGGGTTGAAAGTAGCCGCTGCTTATCCGGGAACACCCAGCACTGAAATCCTGGAAAATATTGCCCGTTACGATGGGGTATATGCCGAGTGGTCCACGAACGAGAAAGTCGCTCTTGAAGTAGCCATGGGCGCTTCGTACTCCGGCGTTCGCTCGCTGGCAGCCATGAAACACGTCGGGTTAAACGTCGCTGCCGACCCTTTGCTGTCGGCTTCTATAACCGGAATAAAAGGCGGCCTGGTGATTGTAAGCGCGGATGACCCCGGTATGCACAGCTCACAAAATGAACAGGATAACCG
>JAFGLQ010000057.1 GCA_016928015.1 Dehalococcoidaceae bacterium
GCATAATCGGTAATGTTCAAACGGTTTGGGCTTATGATGCCGCTACCGGCTTGTGGCGTTATTACACTACCATACCGGGAGCGCCCCAGGGAGGATTACTGCAGATGGAGACAGGGGTGGGTTACTGGGTTGAACTCACCGGCCCGGCAACTCTTACCCTTTCCGGAGGGGAACCTGGATACCCCTATGAAATAGAACTGGTCACCGGCTGGAACCTTGTTTCTATCCCGAAAACACCCGGTCCTTCAACCACCGAAGATGTATTAAGCGGCATAATCGGTAATGTTCAAACGGTTTGGGCTTATGATGCCGCTACCGGCTTGTGGCGTTATTACACTACCATACCGGGAGCACCCCAGGGTGAGCTTACGGATATGACAGAAGGTAAGGCATACTGGATAGAAATGACTGCTGCAGACACACTTATTATCAACTAAAGGGGAAAAAGTTGAAAATAATGAGCAAGTACAGGGGCACAATGGAGGATAATATGAAGATACTCATAAGAAGTGTTCTTCTGGTGATAGCTATAGCTTTATTGTTACCAACATCCTCATTACACGCTATCCCTCCTATCGCCCAGCAATTCTATGGAAGTGTTACTCTGGATGGTTCACCCGCTCCGGACGGCACCAGTGTGACTGCTGAAATGAACGGCCGGACAGCCGGCAGTGATACTACCAGCGGTGGCCAGTATAGCCTGACAATCAATACAATCGAAGGTGACCAGGCGGGTGACACTATTCACTTTTTTGTCGATGGATACAGTGCAGGTAGTACAACACTCAACCCGGGGGGAATAACCCAGCGCAACCTGTCTGCCAGCAGTCCTCCACCTCAGCACACCCTCACCATGGCAGTAATCGGCCAGGGTTCAACCAACCCCTCGGTGGGCAACCACAGTTATAACGAAGGGCAAAATGTAAATATCAGCGCCAATCCATCCAATGGATGGCGGTTCGACCGCTGGGAAGGTGATGTTGCCAACCCAAATTCCAGGACCACCAGCGTTACCATAGATGGTGACAAGACGGTGACAGCAGTATTTGAAGAAATTCCAACTTATACCCTCACCATGGCAGTCAACGGGGAAGGTTCGGTTTCGCCTGTTCCGGGAAGCCATGCCTATGAAGAGAATGATATGGTAAATATATCGGCTACTCCTGCCGAAGGCTGGCGCTTCGTGAACTGGTCCGGTGATGTGGCCGACCGTAACTTGGATTCCACCACGGTAATCATGAATGATGATAAAACCGTAACCGCCAATTTTGCCCCCCGGGATTCATTTACCCTCACCATTGACATCGAAGGCGACGGATCTACCAACCCGGCAGCCGGCACCCACACCTATGCCAGGGACCAGGTGGTTGAAATTACCGCTACACCCGCCGCCGGCTATAAGTTTGACGCATGGACAGGAGAAGTTGCCGGCCCTGCATCTGCCGCAACTACTGTAACCATCAATGCTGATAAAACCGTTACCGCCAGATTTATTCCCCTTGCTTACCACGAGCTTACCATCGAAGTAAACGGCAATGGCACCACCGAACCGGCTCCCGGAGAACACAGTTTCATCGAAGGGCGGGAGGTTTCAATAAGCGCCATACCGGCTGAAGGGCATCGCTTTACCGGCTGGACGGGCGATGTAGCCAACCCCTCTGCAGCTACCACCACGGTTATCATGAACAGCGATAAAACAGTGGTTGCCAATTTTGAAGAAGGCCCTCCCCCACCGCCCGTGCTGGTCCGTATAGAAGTCGTATTTCAGACTCGTAATGAAGCTGTGATAATCTGGGAATTCGATAAACCGATCACCGGCAGCATGGAATACCGGGCTGACGGCGGCCTCGGGCAAAAAACACCCGAAGAGCCTGGCTTTAGCCCGATGCATGTGACCCTGCTTGAAAACCTGGAACCGGGGACCGTCTATACATATACCGTTACGGCAACTGATGAAGCCGGCAATGAAGTTTCTACGGACGAAAACACCTTCGTCACCGCCTACAATGATGCCCGGTTCATTATCACCGGCTGGAACTCAAGCGTCGAATAATCGAAACCGGCAGGCAAGTCTCGGTTCAAGTAACCGTAATCAATACCGGGGATGTAGCCGGCGGTTATGAACTGGTATTAAAGGTGGACGGAGCTGTTGTTGACACCCGGAATGTAACCGTAGAACCTGAAGCAGAACAGACCGTCAGTTTTTCCACTTCGATTGAAAACACGGGCAGCCATACCATTGAGGTAAACGGCTTTAAGTTCAGCATTGAAATCCCCGAACCTCCTGATGAACCGGTGACACCTGACCCTGAACCGGAACCTTTTGATTTTAGTCTGTGGTTGAAAGCCAATTGGCCGGTGATACTCGGAGTGGTGCTGGGTATCGTCCTCGTCATCGTTATAGGTATAATAATACTCCGGCGCCGCTATTACATCGTAACCTTCATCCGGCGGTAGCTGTCACGGTAAATGAAAATACTGGCAACGCTGTTTAGATCTCTGCGGTGGATGGCACCGGCTATAATCACGATTTTGCTGATAGCCGGTCTTGCGCCTGTGAGCCCGGCGCAAACAGCCTCACTGAACCCGGCAGAGTATTTTACTTATACCTACAGCATTGCCATGAGCAAGTTTTATGTGCAGCCTGGTGAAATTTTCTATGCCACGGTAACCGGAGAGGCTACCTGCATCAAGGATGCGCCGGTGCACCCCACCGAGGCCTATATAAGGGGACGTATTGTCGCCCGGCACCTGGAAACAGATACAAAATACACCCTGAACTCCAGTTATTCTCTTACTATATCGCCGGTACCTTCAGCCGAAGGGGATACAATCACCGCTTCACAGGATTTACCCCTGTATTTCCCCTGGGATTCGGTTGTCGGGGAATATGAAATCAGCGGAGAGCTTATTGAAGCCAGGTTTAAAACAAGTGGTCTATGGATCGATGCCACCAGCTACTTCCCCCGGACCCAGAGCATGGGCAATACTTTTTACGGAATGCCCATGCCCGTTACTCCTTCACCCGAACCGCCGCCGGTTACCACACCTCCTCACGAAACACCGGTACAGCCCCCACCTGCACCGACTACTTCCTTCCCTGAGCCGGAGCCGACTCCGGAACCGGAACCTGAACCTGTGCCCGAGCCTGAACCCGTGCCTGAGCCGGAACCCGTGCCTGAGCCGGAACCAGGTGACCCGGCAGAACCGGTAATTCCGGCGATTCCTGAAGGCTCTACTCTGATAACCGGATATTTAAATCAGAACGGACAGCTCGGAACACAGCTTGTAATTACCTCAACAGACGAAATGGCAACTCTAGAATTCGAACCGGGCATCTCTCTGGCAGATTCCGAAGAAGAACCCCTGGTTTGGTTGATGCTTGAGAGTAAAGCAGAAATTCCCGAACCCGGCAACCTCAACCGGCAGACGGGTTCGGCTTACGAAATTCTTCCGGAGTTCTCGCGGTTCTCCCCTTCCGGTATTTTGATCATCCAATACCGCGATTCCCAGGTGCCGGCTGGATTGAATGAAACCGAACTGGTGATGGCCCGCTGGGAATACTCAGATGAAAAGTGGGTAGTCATCGACTCCTGCCAGGTCGATGCTGTCCGTAATACCGTGAAGGCAACAGCTTACGAAGCAGGCACGTACACCATACTGGCTCCGGTTTCCCCGCCTGAATTTGCCGTAACCAACTTGAAGATTCACCCGGCTGAAGCCGCCTGTGGAGAAATGGTGACCATTCAGTGCACCGTCACCAACACCGGCAGTATTGCCGGATATTACGAGCTGGTGCTGGAGTTAAACGGCCAGTTACAGGAAGTAAAACGCATTTCGCTTGGCGGCGGCGCCAGCCAGGTAATAAATTTCGGTATTGTGCGTCATTCCGCCGGCGATATCAGTGTGGATATCAACGGCGCCAGGGGAAGCTACAAGGTTACCAGCGATGAATACTCCTCGACTTATACCCCAACTGCAAAGCCGGCCCCAAATCCGGAGGAGCCGGTTTTCTACTGGGTGTGGGTAATTTACGGGCTGAACGCAGTCCTGCTGGTTGTCGTAATGTTTCTTGGCCGCAAATGGATGGCCAGGCAATGGCTCATGCTGAGAACATGGTTGCTAAACCGTAACAAACATTGAATCAAGTAAACCGGGACAAAGAGGAAATTATGGCAGAAGGAACAGACGTAATTTATTCGGTAAGGTGCGATGAACCTGAACGCTACCTGGTTGAGGATATTAAAGTGTCCGGAGCCAACATTTCTAAAACAACTCTTTACCCGGGCAAATCTACCCGGGGCCATACTCACCCTCATCCCGAACTTTATTATTTTCTTTCCGGGGAAGGTAATATGATCATCGGCCCGGACCGCTCCGCCGCAGCTTCCGGTGTAACGGCTTTTATCCCGGGTAACAGTTTCCACCAGGTTATCAATTGCTCCCACCGGAATGTGGTCTTTCTGTGTATCTGGTGATGGTTCTTTGCCCGTGTCACGCTTATGGTCTATAATCTGCTTTGATGGTTGACCTTGTACTTATAGTCATCTTTTCAGCCGTACTGGTTCCGCTGGTTGAGTTTACCTCCGGGGCTGGCAGAATTATCCTGGGGCTTATTTTTATCCTTTTTTCCCCGGGTTACAGCCTTATTGCCGCCCTGTTTCCTTCGAAAGGTTCTCTCGGCACCGTAGAAAGACTGGCGCTGAGCATCGGGATTTCCATTGCTATCGTACCGTTAATCGGACTGGCTTTAAACTACACGCCGCTGGGTATCCGTTTATATCCGGTCCTGCTTTCGGTTCTGGCTTTTATTTTAATAATGGTTATCATCGCCTGGTACAGACGCAGCCGCCTGCTCCCGGAAGAGCGTTTCCAGCTGAATCTCAGGCAAAACACAGAATCGCTGCGCCGGTCCTGGCTATCCCAGGGGAAGCTGGATAGAATTCTCAATATCGTACTGGTAGTCGCCATCACGGGCACACTGATAACCCTGGCCTACGTTGTAGCCAATCCCAAAGTCGGCGAAAAGTTCACCGAGTTTTACATCCTGGGAGCCGAAGGCAAAGCCGATGACTACCCGCAAACCGTTATCCTGGGTGAAAGCGCCTGGGTTACGGTAGGTTTAATCAACCGGGAACAGGAGTCAACTACTTACGAAATCGAAATTACTATTGAAGGCCAAACTGCCTCTGCTCTTGGCCCGGTATCGCTCGAACACGATGAAACACACGAAACCAGGGCTGATTTTACCCCATCTGAAACCGGTGAAAACCAGAAAGTGGAATTCAACCTGTATAAAAACGGCTCTTCCGAAGTGTACCTGAGCCTGCACATATGGATAGATGTACCGGGTTCAGGTTAATGCTTCCTGTGCCAGAGTGGTACTTTAGTTCATATTGAAAAATTTTTATCAACCAGCTTTGAAAATAGTTGACATGTGTAATAACCCGTGGTAACCTAGACTTGTAAACCGGGGAAGTTATGATAACAACCGTTACAGTCAGCACAATAACCGCCATCAGCAACATGAGCGCCCAGGGATTAGCCGGGCTAATCGGAGGCGCGGCAGTTGTCATGCTTCTGGTGTTCCTGGTGGTAAAAGAACTGGCCGGCGCCGGCAACTCGGAAACATCTATACGAATCTCCAGCCTGGCGAGCATACCGATTGTACCGTTACTGATAGTATTCGGCGTCATAGTTGCCGTCAAGATTATAGAGATTTTAAACTAAAGGCTTTCCCCGAATACTTTGCCGTAATCATGGCAGGCTTTTAACCCTTCGGTAGTTTCCAGAACATCCTCTTTCAAATTAAACGCTCCGAGTTCAAACGGTTCCATCTTCATATCGCCTGTCATTATGTCCAGTAACAGCACAGGCGCATTTCCGTCATGAGTGTAGGAACCGAATGCGCCCCCCATCTTTCCATCCACATCAGCCAGCATGGCAATACCCAGAAATTTCTTCATGGGCGCGGGGATATCCCGGTTGTAGGTGGGGCAACCAAACAGCAAACCATCGAATTCTTCAATAACATCGGGCTCCTTGGCTTCAGATGCCTTTTTCAACACCGCTCTGTTCCCGCTTATCCTGACGCCTTCGGCAATGTATTCCGCCATTTTTTCGGTGTGGCCATTGGCGCTGAAATACACTACTAGTACTGATTTCATACAAGATGCCTCCATCTTTTTATGCCGCAAGAGCTTTTTTAAGATACACCACTTGTTGTTGAAATACAAGACTTGGAATACGCACATTTCAATTGCCGGAACCGTGGTTAATTACTTTGAACGATAAAAGCTCTAAATCAATCAGCAATAGAGATCAGTGATTGTTCCCCAAATTTACCTTTGTTCCATTGTCATACTCTTTCAAACAATGCTCTACGATTTTGCTGCTATCAATGTGTTATAATACCTGCTAAAATACCTAAAATCCTGATAAATATCATCGAGTACTGCCGTTTAAGTGATGGATTATTCAAAGTTAATAGACCGAAACTGGGGATTGATACCCGATAATATTCAACTACAAATACGCACTACCAGAATCCTGATCGCTGGCTGCGGGCTCGGCAGTAATGTAGCCACCCTTGCAGCTCGTACCGGATTTTCAAATTTTATCCTGGCAGACGGTGACAAAGTTGAGTTAAGCAATCTCAACCGACAAGCTTTCAGGTCGGCCCATCTCGGAATGAACAAGGCGCAGGCAACAGCTGAGCTTATCAGCGAAATCAATTCGGAAGCTTCAATCTCTATCAATCCAAAATTTATAACACCGGCGGATGTGATTGGTATTGTAAGTTGCGCTGATATTATTATTAATACCGTCGATCCCGGACCGGTTATGTATGAACTCAACGATACCGCAAGGGCTCAGCAGAAAACGGTAATGTTCCCGTTGAACACCGGGTTTGGTGGTATTACCCTGGTTTTTACCCCCACTTCCTCAACTCTGGAGGAAATGATCGGCGGAAAATTCGAAGCCAATGATTTTTTTATGCGCCTGCTGCAATCCTTGTCACAGCACGCTCCCCATCTCGAGACGTACTTTAAGGAATATCCCGATATACTGCAGGCGTTTGTTTCCAGTGACAAACCCGGCCCTCAGCTTGGTGTTGCCGCCAATATAAACGCTGCGCTTATCGTTACAGCCATTGTCCGCCTCCTCTCCGGCTTACCTGTCAAACAGGCTCCGCAACCGTTGGCGCTGGATGCGTCCGTAATAAATCAGTAAAAGGAAGGTGCCGTGGAAAACATTGATATTCAAAAAGACCAAGTGTTGAGGTCGGGGAATGAAGAGAGGATCTGGCAGAAGTTCTGTGGTTTTATGGATTTATCCATAGATGAATTCATGCAAATCCAGAACGAACTACTAAAAAAGCAAATCGATTATGTAGCGGACAGCACGCTGGGCAAACACATCATGCTGGGCCAAAACCCGGTTGGAGTAGATAATTTCCGCTCTTCGGTACCTTTGACTACGTACAAAGATTATGCTGAGTTCCTTGAAGATAAAAACGACAGCGCGCTAGCTGAAAAACCGGCGCTTTGGGGCCATACCTCCGGGCGTGGAGGATGTTTTAAATGGGCGCCGTTCATGCTCAGAACCCTGGAACTGCATACCGACATGTGCGTGGCCGGTTTGATACTTGCCTGTACCGAACAGCATGGCAAAGTAAATTTGACTGGCGATGAAAGGGTGTTATGCATAGTCGCTCCCCCGCCTTACCTGACGGGAATCACCAACACCTTGCTGGTCAAGAGGTTTGATTTTTCTCCAATGCCACCGCCGCATGTGGCTGACAATCAGGACTTTCATAAAAGAATTGCAACCGGCTTTAATCTCGCTTTACGCAACGGGACCGATATTATCTGGGCTGTGGGCACGGTGCTGAATAAACTTGGTGAAAAGTTTACCGAAAGCTCGAGTGGTTTGAAGCTAGACCCCGGCATGCTTCACCCGGCCGTCTTTTTCAGGCTCATGAAGGCGCTGATAAGGAGCAAAATGGAAGGCCGGAAAATCCTCCCGTCCGACATCTGGAAATTAAAGGGGCTGACTTGCGGGGGCACCGATGCCAGTGTCTACGCAAAACGGCTCGAGCATTATTTTGGACGGCCCCTGCATCAGGTTTATGGTTGCACCGAATCAGGGCTGGCGGCACTGCAATCATGGAAGAAAAAGGGGCTTGTTTTCCATCCCTATTTGAATTTCCTCGAGTTTATCCCCGAAAAGGAACTCTTAAAATGCCAAGAGGACGCCGGGTATCAACCTAAAACCGTACTTATAGATGAAGTACAAGTGGGGGAAATTTACGAACTTGTCATCACCAACTTCCATGGAATGCCGTTCCTCAGGTACAGGCCGGGTGATTTATTCCGGGTGGTAGAAAGCGATGAAGGTATTGAATTGCCCCAGTTCGATTTCCATGCCAGGGCTGACGGCCTGATCGACCTGTATAATATAATACGCCTTGACGAACGTACCGTCTGGGAAGCGATCAATGCAACCGGCATCAAATATGAAGACTGGACCGCTATGAAGGACTACGAGGACAGCTGGCCTGTCCTGCAAATCTATATCGAACCGCGTGAAGAAACCAATACCGATACCCTGATCAACGCCATTCACCATCATCTGCTCAAAACCAGCCCTTTGTATTTAGAAGCCATTACTGAAAACGAAAAAAACCCGGTAAGAGTAACACTACTGAAACATGGAACTTTCAGCCGTTACATGCAGCAACAACAATCAAAGGGAGCGGACCTGGCTCATCTAAAGCCGCTGCATATGAACGCTTCTGAAGAATCACTCAAACATCTTTTAGAGTGCAACAGGGACATAGATTAACAAATAATGAATCTGCTGATAGCCATACCTCTGGTAGCCCTCGTTTTAACCTCGCTGCTGGTACTTCTGGTACTGCTAAGAAGCCAGCGTAAAAGGGGCCAACCGGCTTTCCTCGTGTTTTTAACCAGTATGGCTGTATGGGCGGGCGCTATATACTTTTTCCGCTCCTCTGCAAACACTCAAATTGCCATGTACTGGGAAATAGTGACCACCTTTGCCGTTAGCCTGATGGCTGCGTCTTTCTTTCATTTTTCTTACCTGAATACAAAACGCCACCCTCCTCTGGCAGTACCAGTTGCATATGCCGGGGTTGCAATTATCGGGCTTCTTTCTTTGACCAGTTTATTATATACAGGCGTAGATGTAGATAAATTCGGTTACTTCCCCATTGCAGGCCCACTTTTTATCTTGATTCCTTTGCACAACTATTTATTCGTTACCTGGGGGATGATCAACTTTATTAAAGGTTACCGAAAATCACAGGATTTGAATGAAAGAAATTCTTTCATGCTGATTATCCTGGGTGTGGTTTGTTTTTGGGCTGGCGGCTTCAGCGACCTGGTCTCGACCCTCAATAATAATCTGCCGCCCCTCGGGCTGCTCGGAAGTATACTCTTCAGCCTGCTGGCAACAGTTGCTGTAGTCAAATACAAGCTGCTCGATATTCGTTCAGCGGTACGCAAGAGCACTGCCTATGCCCTGGTAAGCCTGCTGGTAGCCGTTCCCTATGCAGGTTTGGTGCTGCTCGCCTCATATTATTTAAGAGGCAGCAGGCTTGAAGCCCTGTGGTATGTAGTTTTATTCCTGGTACTGGCAATGATTCTCCAGCCGTTATGGCGCTGGGCTCAGGGGCTGGTCGACCGCCTTTATTATTCGAAGCGTTACGATTATTTACAGTCCCTTAACGACTTTTCCAGGCAAATTCAATTATTCAGAGATCTTGATGAGACCAGCAACCGCCTGGTGAAATTAATTGCGACTCTCCTGAAGGCTGAAAAGGTAATACTGCTGTTCGAGTCACCAACACAAAAAAAGCTCTTGACCATGGCTTCCTTCACCTTCAATTCACCCGGCAAAGATATCGATATTTCCCTTTCAAGCGACAATCTGCTAACGGAATGGTTTATTCAGCACAGGCGGTACATTGAGTTCGAAGAAATAGATACTATACCCTTGCTCAGAACCTTGCCTGCCTCAGACAGGCAAACTCTGGAAGCCATAGCCACAAAATACCTCGTCCCGCTGGTAAGTTCCACCGCAGAGTTAATTGGCATAATCGTTCTGGGTGATAAGCAGGGCAGTAAATTGTACACTCATGAAGACCTCCAGCTTGTCATTTCGATCCAGAACCAGCTAGCCATGTCAATGGAAAACGCCCGCCTGTACCGCGATCGGAAATACTCTGAATCAGCCCTCAGGCAGTCCGAAAACAAACTGCGTTTCATGTTCGAATCCATGGCAGAGGGTATTACGGTTATCGACAACCGGTACACTATTCTCGAAATAAATCAAGCTGCAGCAAACATGTATGGTTTGCATAAAAACGAGCTGGTCGGGAAACCTTTTTTCAGCCTGATTTCCGAAGATTGCCGTAATAAACTGTTGTTGTATACTCAAAACAGTCCAAATTACGACACGCCCATCATGTTCGAGTGTCAGCTGCTTACAACGCAAGGAAAACACTTTCCGGCTTTATTGAGCATATCCATGCTGGATGATCAGACCGACGGTCCCCGTAAATATGTCTGTGTTTCCCAGGATATATCGACACTTAAGTCGCTTGAATCCGAACAGCGGATCCTGCGCGACAAGGCCGAGGTATCCTCCCGCCTGGCCTCGGTCGGCGAGATGGCCGCCGGCATCGCCCATGAAATCAACAACCCCCTGACCGGCGTCATCGGCTTTTCCGAACTGCTTGCCCGGGAAGACCTGCCGGAACAAACCCGGGACTACGTTAAGTACATACTGGAAGGCTCCAACCGGGTAAAGGAAATCGTGCGCCGGCTGCTCACCTTCGCCCGCCAGACCACCCCCTACAAGACCCGGCTGGACGCCCGTGAACTCATCGACAACACCCTGGAACTGAGGGGTTATGTGCTTAGGACCGCCAACATCAGCGTAGTCACCGACTATGAGGAAGGCCTGCCCTGGGTAAGCGCCGACCCCGGGCAGATGCAGCAGGTGTTTTTAAACCTTATCGTCAATGCCGAGTATGCCATGAAGAAGGCCCACGATGGCGGCACCCTGACCATCACCACCCGCCATAAGGACGGCCAGGTCTTCATCTCCTTTGCCGACACCGGCCCCGGCATGGACGGGGATACCCTGTCGCACCTCTTCCAGCCCTTCTTCACCACCAAGGAGCCGGGCGAGGGTACCGGGCTGGGCCTGGCCCTCTCCCGCTCCATCGTGCTCGACCACGGCGGCGATATCCTGGTGGAAAGCAATATGGGTACCGGCACCACCTTTACCGTAAGGCTGCCGGTGAGCCGGGACGAGCCGGAGCCCGGCAAGGCCGGCAAGGAGGTAAAAACCGCCGTCCGGCCCTCTCCCGCCAGTTCCAGTATCCTGGTGGTGGACGATGAGGCTCCCATAAGGGCCCTGGTGGCTAAAATCCTTACCGTCCAGGGCCACCGGGTTACCGAGGTCGGCAACCCCGCCGAGGCTATAGCCAGCCTGCAGGCGGACTCTTACGACGTGATACTGATGGACATACGCATGCCGGGCATGAGCGGCCGGGAGCTTTATGCCAGGCTCAACCAGGCCGGCCCCGGTATAGCCGGCCGGGTGGTGGTTATCACCGGCGATACCTCCGATGCCGGCACCAGGGCATTCCTGAGGGAGAATAACCTGCCCTTTATCGCCAAACCCTTCGGCCGGGAACAGCTGCTGGAAAAGGTAAATGAGGTGCTGGGTAATAAACAGGGTTGAAGATTAAATTTGAAAGTATCGCCAACCGGGTATTTCTGGTAGAATGATGGCCTCATATTTTTCGAGGCTATTTAATTGCAGATTAATCTCAAGGCCCGGCTAAAAAACACAAACTGGCTACAGCTATCGATACTTGTCCTGTTTTTCCTTTCCGGCGCCTGCAGCCTTATATACGAAGTAGCCTGGATGCGTTTGCTCACCCTGGTATTCGGCGTTACTGCCGTTGCTACCAGCACCATTCTGGCTTCTTTTATGGGTGGCCTGGCCCTGGGCAGCCATATCTTTGGACGTTTTGTCGATACCAGAAAACGCCCACTAAGGCTGTATGGCCTGCTTGAACTGGGTGTCGGCCTCTTTGCATTGTTGATGCCCGTGCTTCTATCAGGCCTTGACAATGTATACGTATTTCTGTTTCGCCAGTTCGGCGCCAGCCTGCCGGTGATAAATGTCATACGATTCGTGCTTTCGTTCACTATTCTGCTTCTCCCGGCGACTCTCATGGGGGGCACTTTACCCATAATCAGCCGTTTCGTGGTACAGACTTGGGGCAAGCTGGGCTGGAGTGTCGGTCGGCTGTATTTTGTGAATACCCTCGGCGGTGCTGCCGGTACACTGATGGCAGGATTCGGGCTTATATTACTGCTGGGCGTACGTGAAACCACCTATCTGGCGGCAGCGCTAAACATACTTATTGCCGTGGCAGCCCTGGTGATTGACTACCGGACCGCGGGCAGGACAGCAGATGCAAACGCAAAACAGGCAGCCAAAATCCCGGAACCTGAGGCTGAGCCACGCCAGGTTTATTCTCCCGGTATGGCCAGGCTTGCTCTGCTGGCTTTCGGCCTGGGAGGATTCTGCTCCCTGGCCCTTGAAGTCCTGTGGACGCGCGCCCTGATATTCATTCTGGATAATACCACCCATGCTTTTACCACCATGCTTTCGGCTTTCCTGATCGGGATTGCTGCCGGCAGCCTCATAATGGCGCGGTTTACCGATAATATCAAAAGGCCATTTTTATGGCTTGGGATTATCATCTGCGGCATCGGGATAAGCGGTATTATCTCGGTGCCGGTTTTTATCAACCTGGGTGCTGAAATCGGCGGCGGCGGTTTTTATCAGCCGGAGGCTTACTGGCAGTGGGCGGTTCTCAGATTCGGGCGCTCATTCCTGGTAATGCTCCTGCCCACGCTGCTGATGGGGATGGCTTTCCCCCTGGTAGCTAAAATATACGCTCAAAGCCCCGGAATCCTGGGCAAATCCATCGGCAGCGTATACGCGCTGAATACCCTCGGCGGCGTTGCCGGTTCGCTGGCTGCCGGTTTCCTGCTGATTCCGTGGATCGGCGTTTACTACAGCGTAGCTATTATTGCGGGCGTTTACGCAATTATGGGAATAGTACTGCTGGCAGCCGAACCGTTTGTCAATATTAAATCCCGGCTGAAAACAATCGCTTTGCCGGCTTTTACATTCGTCCTGGCTGCCGTGCTTGTTGTCTCGCCCGGCCGGTTGATATTTTCCTCTTATATAGAACAGCAGGAAACCCGGTCGCTGTTGTATTACGACGAAGGTATTGGTTCAACCGTCAAGGTATATGCCAACGCGTTCGGTTACCGGTATCTTAGCATCGACGGTTTCCCGGTGGCTTCCACCACTCCACGCCACCGCGATATTCAGCAAGCCCTGGGGCATATGCCCCTCCTGCTGAGCCAGGTGGAAAACCCCAGCGTGTGCGTCATCGGGCTGGGTGCCGGCGGCTCTTCCTGGGCGGTAACCCTTTATGATATCCAAAAACTGGACGTAGTCGAACTGGTACCTTCCGTGGTCAAAGCAGCCAAACTGCTGCCCGAGGTAAATCATGAACTTTTCGACCAGCCAAGCTTAAACCTTGTACTGGCCGACGGGCGCAACTACCTTCTTGTTACCGAGGAAAAATACGACATTATTTCCGTGGATGCCACCTCTCCAAAGGGTTCCGGCAACGGCAGCCTGTATTCTTTAGAGTTTTACCAATCCTGCCGGCAGCGGTTGACCGATGAAGGGTTAATTGTGCAGTGGCTGCCTTTTCACCTGCTCTCCGGGGAGGAAATAGGCATTACCATAAACACCTTCCGTGAAGCCTTTCCGAATGCTTCCTTGTGGTTTTCCCCCTTCCGTAATTACTTCCTTTTAATCGGTATGGTGGATGAATTCGAGATTAATTTCCAAACTGTCGAGGCTAAACTCGAAATTCCGGCTGTCCGGGAGGAACTCGGCCCTATCTACATCCGCGATATTTACGACTTCCTGAGCTGCTTTGTTATGGCAGGCGAATCACTCGATGAATATGCCGGCAGTACTTCCCTGAATACAGACAACCACCCCTTTCTGGAATATGCCCCTTCCCTGGCATATTTCCAACCGGTCGATTTTACCCGGGACAACATCGTAAGAGTAGCTCCCCTGAGGCAGAGTTCGGCGCCCTACCTGGTTAACACCGGGCAAAACGAAATGGAGACACTGGCCCGGCTGGCTGAAAGATTTGAACAAACACCGGTAGAGCGCTATTGGCCGCTGTTCTTCGAATAACGACTGTCCCGCAGGATTAGTACCCCACCGTTGGCGGCAGGTCGCCGCCTTTTACGATGGCATAAGAGCAGTTATCTATATAAAAATATCCCTGGATCCAGCCCTGCACATCCCCTACAACATCCACCACAAAATCCGGCCCGATGGAATCCAGGCTGTATATATACTTCGGCCGGAAGCGAACGCTGCCGTTTTGCAAAAACAACTCGTTCAATGTTGCCCGTGAATTGATGTAATTACTTAAAACATTTTCAGCTTCGATACCGGGAAACAGAAAGGTCTTGCCCTTATATCTGACTGCAGCTGCGACCGGGTCTGCGGCATAATCCGACAGCAGTTTTTCCAGCGGTAATATTTGAGGGGCGCTCTGGTAAACCGGAACGGGATAAACAGTCAGAGCACATGAGGTAAAAGAAAATACAACTGCCAGCAGCAGCATCCCGGCAAAACCCGCCCGGAAGAAACATTTAACAGCAATCAGAAGCCTTCGACAAGTTTTTCGCATGTATCCCGCCGGTTTGACTGGTTCGCTCCCGGGTTGATAAACAGGTTTGCGGCAGTTGAAAACCCTGTAATTAATAATATAAACAATGTTCGTATATGTCAATTGTAAGTCAAGATATTTTAAATTGAGCTTGCTGTATTAGTCCGGGCAATAGTAAAATAAAGTATCACCCCGGAGGAAGAGGTAAAAGAAGATGAAAACTGGTACCTGGAAAGATAAAACGGGCCTTGCCCAATCCCTGAAGGGCGGGGTCATTATGGATGTAGTCAACCCGGAACAGGCCGAAATCGCTGAATCCGCCGGCGCCTGTGCCGTAATGGCGCTCGAAAGAGTCCCTTCGGATATTCGTGCCGATGGCGGCGTAGCCCGCATGGCCGACCTTTCCATTGTCGAGGCTATAATGAAAGCCGTGTCCATTCCGGTTATGGCCAAGTGCCGTATCGGACATTTTGTTGAAGCACAGGCTTTGCAGGCGATGGGGGTTGACTGTATAGATGAGTCCGAGGTTTTGACGCCAGCCGATGAAGCCAACCACGTCTGGAAACATTCCTTTACAATCCC
>JAFGLQ010000058.1 GCA_016928015.1 Dehalococcoidaceae bacterium
AATATAAAACAAATCGGTGGAATCGGGGTGGCTGTCGGTCCGGGAAGTTTTAACGGGCTGAGAGCGGGTTTGAGCACCGCCAAAGGACTGGCGTTCAGCCTCGATATTCCCATTGCAGGAATTCCCAGCCTTGAAGCAGTCGCAATGGGTTCCGCCATCGCCGGTTTACACATCGCCCCTCTGCTTAAAACCGGTTCGGGGCAAATAGCCATCGCAATCTATGAACTTGTTGACCGAAAGCTGGTTGTGGTCAAGCCTCCTTTATTAGTTTCACCGGATGAGCTTGCCCGTTCCATCAGGCGCAAAACGTTATTCTGCGGTGATATCGACAACCCGATTATTGAACAGTTGCGCTCATGCCTGGCTGAAAAAGCCGTTATTGCCGGATCTCCTTTTGACAGGAGCTATGCGCGTTACGTGGCGCAACTGGCTGAAGATAGAATAATTTCAGCCCAAGCAGATGATGTTGCCGTCATCGAGCCGTTATATTTAAAAAAGCCTCATATTACACAGCCCAGGATTCGGACAGGGGACACCGCCAACCTCAAACCGGCAAACTTCGCGGTTATCTGGGACATGGACGGTGTAATCGTTGACAGCGCTCCTTTACATCTTCAAGCCTGGCAGGATACTTTCAACCCTCTGGGAATCGATTTCCCGAGCAAGTACTTCTGGAATACATTCGGTATTAAGAATGATGCTATAATTAGCGGGCTGGGCTTCGGCATCACCAGGCAGGAGGCTTCAAGGATTATTCGCTCCAAAGAGCAGCGTTTCCGGGAGCTGGCAGTTGAGGGCATCAAACCCTTACCCGGAGCAATTGAGCTTATACAAAGTCTAAAAAAACGCCGGGTTCCTATGGCAGTAGCCTCATCGGCACCTGAAGAGAATATAAAGACGATTCTGGGAGCGCTCAAAATCAGGCAATTCTTTAAAGCGGTTGTAGGCGGAGAACAGGTAAAATATGGCAAGCCGGCTCCCGAAGTATTTCTTAAAGCTTCCGATATGCTTGGTATGCAACCGGACAAGTGCATCGTAATCGAGGATGCAGTACCGGGAGTTCAGGCGGCCAAAAGTGCAGGCATGAAGGTTATCGCCGTAACCGGCACAGCCGGCTCGGGCGATCTGGCTGAAGCCGATATGGTTGTTTCCAGCCTGGCAAAGCTAAAAGCTGTAAACCTGCTGGGATTATTAACATAAACACCAAAACAAGAGAGGAGAATCAATGGAAAAATCACTTATTCTGGTTAAACCTGACGGCGTAGAAAGGGGACTTACCGGATCTATCATAAGCCGGCTTGAAGATCTGGGTTTGAAACTGGTAGCTGTTCGCATGCTGCAGGCTGACAGGGAACTCGCCGAGCACCACTATGCCGTTCACAGGGATAAACCGTTTTTCGTTGACCTGGTCAATTATATCACCTCATCCCCGATTGTTGCAGCTGTCTTCGAGGGAGAGGATGCAGTGAGCCGGATTCGTAAAGCCTGTGGAGCGACCGATCCGGCCAAGTCTGAAAAGGGTACCATTAGAGGTGATTTCGGCCTCGATATCGGCCGGAATACAATCCATGCATCCGATTCACCGGAAACGGCAGGTGTCGAGGTAGAGACTTTCTTCAATGCAGAGAATATATTCAGTTACACCCGGTTGACGTAAAAGTAATTACTGTATGTGGATTACCGGTACCGCCGCCGGCCATACTGAGTCGAGATGGTAGTATTCTCGCTGAGAGGGCGCAAAAATATGTATTATGGCATCGATGTAATCGAGAAGCACCCAGCCCGAATCGGCATCACCTTCAATATGGCGGGCAAAAACACTGTCCTGCTTTAATACATGTGCTATTTCTTCGCGAATGGCATTGATCTGGCGGTCGGATTCGGCAGTGAGTATCACCATATAATCGGTAAAATTACATGCCTGGCGGGTATCCAGAAGCACAATATCTGCCGCTTGTTTCTGGTTCCCGATTTCTACAGCCCGCCGGGCAATATCTATAGCTTCCAGAAGTGCACCCCTCCCTGAGAAAGTATTATTAAAACAGTATAACACAAACACAAAACCGGCAGTATTTACCCCCAAATTCTACACCTGAAAATTTTCCTGCTTGTGTTATACTTTGACCCTATGAACAAATTGCTTTTTGGTACGGCAGGCATACCCCTGGGCACTCCGGGATCCAGTACCATCGATGGTATTAGATATGTCAAGCAGATAGGGCTTGACGCCCTGGAAATTGAGTTTGTTCGGCAGGTTTACCTGAACCCCGCGAGCGCTGCAGACGTAAGACTGGCAGCCGAAGAAACGGGGGTGCGGCTGTCGGCACATGCACCGTATTACCTGAATCTTAATGCATCGGAACCGCAAAAGCGGCGCACCAGCCAGGCAGTCCTGTCCCGTGCCGGCAGAATTGCCAGCCTGGCGGGGGCTGAAAATATAGTTTTTCATCCAGGCTATTACATGAACGGAAACCCGGAAAAGGTCTTCGGCGTTGTTCTGGGTTATCTGTCTGAAATCGAAGAGGAGTTCTTACGGGAAGGTTTTTCTATCAAGCTCTCTCCGGAAACAACTGGCAAGTTAAGTCAGTTTGGCACGCTGGAAGAAACCCTCAGCCTTTGCAGCCGGCTGAAAAACGCCAGGCCGTGTATCGATTTCGCCCATTTGCATGCCTATTCTGGGAAAATTAACACCTATTCCGAGTTCAGGCAAGTGATTGGCACTGTCAGCGCATCACTCGGCAAGGATTCAATCCAAAACCTTCACCTGCACGTATCGGGAATACACTACGGGCACCGGGGCGAGTTGAAACACTTGACCTTCGAAGATTCCGATTTTAATTACACAGAACTTCTAAGGGCATTAATAGATTCCGGAGCCGGCGGCACGGTGATATGCGAAAGCCCCAATATGGAAGCAGATACCCTTATTCTAAAGAAAACTTATCTTGAATTGCTCACATCCGAATAACCGGAGGCTGCATCTGCAATGTCGTATTCGGTCCGTGTTCGAACTATCAGCTTTTGAGCACGCCCTTTTTCTGATATAATTAGTTTATCCCTGAAAGAGGTTTATAATTGAAAATCAATATTAAAAGAAGTCTTATCATTTACCTGGTGATTGTTCTGGCGGTTATCGCCTTTTTCTTCTTTTCTTCATTCGGCGCCACTCCACCGGAAGAAATACCTTTCAGCCAGCTTATAACCATGTCCCAGGACGGGCTGGTTCAAGAAATCATTGTCGATGGCGACAACCTCGAAATAACCGACAAGAACGGAAACAAATATCAGACAATTAAGGAAGCCGGAGTCAGCATTTACGAAGTGCCCAATCTGAACCTGGAAAATGTCAGGGTAGATGTACAGCCCGGTGGCATCAACTGGGGCAGCGTTTTAATCAATTTCCTGCCTTTGCTCCTTTTCGGCGGCCTTCTGTTCTTCCTGTTTTCCCAGGCCAGAGGAGCCAATAACCAGGCTATGAGTTTCGGGCGCTCCAAAGCCCGGCTGTTTTCAGCCTCCAAGCCGTCGGTAACATTCGCTGATGTGGCTGGCGCCGACGAAGCTAAGCAGGAAATGTATGAAATTGTCGAGTTTCTGAAAAACCGCGAAAAATTTCAGGTGCTGGGCGCCAGGGTACCCAAGGGAGCGCTCCTGGTCGGTGCTCCCGGTACCGGTAAAACCCTGCTTGCCAAAGCCATTGCCGGCGAAGCCGGGGTTCCCTTCTTTTCCATCAGCGGCAGTGAATTTGTGGAAATGTTTGTTGGCGTGGGCGCTTCCCGCGTGCGTGATCTTTTTGAACAGGCCAAGCGCAATGCGCCTGCACTGATATTTATAGATGAAATTGATGCTGTCGGGCGACAGCGGGGAGCTGGCGTCGGGGGAGGACATGACGAGAGAGAGCAGACACTGAACCAGATCCTGGTTGAAATGGACGGGTTCGATACCAACACCAGCGTTATCGTTATTGCCGCCACCAACCGGCCGGATATCCTGGATTCCGCTCTGCTCAGACCGGGCCGTTTTGACCGCCGCATAATCTTGGATATGCCCGACATTACCGGCAGGGAGGCAATCCTGAAGATACATTCCGAGGGCAAACCCCTGGCAAAGGATGTCAGCCTTGAATCACTTGCCAAACAGACCGTCGGTTTTTCCGGAGCAGACCTGGCAAACCTGGTCAATGAAGCTGCTATTCTGGCTGCCCGGCGCGACAAAAAGGAAATCTCCAACAAAGAACTCGAGGAGTCCATTGAACGCGTCATCGCCGGTCCGGAGCGTAAAAGCCGCCGTATTTCATCCCATGAAAAAGAAATTATTGCCTATCATGAGGCCGGCCACGCACTGGTAGCACGTTTATTGCCCAATGCAGACCCGGTGCATAAGATTTCGGTGGTCTCCCGCGGCATGAGCCTGGGCCATACCCGCCAGTTGCCGGCAGAAGACCGTTACATTGAAACGTTATCCCAGTACAAAGACCGTCTGGCTACACTCATGGGCGGCAGGGTTGCCGAGGAGCTGGTTTTCGGCGAACTTTCCACCGGGGCTTCCAACGACATAAAAGTGGCCACCGACCTGGCGCATAAAATGGTGACCCAGTACGGTATGAGCGCCCGGCTCGGGCCGAGAACTTTCGGCGAACGACAGGACATGATTTTTCTCGGCCGGGAAATTACCGAGCAGCGCGATTACGGGGACAAAGTCGCCGATATTATCGACGATGAAGTCAACGGCATCATCAATTATGCCTACGATACCGCCAGGCGCATTCTTTTGGAAAACCAGCAGCGCCTGGACCATATCTCCAACCTGCTGATGGCCAAGGAAGGGCTTGAGGGCGAAGAAATGGAAAAGGCATTCAACGAACCCTTGAACGGCAAGGGTAAAATAGCGGTGACGGCTGAAGGAAAATCCAGCAGCCGCAAAAATAAAAAAACGCCGGCTGCGTCCAAAGAACCGGCTCAGAAAGCCGGTAAAACAACGGTTGAGAAAAAAGCAGCCAACCGCAAAAATGCAATGAAAAAACCGGCCGCGCCCAAACAAGAATCCGAACCCGGCGGTGAGGTAGACAGGATTTAGGAAAGGATTTACAAGCAGATGGTAGAAATAACATCAACGGTCGTTTCGCCCGAGTATATCGTAAAAGCCACCAAAACGGCTGACAGCGGCTGCGTGGCAACTTACGTCGGCCTTATCCGGGATAATAATAATGAAAAGGCCGTAGCCAGTGTCGAGTACTCCGGCAGGGGCGATCATGCGGCTGCGGTTCTGCAATCAATAGTGGATGAAGCTAAGAAACGCTGGCCGGTTAATGAAATGTCCATCGTTCACCGTACAGGAGTTTTGAATGTGGGTGATATCAACCTGGTAATCGCCGTTGCCGCCGGCCATCGTGGTGAAGCTTTCGCCGCCTGCTCGTTCGCAGTCGACCAGTTCAAAGCCAGGCGGCCGACCGATAAGATCGAACGGTACCTGGATGGTACCTCTAGTTCCGCCTTTTAACCATTGATTCTGCCAGAGCATAAAGCGACTGTGTGCTCGCGCTGGGCGGCAGTTTATCCAGGTCCTTGCAGGCTGTACGGCTGTACTGCATAGCGGTTTCCAGGCACTCATCTATTATGCTGGTTTCTTTTATGAGGGCGACCGCTTCAGCCACATTTAGAGCGCGATCGCCTTCGCTTTCAAAAAGCCTTAAAACCGGGTTTGCATCCGGGTAGCGTTCCATAATTTTCAGCGAAGGCAGCGTTACCGTTCCCTGCAGGAGATCCGAACCCACCGGTTTGCCCAGTTCGGCTTCGGTTCCGGTAAAATCGAGCACGTCATCCATTATCTGAAAGGCGATTCCAAGGTTAAGGCCGTATTCCTTCAATATCTGGACCGCCTCTTCAGGGGATTCGCTGAGAACTGCGCCGGTTTCTGTAGCCATAGCGAAAAGCGAGGCGGTTTTACCGATTATCCGTTTTAAATACTGGTCGAAACCCTGCTGCACCTTGAAGGCGCTGAAGCTCTGGCGCAGCTCGCCGGTGGAAATACTGGCAAGCGCCCCGGCAAACAGCTTTACTGCCCGGATGCTTTCCGTTTCGGCAGCAAATTCGGCAGCCCGCGCGAAAAGATAATCGCCCAGAACGATAGCCTTGTCCGTACCCCAAATTGAATTAATGGTCGACTTGCCCCGACGCTTGTCAGCTTTATCTATGGCATCATCATGAACCAGTGTCGAAACATGAAGCAGTTCGGCGCCGACTGCCATGGGTAATAGTTTTTCAGGGTTGTAGTTATAAAAATTGCCCGCATGCAGCACCAGCAGAGGCCTTAACAATTTACCGCCTCCCAGTATTTGCCCCAGCATCCGGCTTGAATCAGGAAAATCGGTGATACCGGCCGGGTTCAACCCGGTAAGCATAATCTTCGCTTTTTCCAGGTCGTTTTCGACCGGGCTGTATATGATATCTATCACTTAACCTCCTGCTGTGTTCCCAGCCGGCTGGTTTCCTGCTCTATAATCGATTCGTCCAGTTTCACAAAAAGAGGCTCCGGCGGATTCAGCTTCTTGCCCGGCTCAATGCTGGTCATTTTCCATCCGTTGTCCTCAATTCTACCTTCATAGCCCAGGTAATAATGCAGTTTCCTGGAACTGAACGGTAAAAACGGATACATGACGGTTTTCAGAGTATCGACTACGCTTAGAGCAGCGTAGAGAGCCGTTCCGGCTGCTGCTTTATCGGTTTTTATCACCTTCCAGGGAGATTTCTCCTCCAGGTAACGGTTGGCATCACCGGCAAGCGTCATTGCCAGGCGAATCGCTTCCCTGAAATGGCAAGCGTAGAGCAGTCTGTCGATTTTTTCAAATGCCTGGGCTGCTTTTGCAAGCAGATCTTTATCGACTGCGTCCATTTCCCCAGGTTGGGGTACCCGTCCTTCGAAATGCCGGTAGGTGATGGTAAGCACCCGCTGAGCAAGATTGCCGTAGGTGGCAACCAGCTCATCATTGTTGCGGCGCACAAATTCGCGCCAGGAGAAATCCGTATCTGAAGTCTCCGGCATATTAGCCGAAAGCAGATAGCGCAGTGGATCCGGATCATAGCGTGAAAGGTAGTCCGGAAGCCATACCGCCCAGTTGCGGCTGGATGAAAGCTTTTTGCCCTCTATAGTCAGATATTCATTGGAAGGCACGTCATACGGCAGAACCAATCCGCCGTAACCCATCAGCATGGCCGGCCATATTATGGTATGGAAAGGGATGTTGTCCTTGCCGATGAAATAATAGCTTTTTACCGAATCCGACTGCCAGAATTCCTTCCATTTTTCCGGTTCGCCGGTTATCTGAGCCCATTCTATAGAAGCTGACAGGTAACCTATCACAGCCTCGAACCACACGTAAATACGTTTGTTTGGATACCCTTCCAGGGGCAGCGGAATTCCCCAATCGATATCCCGTGTGATTGCCCTGTCTTTTAAACCATTTTCCAGGTAACTCAGGGTAAAGCGATATACATTGGGCCGCCACAGGTTTTCCTTGGTTTTAACCCATTCGATAAGCCTTTCCTGGAAGGCACTGAGGCGCAGAAAAAAATGCTCAGATTCTTTAAATTCCGGGGTCGCTGCGCACAAACCGCAGCGTGGTTTAACCAGGTCTACCGGGTTCAACGGTTGACCGCACTTGTCGCACTGGTCTCCACGGGCGCCTTCGTAACTGCAATTGGGGCAATCGCCTTCGACGTAGCGGTCAGGCAGGAAACGGCGGCACTGCGGGCACCATGGCTGAAGAACGGTATCCTTGTAAATATCACCCTGGTTATACAGTTTTAAAAAGATATCCTGGGACACCCTGGCATGGTTTTCGGTATCGGTATGGGTAAACAGGTCGAAGGATATACCGAGCGTTTCCCATGATTCCAGGAAAGAACGGTGATATTTCCAGGCGACTTCCGAAGGAGAGCAGCCTTCCCGTTCCGCCGAAATAGTGATGGGGGTGCCGTGCATATCCGAGCCCGTAACCATCAAGACCTGGTTGCCCTTCATCCGGTGGTAGCGGGCAAAAATATCCGGCGGCAGGTAGGCGCCGGCAATATGGCCCATATGCAAAGGGCTGTTAGCGTACGGCCAGGCTACGCCAATATAGATGCGCTCTTTCATATATTATCAGACCAGGCGAACAAACCGGTGCATTAAACCTGGCCAACCTCCGGTTCCGGTAAAAAGGTAAGAATCTGTTCACCTTTCTCCCTCTTATAGTGGGCATAGCCCTTATTCAGGGCACAAGCCACGCAGTACCGAACCGAAATGCCGTTTTCGGATTCCTTGCCATTTTCCTCATCCACCACCAGGTATCTCTCCGGATAGGGGATGGAAGCATTACACATATCGCACTTTACGTTACCCAGTGAAATACAGCCTCTTCGCATCTAATTTCAGAGCTCCTTTTGTATTATTGTCATTTATCATCTATATTCAACCAGGCCTGGTATATTTCCCGGCGGTTCAGGCCTGTTTCTACAGCGACAACGGGCACCACGTCCCTGGCTTTCATTCCGGCTCTTTTCATCTGAGCCAGTCTGTGCATCATTGCCTCAGAAAAACCGGCTGGTTCAGACTTGCCGGCTCCTTCGATAACCAGGGTGAATTCTCCCCTGGGATTGGCGAAATGTTCGATAGCCTGCTCTATACTACCTCTGAACACTTCCTCATAAAGCTTGGTCATTTCCCGGCACACGCTGATATGACGGTTACCGAGTGTTAGCATTATATCATTAAGAGAGGCTTTCAGCCTATGCGGCGCTTCAAAAATAACGATGGTTGCCTCTTGAGCGGATATCCCGGCAAGCACACGCTGCCTGTCAGCTTTTCTTCGGGGCAAAAACCCCATATACAGGAAACGGTCGGTGGGCAACCCGGAAACCGCTACCGCGCTGGTGACAGCCGAAGGACCGGGAACCGGTATGATTTTTACCCCTCTTTCCAGGGCTCTGACAACCAGTTCGTAACCCGGGTCTGAAATACCCGGCATGCCCGCTTCCGATACTACGGCGACATCTCCTGTTTCCAGCCGGCTTATAATGTGCTCCGTCTGACCCGGCAAACTGTGCTCATAAAAACTGCACAGCGGCACCTGTATCCCGTATTTGGCAAGCAACTGCCCGGTTTTGCGGGTGTCTTCGGCGGCGACGAGGCTGGATTCTTTCAAAACCCTGAGCGCCCTCAGCGTGATGTCTTCAAGGTTACCGATAGGAGTACTTACCAGATACAGGCAATGCAATTGATTCAGCTCCAAAATATAGATTATAACTTATCACCTGCCCAGCGTCTAACCCTGTCGTTAAAATGGCCGGCCGGCGCCGGTTTAGCCTGTCTTTATGTAATGTTATTCACGCTTTTTAGCTTGACTCAGCGCCTGTGGCTCTGTTATAGTTCTTGGTTAATAAGGAGGATTATTCCAATGACCGACCCCCACTTTAAAAAACTTCGTCAGGCATATGGTTTTGACGACGTTGCTATAGTCCCAGGCGATGTCACCATCAATCCGGAACAAACCGATATAAGCTTGAAATTCGGTGACGTTACCCTGGATATCCCTATACTGGCATCCGCCATGGATGGCGTAACGGATGTAAAATCAGCAATTGCCATGAACAAACTGGGCGGCCTCGGAGTTTTGAATCTCGAAGGCGTCCAGACAAGATACGAAGACCCTGACAAGGTTCTGGATGAAATTGCATGCGCCCCTCCCCAAGAGGTTACCGCTCTGCTGCAAAAGCTTTACACGGCCCCCATCCGTGATGAGCTGGCGGCTGAACGAGTCAGACAGATTAAGAAAGCGGGTGCCGTATGCGCCGTTTCCGTTGCCCCTGCCAACACCAAGCGCCTGGCGCCGGTAGTGGCAGAAGCAGGTGCCGATATACTGGTTGTAGCATCGACAGTTACCAGCGCCAGGCATATCTCCAAGAGCACCCGGGGCCTGATTTTTGAAGAATTATGCAAGTCAATGGATATTCCGGTCATAGTCGGCAACTGCGTCAGCTACAGCGCCTGCCTTTCCCTGATTAAAACCGGTATTGCCGGTGTGCTGATTGGCGTCGGGCCCGGAGCCGCCTGCACTTCCAGGAGCGTGCTGGGCATCGGTGTACCGCAGATTACAGCGACCATAGACTGTGCCGCCGCCAGGGATACCTATTACGAAGAAACAGGCCGTTATGTTCCTATAATTACCGATGGCGGATTCCACCGCGGTGGTGACATATGCAAGGCGTTTGCCGCAGGCGCAGACGGCGTCATGCTGGGGTCCATATTCGCCCAGGCCGCCGGTGCACCCGGCAGGGGATACCACTGGGGCATGGCCAACCCGCATCCGGCCCTTCCCCGCGGCACCCGCATCAAGGTTGGCACTACCGGTACACTGGAACAGATTCTTTTCGGGCCGACATCGGTTACCGATGGCTCCCAGAACCTGATCGGCGCATTGAGGAACACGATGGGGCTTTGCGGCGCCGCCAATATTGCCGAGATGCACCAGGCTGAAATGGTGATCGCGCCGGCAATTATTACCGAGGGTAAAGCATGGCAGTTCGCCCAGGGCCAGGTAAAGAGATAAATTCACCTGACGATTAAGCGGGAGAATATAAAAGGCTGGCAAGGATTTTGCCAGCCTTTTGGTTTTTCCAATGTGTGTCAGTTAATAAGGGCTGTCATCTTCTTCATCATCGTCGCCCTCTTCATCCGGCTCAGGTTCATGCGAACTGGCAGCAGACCCGCTTCCGATACCGGGTATTACCGGAGTCAGTCGTATCTTTTTCCGCTTTGCCGACAGGTCCAGCTTATCGAGCAACTCCCTGAAGCTGGCAATGATAGCTGGTTCGTTAGAATCGATATCAACCATCACCCCGTCAATCCCGTATTCCCACATTTCTTCGATTTCTGCGCTTCCGATTTTATTTCCAGCGTGTATTATCAGCGGTTTGGAAACAGCTACTGCTATACGATGGCAAAGCATATAGTTTTTTATCGTCAAGCGGCAGGGTTGGCCTTCAGAAGAGCCAACCAGTATCGCATCTACCGGCAGGTCATCGAGCTGGCGCAGGAATTTGTCCTCGACCTCCGGCTCCACAAGTAATATTTTACCGGTATCAGTTGCCTTGATAGTGCTCATGTCAGCTTCGAAGTTGAGCATGTAAAAATCGTTATTGCAGGCTGAATTGTTGCCCAGCCAGCAACCATACGGCAACTGAACAGGTTCTTTTTCCATGAGCTTAATAAACCTGTCGGCAATTTCTTCCTGATGAGTATCGATGAAAACCCCATCCGCTCCCTGAACTAACTCTGCCGCCTGTTTTTCATCCCCTTTTATCCGGGCGATCAGAACCGGTTTCGGCTTTGGCGCTGCCTTGCTGACTCCGGTAAAACCCAGAGGCAGCGGCTCAAGCCGTGCTGCGATTTTCAATTTACTTATTAACTGGCTCACGTTATCCCTTTCCTGCTCGAATTCGACTGACAAGCATTATTCCCAGTTAGTTTAATGGATTGGGCGATTTTTGCCAAACTTTTCACCAGGGCCTGCATAGTAAAAGCTATACCAATCACCCTTCGAATAGCATATAATGTCTTAAAAATTATCAGGAGGATTTACTATGACATTGCCTGTTGGGGAGCTGTTAAACCTTTCCGGTAAAGTTGCCGTGGTCACCGGCGCAGCCATGGGCATCGGCAAAGCAATAGCTGCCCGGTTGGCCGAAGCCGGCGCCAGTGTAGTAATTGCCGATATAAACCCGGAAGCGGCACAAAAGACTGCAGAAGAATTAATAAACGACGGTTACAAAGCAGCTCACGTCCAATCGGATGCCAGCAAAATTGAGGATGCGGAAAGAACCATAAGTCAGGCTGTCGATGTATTTGGCGATGTGGATATACTGGTAAACAATGCCGGTATATATCCTTTCACCCCGGCTATCGATATGACGGAAGCCATTTGGGATAAAACTATCGATATTAACCTGAAGGGAACGATGTTTTTCTGCCAGGCGGCCGCCCGTGCCATGAAAGACCGGGGGCATGGCGGTAAAATAATCAACATAGCTTCCATAGATGCATTCCGGCCCACCGGAAACGTTGCTCACTACGATGCTTCCAAGGGCGGCGTGGTTATGCTCACCAAGGCACTTGCCAAGGAGTGGGCTTCCCTGGGCATCCTGGTAAATGCCGTGGCTCCGGGTTCTATCGCCACTCCCGGCACGAGCGCTTCTATCACCGGTTTGAGCGATGAGAAGAAAGCCGCCCTGACCCGGGCATTTCTGGAAAAAATACCTTTGGGGCGTATGGGAGAACCTGACGACATCGCCAAAATCGTTTTGTTTCTTGCCGGTCCGGCTGCAGATTACATGGTAGGTGCGATCATAATAGCTGACGGTGGCTATCTGGTGAATTAATATCCGGGGTTATCATCCAGATTGGCCCCGGTTTCAGAAACCGGGGCCAATTCTTTGTTACCGAAATTCCGATCCGGCTACGTTATTCCCAGCGGAAAAAGCGAATCGAAATTATCAAACTTGCCACCAGCCAGCCACCCAGCACCAGGAAGTCAGTGCTTAAACTGAATACCGGGCTGGCTTCCACCATCACCTGGCGCAGACCATCCCCCAGGTAACTCAGCGGTAAAGCATTGAGTATCGGCTTCATAAAATCAGGTAAAAATTCCACCGGGAAAAATATCCCCGATAAAAACAGCATGGGGAACTGTATCAACTGTATAACCGGCATGGCGCCCTCTTCGGTGCGGGCGAAAGCCGCCACCATGTATCCCAGCCCGACAAAGGTGAGCGTTCCCAGCAGTATCAAAGCCAGCAGCATAAACCAGTTGCCCAGGATAGCTACATCGAATAAAAAGTATGCAATGGCAATGATAATTGTGGTTTGAGCCAGCGCCAGCAGCAATCTTAAAAATACCTGGGAATAAATAATATTGACCCTGTGTATTGGAGTTGCTCCCAGGCGCTTGAGAATCTTCTTTTCGCGCTGCTGAATCAACGGCAAACCGCTGAACAAGCCCAGAAACATTATGGACATGGCCACCACTCCGGGCACCAGGTAATCGATATTACCCAGTTCCTTGAGCTGGATGGATTCTTCCTGGAGGCGCACCAGTGCCGGCTGCTGGGTAAGCATCTGGTTGATGCCGTTTACAAACTCTCTTACCACCGGTTGAATTATCTGAATTGAAGTGGTCTGTGACGGGTCGTAATACAGCTTGATATCAACCGTCTCGCCCCTGGCTATGGTTTCGGCAAGACCCCCGGGAATATAAAGAACGGCACGAAAACTGCCTTTCCTTAGTTCTTCAAGCTGGTTTTCCAGTTCTCCCTGGGTGACATTGAAAATGGGGATCTGTTTAAAAGCTTCAGCTACAGCGATCCCTGTCTGTGTCGTGTCCCCGCTGGACAGCCCGACGTCATACTGAAATTCATCCGCGCCGCTGAAAACCAGTCCAAAAATCACCATGAATACTACCGGAAAAGCAAAGGTAAAACCCAGCGCCATCCGGTCCCGGAAAAACTGGCGCGTATTAGCGATAAACAGCTTAAAAAAGGTCTTCAAATCCTATTCTCTTATCTTGCGCCCGGTTAATTTTAAAAATACGTCTTCGAGAGTTGCCTGACGAACGTGCAGATTTAACAGCCCGCCGTTTTCATCCTGCTCGACCATTTTCAGCAAAGCCCCCATGCTGGCAGGGATGTTTTTGGAATATACACTTACTTCGGTTCCGTCAATGGCTGCCTGGGTAACCCCCGGCATGGCCAGCAGCGACTCTTTGGCAGGGGGTAAGGCCATTTCAAACTGAATGGCGCTTTCATCAAAATTCGAACGAATCAACTCAAGCGGTGAACCGGCGGCGATTATTTTCCCGTAATCCACAATCACCAGCCTGTCGCACAGAGTTTCCGCCTCTTCCATATAGTGAGTGGTCAGAAAAACCGTTTTGCTGCGGCTCTTCATTTCCTGTACAACAGACCACAGATTACGCCGGGCCTGAGGATCGAGCCCGGTGGTGGGTTCGTCCAGAAAAGCGATTTCCGGATCATTTATCAGAGCAATAGCTACTGAAAGCCTCTGCTGTTGTCCGCCTGAAAGGTTCTTGGAGAGCACTTTCCGGCTCTCCGTGAGGGAAACCCTTTCAAGCACCTCTTTCACACCTATACGCCGCTTGTAGAACGAGCCAAACAGGTCCAGAACTTCTTCGACATTCAAGAGTGGCAACAACGAAGGAGCCTGCAGCTGGATGCCGATTCTTTGTTTAATACTTTCGGAATCCCTGCCGTGCTTCATGCCCAGAACACTGACTGAACCGGAATCCGGTTCACGCAGGCCTTCGATGATTTCGGTGGTGGTGGTTTTGCCGGCGCCGTTCGGGCCAAGCATGCCGAATATTTCACCGGCGGCTACCTCGAAACTGATGCCGTCAACCGCTTTTATGACGCCGTAGGTTTTACACAGGTTTTCGACTTTTATTACCATCCCCGATATCTTACAACTAACATCAGCATGTTTACAAAATCGAAACGTTATTCCAATCCCTGCCGGTATAAGGCTATTGAACTGTACGTCTAGTGAGTAGTAATATTTAGATATAATAATTTGGAGGTCAAGCATGAAAGCACTTGTAGTATATGATTCGGTTTACTCTAACACGGAAAAAATCGCCAATGCCATCGGCAAGGGCCTGGAGGCATCCTCCGAGGTCAAGGTGCGCAAGGTAAACGAAGTTGACCCCAAATACATTAACGAGTATGACCTGGTGGCTGTCGGTTCACCTACCCAGGCCGGCCGTCCACTGCCTTCGATAAAAACCTTTCTTGAAGGCATCCCGGCAGACGGCCTGAAGGGTATTAAAGTCGCATCCTTCGATACGGGAATGCCCAGGGAAGGCAAGGGCTGGTTTTTGAAACTGGTGGTTAAAATCCTCGGTTATGCCGCTCCCAGGATAGCCAGGAGCCTTGAATCAAAAGGCGGCACTTTGACGGCTCCGCCGGAGGGCTTCTTCGTGGAAGACAGGGAAGGGCCGCTCTCTGATGGAGAAGAGGATAGGGCTGCCACCTGGGCCAAAGGGCTGGTCAAGCAGTAACTGAGCAATCCTCGATTCTAGATTGCCACCCAAAAACCAGCTTCGCTACCCAAAATGCCTGGCCAAGTACTCAAATATGGTTACTCTTTCAACCATATTATCTTGCTGATCGGGTGCAACTTCTCTTGTCCGGGTAACTTCTCTGTATTCGATAACATTCTTTAAAGGTGGAAAAACGGCATATTCAAAGCATACTATATGACCGCCGCTATGGTAGATCATGACTTTTGCCGCTTGACCGGCCTCGATGTATTCTGAAGCAGTCATGGTTTTAACCGCTCCATCTGCGCCGAAGAGTTCGAATTCAACTGAAAAATCGCCGCTATTTGTGTCGGGATTCCCGATGGTTACCCAGACATCGGACCCGGCAAACCAGAAACGGTTTAGATACTTGGCTTCTATTACTTCGTATTCCAATGGAACCACTATCGATAGTGGTTCTTCCTGGCAGTATGCCTCAATAGTGGCGCCGGGTAGTTGCCCTGTATCCGGGGCGATAACGATAGGAACTAAAAAAACAACGAGGCAGGCAGCGATCAGTGGGATCGATATTACGGCAAACCTTTTAATAATTCTATTGCTTTCCATTTCAAATGATCATACCAACTACACTACCGTTTATCGGATTGTGCCAAGAGAATGAGAAAACAGCCGATACGTATCCAAGCATGTAAAAGGCTAAATGTTTTGACAAGGTTTATCCAGGGGAAAGGGTTGCGAATTACCTTTTGCATAAAAGGGAACTGGTCCCGCATCTGTTTCCACCCTACCAGGCTTCACAGAATCAATTCCTGGGTCCCGAGCGATGCCTGGGACTGCTACGGAAAGGGTCCGGTTAAAATGGGAGTTGAATTGGACACTAATCGTTTTCAACCTTGGTGCCGCATTTAGAGCAATACTGTACGTCCTCGCCCAATTTGGCACCGCATTTAGTACAGTATTTTATCCCATCTTCTTTGCTGTTGCCTCTATTATCGCCAGTGTTTTGAGAAACAATTATCGTTTGGCCATTTTGAACTATTCCATTGGTTTTTGAGAAAGATAGTACTAGAGCAACTACCCAGCCTACCAAACTCCAACCCAAGAACAGGTTTATTAAAAATATTGCCAGTCGATTATCAGCATGTCTGGCAAGGGCAATTATGGTTGGGAGAAAATACACAGGTATTATGAATACGATAAGAAGAATTAACCCTATTTCAAGTGGACCTGGTGGGCGCATTGCGAGGTGAGTTGTTAAAAGCAATTCTTGGATAAGCATTTCGAACATATTAATCTCCTGTCCTGGTGAATAGATGCTGTAATTTTCTCAATTATACAACCGAAACATGCAGTGTCAACATTGAGTTGAATATCTGGAACCTGAAGATGCCGGTCTATTGTTCTTCTGGGGAACACCCTGATTCGGCATTTTTCGAGCAGGACCGGTTGAGTCACTGAAAACAGAAATATTTCACTGTGAACTTCACAGTTTTCTTCGGAGTTTCCAGGACCTACTATAGTAAGAAATGAAGTAAATACCGAAACTCCGAAGTAGCGAATAGTTCTATCGTTGTGACGCTTGATTTGTACAGCGATGTTTCGCCAGGATTGCAACACCAAGCTGCTGAAAAACTGGATGCTATTTTAGGCAAAAATAATAGCAA
>JAFGLQ010000008.1 GCA_016928015.1 Dehalococcoidaceae bacterium
GTGAGCAGTTCGCAAATAATCTGCTTAAAGAAGAAAGGGTTGCCGTTGTCCCCGGCAACGCTTTCGGCAAATGCGGCGAGGGGTATGTCCGCTGCTGCTATGCTACATCTTTGAAGGAACTCTACGAAGCCCTGGAAAGAATTAAACGTTTTCTAAACCGGCGCGGTATCGGCAAATAACTGCTGCCGGGCAAATTTGTTCGATTCCGGCTTAATCCAGACCGATTCTACTGCGCACTTCCGCCATTGTCCGGCAGGCAATTGCCCTTGCTTTTTCAGCCCCTGCTTCAAGCACTTCATCCACATAACCGGGCCGTGATTCGAGTTCGCGCCGGCGCCGCCGGATGGGTTCGAGTTCGCGGTTCATCCGCTCAGCCAGCAATTTCTTGCAGTCGACACAACCGATTTCTGCGGTTCGGCAGGCGGCGCCGATACCTTCTACTTCGTCAGCGTTAAAATAACCATGCAGCCGGTAAACATTGCATACTTCCGGATTACCCGGATCGGAACGGAACCTGCGCGACGGGTCGGTGATAGCGCTCATTATTTTCCTGGTAGTTTCCTCGGCGGTAATGGCCAGTTCAATCAAGTTGCCGGTCTGCTTGCTCATCTTTTCACCGTCAAGTCCCAAAACCATGGGGAAGCGGGTCAGGCGGCCTTCAGGCTCCGGAAAGGTCGGGCTGTACTGCGAATTAAAACGCCTCACGATTTCCCGTGCCAGTTCCAGATGCGGCATCTGGTCCTGCCCCACCGGTACGACCTGGGCTTTATACAGCAGTATGTCGGCAGTCATCAGCACCGGGTATCCTACCAGGCCGTAATTAACGTTATGAGGTTGGAGCTTGGCTTTTTCCTTGAAAGTTGGCACGCGTAACAACCAGCTCAGCGGTGTAACCATGGAAAGATAAGCAGAAAGCTCGGCCACTTCCGGCACCTGGGATTGTACAAACAGAATACTTTTTTCGGGGTCTACCCCACCGGCCATTATGTCGAGCACCATTTCACGGGTAAGGCTTTTCAACTGGGAGGTATCCTCGAGCGAGGTCAGGGCGTGAATGTCTACAACACAGTAAACACAATCAAACTCATCCTGCAATTGAACCCAGTTGTGTAACGCTCCAAGGTAATTACCAATATGCAGCCTGCCTGTTGGGCGCATACCGGAAAATATACGTTTTTTCATGCTTCTCCTTTGCCGGGGTGGGTTTTAAGTCTATCACAATCCAAATTTTAGCATCAAATCGCTAAGCGCCGCCAAGGTCTCTGAGCCGGTTTATTACATGCTGTATCGTCTCGTCATCGGTTGAGGCGCCGGCGGTTACGCCGACCTTGTTTTTCCCGGCAAGAGTACAAGGGTCGATTTCATCAGCCGTTTCAATCAACCGTGTATCAGCCACTGCAGCGCACATCTCCTTGAGATGGCGTGTATTGGCGCTGTGGCGCCCACCTATCACGAAAACCAGGTCGCATTGTCCGGCCATTTCCAGCGTTTCTTTTTGCCGCCTGCGTGAATCATGGCATATTGTATCCACGATTCTGATTTCGGCATCTCTGAAGAGATCGGAGTTGATCAAGTCTGCCACAAACAAAGCAAATCTCGAAGGAATCTGAGTCGTCTGGGATACAATCCCCAGTTTTGCAGGGGACCCGATAGCCTGGATCAATTCCGCAACGTTGACGGTGGCAATACCTTCTCCGCCGACCCAGCCGAGTATCCCCTTTACTTCCACGTGGTTGGCATCTCCGAAGACAATCACGAAAAAACCGGCTTCATATAACTTCAGGGCGGCCTGCTGGGCACGGCTGACATACGGACACGTGGTATTGATGATATTTATTCCTCGCGTCTTTATGGCGTCTATCACCGTCGGGCTTACCCCATGGGCGCTTATCACCACCGTTTCACCGGTGATATCTTCAACCGAGTCTACTGCCCTTACGCCACAGTGCTCCAGCCTGGATTGCACCTCGCGGTTATGAACCAGCGCCCCCAGCGTTTCCACCCCGGTTTCATGCTCGGCTACCCCCATGACTCGCTCTACGGCTCGCCTGACTCCCTGACAGAAACCCATATTGGACGCAGTTAACAGCTGGAAAGCCACTCTAACACCTTTTTTCGAATAAATCAGATTATAGACTGATAAACCGCTTATTACCAGCCTGCAACAATATTGAGGATTGTTTGTTGACTTTATGAATATTGCCAATCTAGAATAGCAATAACAGTTTTTGTTTTTCCGGCTGGTTTTGATAAACAGTTGAAGAACATGTATTTCAGGGAGAATTATGGAATGAAAAAACCGATTCGCCACCTGGTTGCAGCCGTGCTGATGGCAGGGATTGTTCTGCTGGCTGCAGCCTGCACGCTGGGTCAACCTTCGTATATCGAAGGCCGGGTTACGATTCTGCCGGTAGCCGGGGAAGGCAGCAGTCCGTCGCTGGTCTTTTCCGCCTGCCAGGTGATAATTTACGATACTCAAACCGGCCAGCTTTCGCATGTGGTGGGCGTTGACAGCAACGGTAATTATTCCATCAAGATCCGCCCCGGCAACTATGTAGTCGATTTATACCGCATGGGCTCAGTAGGCAGGTCAATGGACGTACCTGCGGTAGTACAGGTAAACAGCGGCGAAACCCTGGTGCTGGATATCACCCTGGATACCCGCGCAGGATAAGAGGGAGGCCTTGGGATGAAAAAACTCGTAATTACAATCTGCCTGGCAACAATACTGGCTATCTGCCTGACAAGCTGCGGCAATGGCAAAAGCAATGTAGGCGCCGTGCTGGATTATGGTTTCCCCCTTGCCGTCGGCCAGAAGGCTGTTATTGCCAGCGAAAACCTTGAAATCATATTTACAGAAGTGATGGAGGATTCGCGCTGCCCAACCGGCGCTACCTGCATTTGGGCGGGCAGGGTGAGCGTGAAGGTCGAGTTCAAGGACAGCGATGGCAGCTACGAAATGGCCCTGGTTCAAACGGGGTTATCGGACGATTATGCTGTCGAAACCTACAGGGACTA
>JAFGLQ010000059.1 GCA_016928015.1 Dehalococcoidaceae bacterium
AAACAAGAGGACGGCTTTTTAAGCCGTCCTCTTTCTATGTTTATAATTTAGGATTTAGGCTACAGCTTAAACCCGGGCAAACACCACCACATAGTTGTGGCCGTACTTCTTGGCGCATTTCGGGCAGCATTGTTCGTTATCTCGTTCGGTCATTTTACCCCCTTAGCGCCGGGCTAATCTTTCGACTGCTCCCCGGTAGCGGAATCAGCCGCCAGCAGCGCGTTTAATACCTGCTGCTGAAAATCGCCGACTGCTCCCGGCGAATGGGGAATCATTATGGTGTTGTTGCGCGAATGCCTGCCGACATCGGTGAGCATGTCGTAGTACTGGGTAAGCAGCACCAGCGACATTACGTCTTTGGCATCCACCCCTTTTATTGCATGCTGGAAATCCTCCACGGATTCCTTGAGACCCTTGACTATGGCAATTCTCTGGTTGGCGATGCCGATACCGGAAAGTTCCTTGCTCTTGGCGTCCGCTTCGGCGGCTTTAACTACCAGGATTTTTTCGGCTTCACCCTTGTGTTCGGCGGCGACCCGCATTCTTTCCTGGGCGTTGATTTCGTTCATGGCGGTGGCTACCTTTGAATCGGGAACAATATCGTTAACCAGGGCTGTCTTAATGAAGTAACCGAATTCGGGCATAATTTCGCCCAGTTTTTCCTCGATATCCTGGGCTATGTCTTCCTTCCTTTCAAATACCTCATCCAGTTTCATGTGGGGGACCTTGGCCCGGACCGTATCGAAAACAAAAGATTCCATTTGAACGTAAGGGTTGGTAAGTTTATAAAAGGCGTCCCATACCTTTTCTTTGGTCACGTAATACTGAACCGCAATCAGAAGATCGACAAACACGTTGTCCTGCGTTTTGGTTTTGACCTCTACGTTGAGCTCCTGTACCCTGATGGAAACCCGGCCGGCCACCCTTTCAACAAGCGGCCATTTGAAGTGAAGGCCCGGGCCGGTAATCCTGGAATATTTGCCGAATCTTTCTATAACGGCAAAAGTCTGCTGCTTGACGGTGTAAAAAGAAAGCAGGATAAGCAAAAATCCCAGCGTACCCAGAATGGCGCCTAAAATCGGTCCTGTCATAAGAACTTTCTCCTGTAGTTATTTATTATTCGGTGTCCATTATACTCCAAAAGTCAAAGCCATGAAGCCTTGCTCCGGTAATATTCTTGTTTGAGTTAACACGCCGGGTCGCAATACTTTCCTGGAGAAAATCGCTGAAAAAAGGGAAGGCGCTGATGTCAGCGCCTTCGCAAATCAAAAATGCCTGAAAACCTTATTTGTTCTTGCCTTTACCCACCGCCGGCTGGCCCGGTTCCTTGTTCAAACCGGGGGCAGCTGCCTTGCCTGTGCCTTCAGCCGGCTGGCCGGGTTCTTTGTTCTTGCCCGGGGCTTCGTCGTTGCCGTTTTCAGCTCCCGGTGCTTCATCGTTGCCCTGCACTGCCGCCTGGGTCTTGGAAGGAACTATTTTGATTGAATCGGTGCCGGTGAATGCTGTACCGCCGGTAGTTTCACCGGTAAGCGTAGCTGATGTGTCCTCTGCGGCGATACCGGTTTCCTGGGTCCTGAAGTGCAGGATTAAATCCAGGTCGCCGTCTTCATCCACATCCTCGAGAGCGGAATGTGCCGGCGAAGCTTCAGCCGGGCCGAATTTTACGTTCGCCACGTCAACCTCAGCCGCATCGAAGCCCTCGGTGGTATAAATCGCCACCGGTATCACGCCCTTGCTGGTGAGGTTGACCGGGTTATCGTCACTGCCGGGTTTCACGTCGATACCGGCGTCGTAACTTAAAATATCTATGCCGATTTCAGCTTCCACTGGATCGCCGGTATCGATACCATCAAAAGGTGTGCAGATTACTTTAACTGTATCACCCAGAGTAAAATTGGCGCTTTCAAGTGTGCTGGTTGTGGCTCCATCTATGTTCAGCCAGGCGGCGGTCGCTTCATCCCACTTTTGCCACTGCCACTGGTAGCCTTCCGGGTCCCCATCGGCGTCAGTCCAGCCCGTGGGAGCGGCTGTCAGTACAGAATCGGTGGTGGGCTGGTCGGGAGTTACTGTAATCCCGACAACTGCCGGAGGGCTGTTGGATATAGTGATTTCGTCTTCCACCGGGACCCCTGCGACCTCATCGACAGACGGGGTACAAACCACTCTGATCTGATCGCCCTTAATGAAATGAGAACTCTCAAGTGTAGTTCCGGTTTCTCCGGTGATATCTACCCAGTCGGCACCGTCCCATTTATACCACTGGTAGCCGAACTCCAGGACTCCCTCGGTTGGTACCGGCCAGTGTTCGGTTGTTGCCGTGAGGTCGGTGTTGGTATAAGCCGGGTCCGGCGCAATTTCCACGGTGCCGTCAATGATGGTAATCTCGGCATACACCGGGTTCCCCGTATCCGGGGTGCAAACTATCCGGTATTGGTCACCAACCGCAAAGCCTGTACTCGCCAGCGTTTCACTGACCGCACCGGAAATATCTACCCAGTCGGCTCCATCCCATTTCTGCCATTGGTATATGAGAGACGGTTCTTCTTCACCGGGTTTTACCCAGTGCTGCGGCACCGCGGTCAAATCGGTATCTATATGAGCCGGTGAAGGTGTGATGTCAACAGTACCGCCCGAGATGGTAATGACATCTTCCGCGGGATTTCCGCTCTCCGTTCCGTCGAACGGCGTGCAAATGACCTTGATTTGATCGCCGATAGCATAGCTGCTGTTTGCCAGTGTGTTGGTTTCAGCACCGGTGATATCCACAAAAGCTGTACCGTCCCATACCTGCCACTGCCATTCATACCCCTCGAGGTCGTCGTCAGCATCCGTCCAGCCTGAAGGTACCGCTGTCAGGTTGGTATCGGTATATGCCGGGTCCGGTGTAATCTCGACACCGGTTATGGATGGGGCAGCCGCCAGCACCGGTATGGTGGCTATAAGGCTCAGGCATACCAGAGATGCCGCCGCAACCGCCAGTATTTTTTTGATTAACATCATTTTTACTGTCTCCTTGTGTTTTATCGTGGGCAAATTATAACTCAGTTGAACCGGGAATAAATGAGACGAAAGTAACATACGGGCATGGTAATTTCGTTTACAGGCGTTTAACACGTGATGCTGTAAGTTTAAACCGGGCGGTTTATCAAGCCGGCAGAAAAATTAACACAACTGTAACACGGCTTTAATCCTCTTGTAATACGCACCCTCTATCATGGCTTTATTAAAAAACTGGAAGGAGGGGGCGTTTGAATTTTTCAAAATTATTTAGATGCTTCAAAAAGGCAGTACTGGCATGTCTTGCGGTCTGCGGTTTATTTGTCAGTGATGGCGGTGCGGTTTTTGCCGCCGATCCTACCGGCGCTGAAACTCTGGCAGCCGATCCCGGGCTGGCGCTGGATTTTGTCTGGGTTCTGATTGCGGCTTTCCTGGTATTTCTCATGCAGGGAGGGTTTGCCATGGTCGAGGCAGGCCTGTGCCGTGCCAAGAACGCGGTAAACCTTATGATGAAAAACCTGATGGATTTTTCCATCGGCTCGCTGGCATTCTTTGCCGTCGGTTTTGCTATTATGTTCGGTGCCGATATCGGCGGTTTGTTCGGTTCGACCGGTTGGTTTCTGTCCGGTGATCATTACGATGTAAGCACCTATCTCCTGTTCATATTCCAGATGGTTTTTGCGGCGACCGCGGCTACCATAGTCTCGGGGGCGGTAGCCGAGCGCATAAAAATCCGGGCTTACCTGATTTATGCACTGGTGATTTGTGCCCTGATTTATCCTGTTTACGGCCACTGGGTCTGGGGTGGAGGCTGGCTGGCGAACCTCGACTTTGGCCTGGGGCACCTGGACTTTGCCGGATCCGGCGTTGTGCATGCAATGGGAGGGTTCATCGGCCTGGCCGGCGCCATTGTTCTGGGCCCCAGAATAGGCAAATACGGTAAAGACGGCAAGCCCAGGGCGATACCTGGCCACAACGTTGTCCTGGCGGCTCTGGGGACGTTCCTGCTGTGGTTCGGCTGGTTCGGTTTCAATGCCGGTTCCACGCTTTCAGCACATGAGCTGAGAATCTCTGTAATCGCGGTAAACACGGCACTTTCAGCTTCGGCTGGTTCCCTGACGGCGATGCTGGCGGTATATTTAAAGACCAGGAAGTGGGACGTGCCAATGGGGCTCAACGGCGCACTGGCCGGCCTGGTGGCGGTCACCGCGCCTTGTGCCTGGATAGAAGGCTGGGCGGCGGTTGTTATCGGCGCCATAGCCGGGGTAATGGTCGTGGGCGGAGTGTATCTACTGGAAAAATTAAAGGTAGATGACCCGGTTGGCGCAGTTAGTGTCCACGGTATCAACGGCGTCTGGGGGCTTCTGGCGGTCGGCCTTTTTGCCGACGGCACCTATGGCAACTATACCTCCGAAGGCCCTCTTGCGACAGGCCTGTTCTATGGGGGTGGCTGGGAACAGCTGATTGCCCAGGGCATCGGCGCTGTAATCTGTGTTGGCTGGGCTTTTATGCTCGGTTTTATACTTTTCAAATCGATGGACAAGATATTCGGTATAAGGGTTTCTCCCCAGGAAGAAATCGAAGGCCTGGATATTATGGAACACGGCGCCAAGGCTTATCCCGGGGTATCGATAAGCGAGGATATACGCTATGACTTATAAATATAAGAATACCGGTACATTTTCCCAAAAGAAGGGGTGGTTATTATGAGTATGCGCAAAATCGAGGCAATTATACGCCCTGAGAAGTTGAGTGCGGTTACCGAGGCATTGAGAAAACTGGGTTACCCGGGCCTCACCATAACCGAAGTAAGGGGTCACGGTAAACAAAAGGGGTTGATCCAGCAGTGGCGCGGGCGCGAGTACAGGATAGAGTTTTTGCCCAAGGTGAAAATCGACATGGTTATTCCGGCTGATGGCAAACTGTTGGATCAAATCCTGGAGGCTATAGCTGATGCTGCCGGTACCGGTGAAGCCGGAGACGGCAAGGTGTTCATATGGCCGATAGAAGATGTGATGCGGATACGAACCCGGGAGCGCGGGCCCGGCGCTGTTTAAGCAGGGCTACCATTGAGTTGGTTCAGCCATGGCGAAGCAGTTTCGCCATGGCTGAATTTTTCCCGGAGAATAAGTTTTAATTTTCAATCGGTGTAAATGTACCCCAGGTGGGTTTAAAATGGATGTACAGGGCTGGTGATGCACTGCTGTGAAGGAGGAGTAACATGAAACGTTCCGAAATCGCTCTATTGGCGATAATTCTGGTGGCTGTTTCCGTGCTGACTTACTTTATCCACTATTTGATATTCAGGGACCCGCACCATATTTTCATATTCCTGGTAGGAGACGTTGCCTTTGTATTCCTGGAGGTGTTTCTGGTCGGGCTGGTTATAGAAAGGATGCTGGCAAGGCGGGAAAAACGGGCCATGCTTTCCAAGCTAAATATGATCGCCGGGGCGTTTTTCAGCGAGGTAGGCAACAAGCTTCTGGCGAAACTTCTTGAATGTTACCCTGAAAGCGACCGGATTTGCCCTTGCCTGAGCGTCTCCGCTGAATGGACTGGTACAGATTATAAAAAAGCCTTGAATTATATCCGCAATCTGACCCAGAAACCGCGTTGTGCAGAAGCCCGCCTTGATGATATAAAGGACTTTCTTACAGACAAAAGGCCTTTTATCCTGCGTCTGCTGGAAAATCCGAATGTGCTTGAACACGAACAGGGTTCCAGCTTGATATGGGCCGTTTTGCATCTTACCGAAGAACTTGAAGCCAGGTCTTCACTCGGCGATTTGCCGGAATCCGATCTTGAATACCTGGATTTAAGCATTCATCGTGTCTACCGCCTGGTGGCGGAGGAATGGATTAATTATATGCAGTACCTTGAGCCAAACCATCCATTCCTGTTTTCGCTGATTGTAAGAATACATCCGTTTCAGCAGCGGCCTTCGCCCACGGTAGCCGGCGGCGGATAGAATGAAACCCCGGTCTTGTAACCTGATGCCGAAACCGTTATATTGTTCATATTTCCGGCGGCCGGATAAACGGCCGGAAACAGCCCCGGCGTTTTAAGGAATTGGTAAATCTATGAAGACAATGATTTTAAGACTAGCCAGTCTCTTCGCACTGCTCTCCGCGCTGGCGCTGGTCGGTGCTTTCGCGTTCATGATTACCGAAGACATCGGCTTTTTCGATGCCCTGTACTTTACCGTAGTCACCATCTCGACGGTGGGTTACGGGGATATCAGCCCCCAGACAACTGCTGGCAGGTTCCTGGCTATGGGAATGGTTGTGCTGGGAGTGGCTATTTTCCTGGCGGTTGTGGCTGAGGTGGCACAACTGTTGCTTAGTACCAGGCAGGAAAAACTGCGCAAACAACGCGTACACATGCTGATCGGCCTGTTTTTTTCTGAAATAGGCAACGAATTGCTCAGGTATTGCGTTTCAATCGATCCCCAAAAGGTTTTCCTGGAACAAAACATCAAGATAGATCACAACCTTCCGGACAATAGTTTTAAGTTGATCGAAAAGACATTGTTGCAGCACCAGGGTAATATCAGCGTCGACGATTTGAACATCTCCAAACTCAAGCAAATGGTGTGGCCGCGGGGTGAATTAATTTTAAGATTCCTTGAAAACCCGAGCCTGCAGGAAAATGAGATATTCACCGATTTGCTCAGGTCCGTTTTTCACCTGCGGGAAGAACTTGGAGCCAGGCCTGAAATTGCCGGCCTGCCACGCTCGGATATCGAACATCTGGCCGGTGACCTCAAGCGGGTGTATGTATTGCTGCCGGGTTTGTGGCTGGTATATATGTATTACTTGAAAACAAAATACAGTTATTTGTATTCTATGGCAATCAGGACCAATCCGTTCTGTCCGGAAAAATCGGTAGTTATAGAAAAGTAGCCGTTCGCGGATCGTTATAAACAGGCAGCAATGAGAAAAATATCGAACAAACTTCTGGCAGAATACCTGGGCCGCAGCTACGGGGTGGTGGACGGGTTGTGGTTTATGAAAGTCGAGGAAAGATACGGATTCGAAGCTGCCCTGGAACTGGACCGGCAGGTCTGGGAGGTTTTGCCCAAAATACAGGCCCGCATGCTCAAGCGAATGCTGAACCTGGACGGCGGCATCGAAGGGTTGCGGGAGAGCCTGGAGGTACGCCTGGGCATCGATGGCTTCGAGTTCGAAACCGGTAAACCGGCACGGGACGCTTTTCAGATAATAATCTCTCGCTGCCCGTGGCATGCCCTGATGGTGAAATCGGGCAGGGCCCACCTGGCAGGCAGGGTCGGTGACGTGGTATGCCGGGCGGATTACTCTGCCTGGACGCGGGAATTCGGAGAGAAACTGGGTTTCGGCCTGGAGAGTCAGATTTGCAATGGGGCGGAGCGTTGCATTATGAATTTCGAAAAAACTACGGTGGTTTGAGTTCGGATATCGGGACAATACAAACGCGGCTGTTTCGAAACAGCCGCGTTTGGTTTTTACCGGTTTGCACCGGGTATTAGTACATGTCTCCCATGCCGCCGCCGGGCATCTGCGGCATACCCTTTTCCTTTTCGGGAATATCGGCTATCAGGGACTCGGTTATCAGTACCATGCTGGCGATACTGGCTGCGTTTTGCAGAGCGGCGCGGGTTACTTTGGTCGGGTCGATAATACCCATCTTGACCATTTCGCCGAACTCGCCGGTGTTGGCATTGAAACCTATACCGGCGGCGCTCTTTTTGACGGCGTCGGCAATAACAGCGCCATCGTAACCGGCATTGCTGGCAATAGCGCGGATGGGCTCTTCTACTGCTTTCTTGACGATGTTGGCACCGGTAGCATCATCTCCGGTAAGGTTGAGCCCGTCGATAACCTTGAGAGAATTCAAGAGGCTGATTCCGCCACCGGGCAGAATGCCTTCTTCGATAGCGGCACGGGTAGCCGCCAGGGCATCTTCCACACGGTGCTTTTTTTCTTTCATTTCGGTTTCGGTAGCGGCGCCGACTTTGATAACGGCAACGCCACCGGCCAGTCGGGCCATGCGTTCCTGCAGTTTTTCGCGGTCGAAGTCGGACTTGGTTTCTTCGATCTGGGCTTTAATCTGCTTGATTCTATCCTGGATGGCCTGCTGGTCGCCCTTGCCCTCGACAACGGTGGTGTTATCCTTGTCGGCAACAACTTTACGGGCCTGGCCGAGGTCCTCAAGGTTGACGGAATCCAGTTTGCGGCCGACTTCCTCCGAGATTACCTGGCCGCCGGTGAGAACGGCAATATCCTGAAGCATGGCCTTGCGGCGGTCACCGAAACCCGGAGCTTTAACAGCCAGTACGTTCATGGTACCGCGCAGCTTGTTGACCACCAGGGTAGCCAGGGCTTCGCCTTCGACATCTTCAGCGATAATAAGCAGGTTCTTGGTGACCTGAAGGATTTTCTCCAGGGTCGGCAGAATATCGGCTATGGCCGATATCTTCTTGTCGGTAATCAAAATATAAGGGTCTTCGATTACGGTTTCCATCCGGGCTGCATCGGTTACGAAATAAGCGCTGAGGTAACCGCGGTCGAACTGCATGCCCTTGACGAATTCAGTTTCAAATTCAGTGCCCTTGGATTCTTCGACGGTAATTACACCGTCATTGCCGACTTCCTGCATGGCATCGGCAATCAGGTTGCCGATCTGGGTATCCTTGGCGGTAATGGTGGCTACCTGAATAATCTGGTCCCTGCCCTTTACCGGGGTGGAGACCCTCTTGAGTTCTTCCATTATGGCACCGGTGGCTTTTTCAATGCCTCTCTTAAGGCCCAGGGCATCAGCACCGGCAGCAATATTCTTGAAACCTTCGCCTATTATGGCAGCCGCCAGTACGGTGGAAGTGGTGGTGCCGTCGCCGCAGGCATCGTTGGTCTTGGAAGCGGCTTCCTTTACCAGCTGGACTCCCATATTTTCAAACGGTTCGGGAAGTTCGATTTCCTTGGCTATGGTTACGCCATCGTCGACGACGGTCGGGGCGCCCCATTTCTTGTCCAGGGCCACCGGGCGGCCTTTGGGGCCGAGGGTTACTCTTACGGTATCAGCCAGCACGTCGACACCTTTTTTAAGGGCACGGCGGGCTTCTTCTCCAAATATTACCTGTTTAGCCATATTTGCCTCCTGTTTAATTTTCTATTAATTTATTTTAGGCACGCTTCGCCAGAATGCTGCTTTCCGAAAGGATAACAAGCTCGTCACCATCGACCTTGATCTCGGTGCCGCCATACTTGGTGTAAAGGACGATATCGCCTGCTTTGATATCCATGGCCACCGGTTCGCCTTTTTCATTGCGTTTGCCGGGGCCGACCGCCAGGACCTCTCCTTCCTGAGGTTTTTCTTTGGCGGTAGCCGGTAGGACAATGCCCCCTTTGGTCACCTCCTCGGCTTCTATTGGTTTGACCAGTACACGGTCTCCCAGGGGTTGGATTTTAACTGCCATTCTCAATTCCTCCTCTTTGTAGATTTGTTTATTACAATCAAGGCAATTATTTAGCAGTCTCCGCATGAGACTGCTAAATAATATAATAACCTAAATTAAGAAGTCTTGCAACAGGGAATTGGACCGGGCTACGTTCAATAAAGCGGTTCTGCATGGACGAAAGATAAAAAATATTGCCCGGAATTCACAATTTTGCCAGTTTTGGGCAGTTTTTATCGTTTTGGCCCCGTTAGACAATACTCAAAGAGGGTTTAACATCCAGGTCCAACCCGCTTATACTGCCCTGGCGGAACTGGTAATGGCCACACGCAGCTATCATGGCAGCGTTGTCGGTACACAGCCCCGGAGACGGAATCAATACGGGGACATGAGAGAGACGAACAATCTCCTGCCTGAGTAGTTTATTGGCCGCTACTCCCCCTGAAAGGAGTATTTGCCGGGCATGATGTTTACGGGCGGCAGATATGGTTTTTGTCACCAGCACATCAACAACTGCCGCCCTGAAACCGGCAGCAGCCTGGTTGATATCGGATATCATGCCGGACTGGCTTAAGCGAAGAAGGGCGGTTTTCAAGCCGGAAAAACTGAAGTCGCTGCTGCCCTTGAGCCAGGCTCGTGGAAGCTCGATACTGTTTCCTGCTCCTTCAGCCGCTTTATCTATCGATGGGCCCCCCGGATACCCCAAACCCAGTATACGGGCAGCTTTATCGAAAGCTTCACCGGCGGCATCATCTCGGGTCTGGCCCAGCAAAGTGAAACTGCCATGCCCTTCCATCAGTATAAGGTCGGTGTGGCCACCGGAAACGACCAGGCATACCAGAGGAAATTCAGGTTCTTTTTCACCCAGCCAGTTGGCATAAATGTGGGCGTGAAGATGATTAATGCCGATCAGGGGCAAGCCTCTGCCCGCGCTGATAGCTTTGGCTGTATTCACACCAACCAGCAGGGACCCGGCCAAACCGGGGCCGAAGGTTACCGCTATTGCCTCGATATCCTGCCATGATAGAGAAGCATTCTTGAAAGCCTCTTTGATTACAGGAATTATAGAAACCATGTGCTGCCGGGAAGCTACTTCAGGTACGATGCCGCCATAGCGGGCGTGTATATCCACCTGGGAGCTAACCACGTTGGATAATATGTATCTGCCGTCTTTAACCACGGCAGCCGCCGTTTCATCGCATGAGGTTTCAATACCCAGGATATTCACTGCGGTATTATATCATATGGCTACGACCTGTTTTGACTGACTGTACAACACTGTCGCTGGTATCACCGGCTTAATTGACTGGGTATAAAGCCCGTGTTATCATAGCCTGAAAGCTGTAATTTGAGACTCTACCCGCATAATGACAGAACTGTGTAAACTTGGTCAGGAAATAGAAAACTGCCGGGCGTGCAAGCTGGCAGACAGACGTACCAGCGCCGTTCCGGGCGAAGGCAACGAACATGCCGAGCTTATGTTTATCGGTGAAGCCCCGGGTGAAAATGAAGACAGGCAGGGCCGTCCTTTTGTCGGGGCAGCGGGTAAATTTCTGGACGAACTGTTAACTCTGATAAACCTGAGCCGTCAGGATGTTTATATTGCCAACATAATCAAGTGCCGCCCGCCAGGAAACCGGGATCCCCTGCCGGATGAAATTCTGGCGTGCAAACCCTGGCTTGACCGCCAGATAAAGATTATCCAGCCCCGTATCATAATTACCCTTGGTCGCTTTTCCATGGCCCTGTTCGTTCCCGGCAAACCTATCGGCAAGTGCCATGGTGCCCCGGTAAGCAAAAACGGTACCCTGTACTTCCCGATGTATCATCCGGCGGCTGCTCTGCATCAGCAGAGCCTGCGGGAGGTAATCAAGGCGGATATGCAAAAACTGCCCGGTCTGCTGGAATCGCTTAACAGAGAAAAGGCTTTGAATATGCGGCGGGATGAACCGCCGGTACAACAGTTGAATCTATTCTAATACTGAAGGACTTTAATGCAAAAAAAATATCGCAAACCCAAACTAAAGCTGATCCCCCTCGGGGGTTTAGGTGAAATCGGTAAAAACATGATGGTAGTCGAATACGATAACGATATTCTCGTTATCGATTGCGGGCTGATGTTTCCCGAAGAAGATATGATGGGAATCGATCTGGTTATCCCGGATATAAGCTACTTGCTGGAAAGAAAAGAAAAAATTCGCGGCATTGTAATAACCCATGCCCATGAGGACCATATTGGAGCTTTGCCCTACATTTTGCCGCAGCTCAATGTGCCTGTTTACTGTACCCGCCTGGCTAAGGGGCTGATATCGGTCAAACTCAAAGAGGGCAAGGCGCTGGAAGCGGCCGAGATCAACGTCATCGAACCGGGCAAGCCTTTTTCCCTGGGGTGTTTTAAAGTTGAGTTCTTTCCGGTTTGCCATTCCATACCGGATGCTGTCGGCCTGATTATCGACACCCCCATAGGGGTAGTCGTTCATACGGGCGATTTCAAGCTGGATTACACCCCGGTATACGGGGAGCCCACCAACCTGTCCCGGCTGGCTCAAGTTGGTTCGAAGGGAGTGCTGCTCCTTCTTTCCGACTCGACTCATGCCGAACGCCCGGGCTATACACCTTCCGAAAGAGTTATCGGAGAAGCGCTGGATACCATTATCTCCAGGGCCAAAGGCCGCGTTATAGTGGCTACCTTTGCTTCGCTTATATCACGCCTGCAGCAGGTTATTGATGCCGCCGCCAACCACAACCGCAAGGTTTTTGTTTTCGGCCGCAGTATGAGCGACAACGTTAAAATGGCTCTCGAACTGGGTTACCTGAAAGCGCCCGAAGGAGTACTCGGCAAGCCAGAAGAACTCAGGGGGCTGCCTCCGGAAAAGATTGTAATGATTACCACGGGTTCCCAGGGAGAGCCCACCTCGGCACTGGTGCGTATTGCCAACCACGGCCACCGCCAGGTATCCATCGTCAAAGGAGATACGGTGGTGGTTTCAGCTTCCCCCATTCCGGGCAACGAATCTCTTATAAACCGCACTATCGACAGCTTATTCAAACAGGGGGCAGAGGTTTTTTACGACCAGCTTTCCCAGGTGCATGTTCACGGTCACGCTTCCCAGGAGGAGCTTAAACTGGTGCTGAACCTGGTCAAGCCCCGGTTCTTCGTTCCTGTTCACGGTGAATTTCGGCACCTTACCATTCATTCGCGCCTGGCTTTAGATGCCGGAGTCGAGGAAAATAACATATTCCGGATGGAAGACGGTGATGTGCTGGAGATTACCCCTAATTCCGGCCGTATTGCCGGGAGAGTCAACTCAGGGCATGTATATGTCGACGGTTTGAGTGTAGGTGATGTGGGTGGAGTTATATTGAGGAACCGGCGCATGCTTTCCCGGGATGGTATAGTAGTCGTGATAATTGCCGTTAACCGGCAAACCGGTAAACTGGTAAGCCGGCCGGATATCGTATCCCGAGGATTTGTGGACACGGTGGAATCCAAAGATATGATTGAAGAAGGCAAGGAACTGGTGGCCAGAATTGTCGATCACAGCGGCAAAATGGAAGCAGACCTGTCTTCCGCCGATTCCAGGGTGCGGGACGAGCTCAACCGGTATTTCTTCGAAAAGACCAAACGCCGGCCCATGATATTGCCGGTGCTGGTAAAAATCTAGGAGAGCAGCCGTGGCCAGGACAAAAAAGGAAAAAACCAGGGAAGCGCTGAACCGTAAGAAACACCCGGACGTTGCCGGTAAGGGCAATAACAGGTATTCGGATAAAAGAGAATCCGGCAAGCGCTTCAATCCCTTTAAAATCCTGCTCAGCAAGTGGTTCTGGCTTGTTGTTCTGGTTATTGCCCTGGCGGGGATTATCTACTGGCAGTGGCAGACTATCGTTGACTACTTCTGGAAAATGGCTCAAAGCACCATGGGGATTCTCGGCTGGGGAATTGTACTGATCGGCCTGGCGGCCATAATAATACTCATCGTTGTTTTCCGCCACGAGATTGCCGCTCTTGCCAGGCGCGGCAAGCTGTACCAGTGGAATAAATGGCTGGGGGCTGTTGCCTGGTTTGCCGCTGTTTGGGGGGTTCTGGGAATATTTGAACTGGGCGGAATGGTCGGCGATGCAATCATCAATCATGACCGTTCATATATCGGCTGGCTGATTATAACCGCTCTGTTCCTGGGTGGTGTGATACTCATGTTTCCCGTGTATGTATGGCGGGGTATCACAGGTTTTGTCAAAGGTATTGTCAGGGCTGTAAAAATGCCTCCGCCGAGGCCGCGTCCGGTAAAACCCGTCCAGGAGGAACTCAAGTTTAACTATCCTCCGTCGATAACAGGCAGAGGGGTTCCAGAGCCTCCGGCTGCCCGGTTAGAGAAAGAAACACCTGCAGGCAGAATAAAACCCCCGTCGGTTCTGGTGCCGCCGGAGATTTATCCGGGCAAGGTATACCCCGATGGGGCTCCGGAAAAAATCGAGAAGCCGGCAGCGCCTTCTTCGGTGAAACCTCCCGTAAAAAAACAGGTATCAAGCGAATCCGAGGATGGCAAGGATTTGGCCCAGATAGCCCGTGATGTATGGCGCAAATACGGGCAGTCAACCGATTTGATAATGATCGACGGCTGGAAACTGCCGCCGCTTGATATCCTGGATATGTCTCCCGAGATTGATTTCGCCCAGGTAGACAACACACAGCGCGCCCGTTTGATCGAAGAAGCGCTGGCCAGCTACGGTGTCGAAGCCAAGGTAGTGCAGATCAATTCCGGGCCGACTGTAACTCAGTTTGGTATCGAGCCCGGCTGGGACAGGCGCTACCGGGATGTAAAAGAGCGGAATGACGAAGGCAACATAACCGTTCGTCAGGAAGAGGTCTCCCGGACCAGGGTTAAAGTGGAGCGTATTACCGCCCTGGGCAACAACCTGGCTCTTGCCCTGGCAGTTCCCGGGGTGCGCATAGAAGCGCCTATACCCGGAAAAGCGCTGGTTGGCATCGAAGTTCCCAATACAACCTTCGGTGTTGTCAGCCTCAGAAGTGTGATTCAGAGCAGCAACTACCAGAAAATCCTGGGTAAATCCAACCTGGCTCTGGCGCTGGGTAAAGGCGCCGGGGGCGAAGCTATTGCCGGAGACCTGGCCAGGATGCCGCACCTGCTGGTTGCGGGTTCTACCGGAAGCGGCAAGACGGTGTGTTTAAACGCCATAGTCTGCTGCCTGCTGATGTATAATTCACCGGCGGACTTGAAATTTATTCTTATCGATCCCAAGAGAGTCGAGATGGTGCAGTACAACAGTCTGCCCCATCTGGCTACCCCGGTGGTTGTGGATACCGATAAAGCCTTGAATACTCTTCGCTGGTTGAGCCAGGAGATGGACCGGCGCTATAAGACACTTTCAGAGATAGGCACTCGCAACCTGGAAGCATACAATAAAAAAGTCGACCCGGCAGAACGCATGCCCAACCTGGTACTGGTTATCGATGAACTGGCCGACCTGATGATGACCGGTTTCGCCGAGGTTGAGCACATCCTGTGCCGTCTGGCACAGCTGTCACGTGCTGTGGGCATCCATCTGGTAGTAGCGACCCAGCGGCCGTCTGTTGACGTAATAACCGGTTTGATTAAAGCCAACTTCCCGACCCGTATCAGCTTTGCGGTAACGTCCCAGGTGGATTCCCGGACTATTTTGGATGGCATCGGAGCTGAAAAGCTGCTCGGGCGTGGCGATATGCTGTATCTTCCTACTGAAGAGGCCAAACCCAGACGGCTTCAGGGATGTTTTGTATCCGACCTGGAAGTGGAACGGCTCGTATATTTCTGGGGCACCCAGAAGCAGGAACAGGCTTCCAGCCTCAATATCGAAGAAGTGGCTTCATTGGAACCATCCATCAAGATTCAGGAGACAACCGCACCGGCGGACCCGCTGTTGGCTGCCGCCCGAAAGCTGGCCGAGGAGCACTCCAACGTATCCACTTCTTATCTGCAGAGAAAACTGCATATAGGCTATCCCCGGGCTGCCCGGTTGATGGAGGAGCTCCAGGAAGAAATGGGCGCCGACGAACCGGACGATGGTGCCGAAATCGGTCCGGATGATCCTTTGGAGCGCTACTAGCTTTCCTGCTGTTCCTTCGAAACTGTGACCACCGCCAGCACTCCCGGCCCGCCGTGAGTTGCCAGCCCCCCTCCAAGCCTGCTGATAATTATCCGGTTTGCGGGGAAGACGGGATCGAGTTTTTCGGCCAGTGATTCGGCTTCATCCGGGGTGGTGGAATGCAGAACGCATAAATCTTCGAGCTCACCCGCATTACGGACAAAATCAAGCAGTTTCTCTATGCCCTTGCTGCGGTTACGCACCTGGCCGACGGGCACGAATTCGCCTTCTTTCAAAGTCAGCATCGGTTTGACATTGAGTACCGAACCAACCAGCGATTTGGCCTTGCCGACCCGGCCGCCTTTGGCCAGGTATTTGAGCGTATCGAAGAGTACCAGTATACGGGTTCGTTTTATGATGCTTCGGGTTTGGGCCGCAATCGTTTTAAAATCATGCCCTTCTTTAGCCATTCGGGCGGCCTTGATTACGATTATACCGAGTGCGATGGAAACCAGGCTGGTATCGATAACTTCGACGGGACAGGAATACTTCCTGCCGGCTGCCTGGGTAGCTGAACTAATGGTGCCGCTTAATTTGGCCGAAAGGTGTATCGAGACTATGCCGTTTGCATCAGGAGCGAGACGCTCGTAAACGCTGGAAAAATCCTGGGGAGTCGGCTGGGAGGTAGTCGGGTGAACCGGGCCGTTTAACAACTTGTCGTAGAAGCCTTCGCGGTCCATGTCGATGCCGTCAAGGTATGACTGGTTGCCGAATAAAACGTAAATAGGGACAACAGTTATATCCAGGTCTCGTGCCATTTCCTCGGGGATATCGGCGGTGCTGTCGGTTACGATTTTAACGTTCATTGGTTTCTCCTGAGCAGGATTATTTTAATTATGCGGCAGTATACAGCCGGAATATTTTTTTAGCAAACTTACCGACAGGTCTGGACCGCAGACGTTTTTTTATGGCGGGGAATTATAGTAGAATAGACACTGATATACAAGATTAAAAGGAACCAGCCTGATGAAGAAACGCGGCATAATCATTGCTGTAGCTCTGTTTACCATTGTCCTGGTAGTGCTGGCGGCGGCGGCTTTTTCCGACAGCATATTTTTCGCGACTCTTTCTCTGGATCAGGGAGAGACAGTCGAGGGGGAGCAGGGCGGCACCGAACTTCCGTTTTACCTGTACAAGGATGCATGGCAAAAATACCAGGCCCAGGTAGTTACGCTGTATTTCAATATAGAAAGCGCCGGCGACAACCTGGTGAAGGCAACGTTTGAACTGACGCCGACAAGGCGCTATCAGGTAGATTCATTGAATATTGAATTCTACCTCAACAAGGCTTATTCAGCGATACTGATGCAGGACCCTCAGACCGGGCAGGATTCCGGGCATGACTACCTTATAAGTGGAGATGACAGCCGGCTTGTGCTTAATTTTCCTTCTTTCAATACAGCCGTCGGCGAGAAAGCAAGCATTAATTTCTGGCTCGACCTTTCCAAGATAGATGCCGGTAATGAAGGCGCACCTCTGCTTTTCTCGTTTACGATACACGAAAACAGCATCTTCAAAATCGCCAGGCATGTAGCCGAACAGCATGTTTTGAACCTCGAATTGCCGGCTGGCCGTTAAGGCTGTTATAAGTGTTTCTGCCCACCGCTCGGGCGCTTTGGCCGGGAGCCGGCTCCAAGCAAGGCCTTGTTTTCGGATGCTACTCTGAGTTCTATAATACGGTCCCGTATAAGGGCGGCTTTTTCGAACTCCAGGTTCCTGGCCGCTGTTCTCATCTGTTTGTCCAGGTCCTTTATTAACCTGGCTATCTGCTCCAGGCTGACCGGTTCGGGCCCGCCTTTAATTTCATGGGTTGGAGCTATCGATTTGACTCTTTCGGTTATATCTTTAATAGCTTTGCGTATCCCCTGGGGAGTAATGCCGTGTTCCAGGTTGTAAGCTTCCTGTATTTTCCGGCGGCGCTGAATTTCGGCAATAGCCCGCTCCATTGAACCGGTCACGGTATCGGCATACATGACTACATGACCGTCTATATGACGGGCCGCTCTGCCCATGGTTTGAATAAGAGATTCTTCGGACCGGAGGAAGCCTTCCTTGTCGGCATCGAGTATTGCCACAAGGCTTACTTCAGGCAAGTCAAGTCCTTCACGGAGCAGGTTTATACCTACCACCACATCATATACGCCCAGGCGCAAGTCCCTGAGTATTTCCACCCGCTCCAGTGTTTCAACCTCTGAATGAAGGTAGTTGGTTTTAATGCCGAGTTCCAGCATATACTCGGAGAGCTGTTCGGCCAGTTTCTTGGTCAGGGTGGTGATAAGGCACCGTTCCCCGCGTTCGACTCTGGCCCTGACTTCATTTACCAGATCATCGATCTGCCCTGTGGTGGGTTTTATTTCGACGGTGGGTTCCAGGAGCCCGGTCGGCCGAACCAGTTGTTCGACTACCTGCCGGCTTATACCTAGTTCATAGGGCTTGGGGGTTGCCGAAACATAGACAGCCTGGTTAATGCGATCATTGAATTCTTTAAAGTCGAGAGGGCGGTTGTCCATGGCAGAGGGCAGTCGGAAGCCGTACTCGACCAGGACTTCCTTTCGAGCCCGGTCTCCATTATACATACCGCGGATTTGCGGCAGTGTCATGTGGGATTCATCTATGATCAGCAGAAAATCCCTGGGGAAGTAATCTATCAGCGTATAAGGGGCAGAACCCGGCGCCCGGCGGGTCAGGTGCCGGGAATAGTTTTCGATACCGGTACAGTAGCCGACTTCGGACATCATTTCCAAATCGTAATTGGTACGGGCTTTCAACCTGGCAGCTTCCAGCAGTTTGCCATTGCTTTCCAGTTCTTTAAGCCTGATTTCGAGTTCTTCCCGGATGCTCTCCATGGCTTCGGCCATTCTTTCCGGCGAGGTGACAAAGTGCTTGGCCGGGTATATTTCAATTTCTGCCATCTCTGAAAGGAACTCGCCGGTCAGGGGATCAAGCCGTATGATACGTTCGAGTTCGTCTCCGAAAAATTCGAGCCGTATGGCATTGTCTTCATACGCCGGCAGAATTTCCAGGGTATCGCCTCTTAACCGGAAATGACCCCGGGAAAAATCATAGTCGTTACGCTCATACTGCTGGTCGATGAACTGCCTGAGCAGCTTGTCCAGCGGGTATTTTTCGCCGCGTTTGAGGCTGACGATGAAGCTCCGGTACTCTTCAGGTTCTCCCAGGCCGTATATACATGAAACCGAGGCTACAATAACAACGTCCCTGCGGCTGAGCAGCGCACGGGTAGCCGCATGGCGCAGCTTGTCTATTTCGTCATTGATATCGGTTTCCTTGTCTATGTAGGTATCGGTCTGGGGCAGATAGGCTTCCGGTTGATAATAATCGTAATAACTTACGAAGTATTCAACCGCATTGCCAGGTAGAAATTCCTTGAATTCGCTGTAAAGCTGGGCTGCCAGGGTTTTATTATGAGAGATAATCAGGGCAGGTTTGCCGGCCCTGGCAATGGTATTGGCCAGGGTAAAAGTCTTGCCGCTGCCGGTTACACCCAGCAGTGTCTGGTGCCGGTAGCCCTGCTCGATGCCCTCGAGTAATTTGTCGATGGCCTGCGGCTGGTCTCCGGTAGGCTTGAAATCACCGAATATCTGGAACTGACCCATAAGCCTTAATCTCTGCCCAGTCTCCCCAGGGCAAGTTTAATCTTATCTTCCAGCACCAGTTTATCATCCCTGGGTAATCCGTTTACCGCACGGGCGGCTTCAGATGTGGAGTAGCCCAGCGAAATGAGCGCTGCTATCACGTCGTTGTTTTCCTGTGATACCGCAGACAGGGGCAGCATGGCATCACCCTCTGCCAGTTTGTCCCTGAGTTCAAGCACAATCCGGCTGGCGGTTTTCTTGCCGATGCCCCGAATTGCCGTCAGCAGATCGATGTTTCCCGATATGATAGCCGCTGCCAGGGATTCGAGGTCCATTTCCGAAATCATGGTCAGGGCCAGCCGGGGGCCGAGGCCGCTTACTCCCAGCAGGTTTTTAAACAATGCCAGCTGGGATGCAGAGGTAAAACCATACAGGCTGATGCCGTCTTCCCTCACCTGGAAATGGGTAAAGAGCCTAACCTCATCTCCGGTACTGCCGAAGCCTCCCAGTGTCGACGGAGGGGTATATACCTGGAAGCCGATGCCGTTTACATCTACAATTACATAATCGGCGCCGACCGCCTCCAGCTTGCCACGAATACTGGCTATCATTTACTTGCCTCCGGCTATATTATTCATATGATCCTGGCGCAGGTGGCAAATAGCGGTTGCCAGCGCGTCGGCTGAATCAGCCGGGAGGAATTCATCCTTGATATCGAGCTGCAGCCGAACCATTTCCTGAACCTGTTCCTTGGAACTTGCGCCGTAACTGGTGGCATTGTATTTTATGGCCGCCGGTGAATATTCGAAAGCGGGAATGTGGCTGGCGGCGGCTGCCAGCAGGGCAATCGCCTGGGCTTTGCCGATTATAAGGGCTGTGCGGGCGTTTTCAGCCACAAACGGCGTCTCTATGGCAATAACATCCGGTTGATACTCTTCGATGACCCGGCAGAGGTTTAAATAAAGAAAGTGCAAACGTTCTCCCATCGGCAGACGGGAGCGGCACTTGATAACATCATAGCCGACCAGGGTAATAATGTCTCCCCGGCCTTCGATCACCCCGTAACCCAGAATCATGGTGCCAGGGTCGATTCCCAGAACTCTCATACAGTTTATGCCGAGCGGTATTGCTCCACCACTTCATCATCAAAGTCGACGTTGGAGACAACCGACTGGACATCATCCAGGTCCTCGAGTTTGTCCAGCAGGCGTATAACCTGGATTTGAGTCTGGCCGTCCAGGTTCAAAACGGTTTTTGCTACCTGGCTTACATCTGCAGAGTTCACCGTTATGCCGGCTTCCTCCAGTGTTTGCATTACCCCCTCCATATCTTCCGGCCGGGTGTATATTTCCATATAGTCTTCCCCGGTAACAACATCTTCGGCTCCGGCGTCGATGGCGGTAAGTGTAACTTCATCCGGGTCGAGCTCGCCGGTATCCAGGGAAATAATGCCTTTGGGATCGAACAACCAGGCGACACTGCCGTTTTCTCCCAGATTGCCGCCGCATTTGGAAAAGGTAGAGCGGATTTCTTGAACGGCCCGGTTGCGGTTATCGGTTTGCACGCTTACCATTATGGCAGCTCCCCCCGGCCCGTAGCCTTCAAAGGTGGTTTCGATAAAAGTGGAACCTTCCAGAGTGCCTTCACCGCGTTTAATCGCCCGCTGTATGTTCTCCGAGGGCATGTTGGCGTCCTTTGCCTTTTGAATGGCCAGGCGCAAGCGGGCGTTCAGGTCAGGGTCAGCCCCCTTTTCACGTGCTGCCATTATTATCTCGCGGGTCAGCTTGGTAAACAGCTTGCCGCGACGGACATCTGCGACACCCTTCTGATGTTTGATAGAATGCCATTTAGAGTGACCAGACATCTTACAGCCTCCTAGAAAAAAATTACCAGTTTAACGCCGGTTAATTTTAACACTGTTTACGCTCAAGTGAAAATATATTTGCTCCGGCGTCAATAACCACCCTGAAAGCAACAGTATAAAATACATTAACACTTCGGACAAATCAAGCAAAGACGATACCCGGGACGGAGAATATTGCCGGATGGTGCTTGAGGCGGCCCGTTTGCAGGTGATAGAATGCTAACGGGAGGCTTGAGAATTTGCGCCTTGTTTTCATGGGAACACCCTCTATTGCCACACCGGTGCTCGGCAGGCTTGCTGCCGAGCACGAAGTAGCGGCTGTATATACTCAACCGGATGCCGCGGCAGGCAGGGGCAGGGAAGCGGCAGTCTCTGCGGTGAAGCAGGAAGCCGTCAGGTTGGGTTTGGAAATAGTCCAACCTGCTGGTTTTAAAAGCCGGGAAACCGTTGAGCTTTTGAAAGGATTGAAGCCGGAAGCAGTGTTGGTGGTAGCCTACGGCCGCATACTGCCCCCGGAGGTGCTTGAAATACCGCCGCTGGGTTGTATCAATGTTCATTTTTCGCTCCTGCCGCGCCATCGTGGCGCTTCACCGGTAGCCGGGGCTATTCTTGCCGGAGACGTGTTCACCGGTATAAGCATCATGCTTATGGACAGGGGCATGGACACAGGGCCTGTACTGGCTGAGTATCAACTTCCGATATTTGATTGGGATACTGCCCGGAGCCTGGGATTGAGGCTCAGCGAGGTTGCTCCCGGCGCCGTTATCGAAGTATTGCGCTTGTGGAAAAATGGATCCATAAAGCCCGTGCCCCAGGATTCTTCACAGGCGACATATTCCGGCATGATAACCAAAAACGCCGGATTTGTAGACTGGAACGAATCCGCTGAAAGCATATGGAGGAAAGCAAGGGCTTATCACCCCTGGCCAGGAATACACACTGTATGGAAGGGTAAAGTGCTAAAACTTATCGAGGTGAAGCCGCTGCAAATTACCGGAGCGGGCTTGCCGGGTAGAGTCATAGAACTTGCCGGCAATCAGGCAGCCCGGATAGGTGTAATTACCGGAAAGGGCGTGCTGGCCGTATCAACCCTTCAGCTGGAAGGCAGGAAAGCCGTCAGCTCGGCTGAGTTTTATCGGGGACAGCGTGATATTACCGGATCGGTACTGCCGAACTAGCCGGCTTCAGGCAGAACATCCTCGTCGTCTTGGGATATAAGGGTTTCTAAAAGTGCTCGCCGGATGAATATCTTGCGCTTGAATTCTCTTTCTTCTGCCAGGAAGTTATCATAATCGGGGTCGGGCGCTGCCCAGAAAAAAATCCACGGCTGGTTGCTGTCGGTATCCACAAAAGACCCCCTAAACGAATTATCTTACTTTGTGGGACAGGTTTAACAAGCAGGACTGTTAATTATCGGGTATGAAATTTAACTCGATTTATTGATGACTTGTTTTCTATCTACTCTAATAATGTTAGGCTTTACCCGGGGTTTTTGTCAATAGCAGACATATTTTCAGGCCCATGGGCATGCGGCGGTGGTCTATTCCATGCTGTTCGAGCAGGGGGCATGATAAATGAGTTATAATTTCATATAATACCTGGATTGCACAACAAGCATGCCGTATCCGGATAAGATTTTAAGAACAGTCCAAAAACCCGCCCGTTATACTGGCGGAGAATGGCAGTCGTTTGTAAAAAACTGGGGCCAAACCGGCATCAGGGTTGCCGTCAGCTATCCGGATACCTATGAAGTCGGTATGTCCAACATCACAATCCCGATTCTTTACCAGGTTGTTAATGAGCTTGACTGGGCTCTGGCCGAAAGAGTATTCGCCCCATGGCCGGATATGGAACGGGCTTTAAGACAGGCCGGAGTAAAGTTGCAATCGCTCGAATCCGGACACGAATTGCGCGAGTTCGACCTGGTAGGATTTTCGCTGGGTTACGAACTTACCTTTACCAATGTATTGAACATTCTGGATTTGGGCGGTATAGCGCCTAAATCAATCGACAGGGGAGAATCCGAACCGCTGGTGATGGCAGGCGGTATTGGGGCACTCAACCCGGAGCCGCTGTCTGATTTCGTTGATTTTTTTGTAATCGGCGACGGGGAAGAGGCGTTACCCCGGGTTCTCAAAGCCATTCATGAGGGCAAAAAGACAAAAACCCCGAGGCGTCGAATACTGGAGGCGCTGGCCGGGCTCGAGGGTGTATACGTCCCGTCGCTGTATGACGTGGAATATGCTGGTGACGGCGTCTTCAAACACATAGTACCTTCCGGTTCCGGAGCCCGGCTTCCGGTAAAGCGTCTTTTCTGCCGGCAGTTGCCTCCACCTCCAACAATGCCGGTAGTGCCGCTGATAGAAACTATTCAGGACCGCGCGGCAGTGGAAATCAGCCGCGGGTGTACCCGTGGCTGCCGTTTCTGTAATGCGGGGTTTTATTACCGCCCTCTTCGGCACCGCAGGCCTGACGACATTGCCGATACTGTCTCCAGCCTGTGTGCGAATTGTGGTTACGATGAAGTGACTCTGCTTTCACTCAGTGCCGGGGACTACCCGGGTATCACCGGGCTGATACGCCGACTCGGCAGAGATGACCTGTTTAAGGATATTACCTTTTCTCTGCCGAGCTTAAGGGTCGATGCCGGCTCGCTGGACCTGGTCGAGAGCCTGAATGAAAAGCGAAAAAGCGGCCTTACACTGGCTCCTGAGGCGGCTACTGAGCGTCTTCAGAGAGTCATCAACAAGATAATCCCCGAAGAGGAAATATTACGAACTGCGGCAGCTGCATTTGAGCGCGGCTGGGTTAATTTGAAGCTGTATTTTATGCTGGGCTTACCGACAGAGACAGATAAAGATCTTGAGGCAATTGCCCTGCTGACTCACAAAGTATACGATTTGGGACGGCTTTGCCCGGGGCGCCGGCCCAGGTTAAGGCTCAGCCTTTCCACCTTCGTACCCAAACCCCACACGCCTTTCCAGTGGGTATCCCAGATACCCGGGAATGAAATAATGCGGCGGGTAAACGTTGTAAGAAACCTGATAGACCGGCGCGGAATAAGCCTCAGCTGGCAAAAACCTGAAACCAGCTTGCTTGAAGCGGTGTTCTCAAGGGGAGACAGGCGCCTTGGCAGGGCGATATACCGCGCCTGGGAACTGGGCGCCCGGTTCGACGGGTGGGATGAATTGTTCGAATTCGAGCTTTGGCGCCAGGCTTTTAATGAAACCGGCATCGATCCGGCATTTTATGCCAACCGGGAGCGCGAGATAACCGAAAGTCTGCCGTGGAGCCATATTGACAACGGTATCAGCGCTGAATTCTTACAGGAGGAATACCGGCGAGCCCTGCGCGGGATCGTTACTCCCGACTGCCGTGTCGATGACTGCAACCTTTGCGGATTGCAGATGCAGATTAACAACTGCCACAATTTATCCAAAACGGCAGATGAAAGTGGATAAAATAGTTAACATAAATAAAGACCTGTGCACCGGCTGCGGCGTATGCATCAAGATATGCCCGCCGAAAATCCTTTACCTCGATGAAGGCGGTGCATGCGAGGTAAAGGACGAGAGCCTCTGCGACCGCCTTCGGGGTTGTGAGCGCAAGTGCCCTACCGGGGCTATCACTATATCCTGAAGGCGGTTTAGTCGAACACCGTAATCGCCACCAGGCTGTCTTCGGCTTTGATATCCATCAGTTTCACCCCCTGGGTGGTACGCCCCTGGACCGTGATGCCTTTTCGGGGATCATCCTCTTTTACCGGCGTGCGGGTTACAACACCGTTAGCTGAAATAAGCATTACCTGCCGGGTCTCGGTAACCTGGGCGGCTGCCGTCACCTGGCCGGTTTTACCGGTCAGGTGGAAGGTTTTTACACCACTTCCGGCTCTTTTCTGCAGCGGGTACCTGGAAAGCGGCGTTATTTTGCCGAACCCGCGTTCGGTTACCACCAGCAGGTAGGCTTCAGTATTGACCATGTCCATAGCTACAACCTGGTCACCGCCGATTAGTTTAATGCCCTTGACACCACCGCTGGCTCTCAGGCTGGTACGGATATCGTTGACCGGGAAACGTATGGACTGGCCGTTGCGGGTAACCAGCAGGACATCGTCAAAATCGGTTCCCAGCCGCGCGCTTACCAGGCAGTCCGAGGCCGGAAGGTCCATGGCAATGAGGCCGCTTGAGCGAACTGAACTGAAGGCATTGATATCGACTTTTTTAATTTCACCCTGGCGGGTAGCCATGATCAGGTACCAGCCGTCGATGAATTCCTTGACGTCAACGACTGCCGTCACCCTCTCTCCGTCCTGCAGGGGTATGAGGTTAATAATCGACATCCCCTTGCTTATTCTGGATACATCCAGGGGCACCTCGTGGCATTTAATCGAGAAAACCCTGCCCCGGTCGGTGAAGAAAAGCAGGTTGTCATGAGTATCGGTATACAGCAGGAAGCGCACGGTATCAGCTTCCCGGGTAACCATGCCTATAATGCCTTTGCCTCCACGATGCTGCGGAGTGAAAGATTCGGCGGGCACCCGTTTAATGAATCCGCGCTCGCTCAGCGTTACTACCATAGCCTGGTGAGGTATCAAATCCTCTTCGCTATAAGCCATGGCTTCCTGTTCGTTTATGTCACTGCGCCGCGGGTTAGCCTCTTTATTCTTGATTTCGGCAATTTCGGTTTTAACTATACCCAGGATTTTCAGCGGGCTGGCCAGCAAGTCCTCCAGGTAGCTGATGGTTTTCAGTACCGCGGTGTATTCATCAAGAATTTTCTGGCGTTCGAGATTGGCCAGTCTTCTCAGTTGCATGTCAAGGATTGCCTGGGCCTGCAGCTGGCTTAATTCGAATTTTTCCATGAGGGCGCCGCGGGCATCCTCTGCCGACTTGGCGGCGCGTATGGTAGCGATAACCGCATCAATATAATCCAGGGCGATTTTCAAACCCTCCAGTATGTGGGCTCTATCTTGAGCGCCCTTGAGTTCATACTGGCAGCGCCGGGTAATTACTTCCTGACGGAAATAAATAAAATGCTGCAGAGCTTCTTTTAGCGAAAGCACCCGGGGTTGCCCGTCAACCAGGGCCAGCATGTTTATGAAAAAAGCGGTCTGCATAGGTGTATGCTTGTAGAGGTTATTGAGTACCTGCTGAGGCTGGGCTTCGCGTTTCAGCTCGATTACGATGCGCATACCCTGGCGGTCGGATTCGTCTCTGAGTTCACTGATGCCGGTAATTTTTTTGTCTTTGATCAGGTTGGCGATACGTTCGATAAGGCCGGCTTTATTAACCTGGTAAGGCAGTTCGTTGACTATAATCTGGTAACGGCCGTTGGGCGTTTCGTCTATAAATGCCTTGGCTTTTACTACGGCACGGCCGTGCCCGGTGGCATACGCGCTCCTGATCCCTTCAACCCCCTGGATGGTAGCGCCGGTAGGGAAGTCAGGCCCCTTTACGATGCCCATTAAATCGCTGACCGAAGCTTCCGGATTATCGATCAAATAGGCAATAGCAGTGCAAATTTCACCCAGGTTATGCGGCGGGATGGAGGTAGCCATACCTACGGCAATGCCTGCTGAACCGTTTACCAGCAGGTTGGGCAACCGGCTCGGCAGTACGACCGGTTCGGTCAGGCTGTCGTCGAAATTGGGCATGAAATCGACGGTATCCTTGTCGATGTCCAAAAGCATTTGTTCGGCGATAGCTGACAGGCGGACTTCGGTATAGCGCATGGCTGCCGGGGGGTCGTTGTCAACGCTGCCAAAGTTACCCTGGCCGTCAATCAGAGGATGGCGCATGGAAAAATCCTGGGCCATGCGTACCATGGCATCATAAACTGAAGAGTCGCCGTGGGGGTGGTATTTGCCCAGTACTTCACCCACTACACGGGCGCTTTTCTTGTGAGCAGTATTGTGGGTAATTCCCAGTTCCCGCATGGCATAAAGAATGCGCCTCTGCACCGGTTTAAGCCCGTCTCTGACGTCCGGCAGAGCCCGGGCGATAATTACGCTCATTGCGTAGTCCAGGTATGAACTGCGCATCTCATCTTCAATTTTAATTTCCCGGATTTTGCCCACGCTTACATCCATTTAGTGTCTCCTAATTCGTTTCTTCCTGATCATCGAAAGTATCATCCGGGCTGTCTACCCATTCTTCACCTTCATCGGAGTCTGCATAATAACTGTCTTCGGCCGAATCGGGGGTAACAACTGTCTTGGCGCCTGCCGGCTGGTCTCCCCCGTATCGCTCCGCCCGGTCAATATAACGGGAAGGAAAGGATATTGTTCCCTGCTGTGAAGGATGCTTGTATTCCTCTCTTATTATTATAGCCTTTGTACCGGTTGCACTGATAATCTTGGCACTGTAGATATTGCCGCCGCGCATGAGTTTAATTAACCGCTGGCTTTGTCGTGAATCTAGAATCCCCAGGTATTCTCCCCGGTTGTTAACTACTCTCAGGCTCGGTCCGTCGATTACCAGGTTTGCCTTTTCTCCGGCTACCATGCTGGCCCAGGTTTCTCTGGGGGCTTCCTGCTGCAGGTTAACCACTCCGGCTTTGCCGGGTTCCTCAATGAAATGTTCCGGGTCCAGCCGGCTGAAAGACGGAGGCTTGTGGCTGATGCCTTCGCCGAGTTGCGAGAGACGGCGCAGGTTTTTTTCTGAAATGGAGTTGTAAGGATCGAGCTCGTAGGCTCTGGAATAACTCTCTCTGGCGGCGGCGTATTCGCCCATTTCCATGTAAGCCCTGCCCAGGCGGTTGTAGGCATCCACATCACAGGGGGAACTTTCGATGATGGAAAGATTGGCCGCAACCGCTTCATGCCAGCGGCCCTCCATAGCCAGGCTGATGGCCTTGCGGCTGGTTGAGGGTAGAACGAAGACGGGTTTATCTGTCTCTTGGGTCATTACTTTTTTCCTAATTAAAATCAATTACTACTTCAAGATTTGGTTAAATGTCTTTAACCAAACACAAGCCTAAAATAGTAAACGATATATGTACCATTTTGCAAGGGGTTCAAACAGAAAATTTAATATCAGCGTTGACGTTATTATTCTATATATGATAATCTCAAATTGAAAATAGCTCAAATCACCAGCCCCGATAAGGAGAGAATATGTGCGATAACCATAATTGTGAGCACCCGGAACGGTTGAAGACTAAACCCGGGGAATGCTCTGCCGAGCAAGTTTTTAGGTGCCACGGTATAGTAAAGGACGAGTCTGAAACAAGCAAGGATAAATAAAATAAAAAGGAGTCTTTAATGCGCGAAAAAGTGGCCGCGGTGCTGGATAAAATACGGCCCAGTCTTCAGGCGGACGGCGGCAGTGTGGAACTGGTTGATGTTACCGAGGATGGAATTGTCAAGGTGACCCTTACAGGCGCCTGTGCCGGTTGTCCGATGTCCCAGATGACCCTGAAGAACGGTATCGAGCGCTTGCTGAAACAGGAAGTGCCCGGGGTTAAAGAAGTAATTAACGTTTAGTACGGCTGGAACAGTTTAAAAAGGGACGGGGGAAACAACCCCGTCCCTTTTTCTATGCCTGTTCCAGCTCGAATGCCTTGTGCAGTGCCCGGATAGCATCTTTTACCCTGTCTTCCTTTATGATGCAGGTAATGCGGATTTCAGAAGTCGAAATGAGCATTATATTAATTGATTCACGGCTGAGCGCGGTGAACATTTTGGCAGCAAATCCCGGTGTGTTTTGAATTCCGGTGCCGATTATGCTCACCTTGCCGACGCCTGAATCGCTCACAAAGTCCCTGGCTCCGATTTCAGCCGCCAGTGGCTTAACTATTTCCATTGCCGGGCCCAGGTCGCTCTTGGCTATGGTGAAGGTGAGGTCGGTGATATTCTCTGTGCTGGCATTCTGGACGATAGTATCTACGCTTATGCCTGCACCGGCCAGTCTCTCGAAAATTGCTGCGGCTATACCCGGTTTATCGGGAACGCCCAGGATGGTGATTTTGGCTACATTGAGGTCATGGGCTATGCCGGTTACTTTGTTGCGTCCTTCCATTGATATCCCTCCATGGATTAAAGTGCCTGGTTTATCCATAAAACTGGAAGCTACCAGTATGGGAACACCATAAATCTGCCCCAGTTCTACCGCTCGAGGGTGCATAACCTTGGCGCCGTAGGTGCTCATTTCCAGCATTTCTTCGTAACCGATTTCATCCAGTTTGACGGCCTGGCTTACAATCCTCGGGTCGGCTGTATAAACACCCTGGACATCGGTATATATTTCGCACTTTTCAGCCTTGAGGCTTATCGCCAGGGCAACTGCCGTGGTGTCGGAGCCTCCCCGTCCGAGCGTGGTGGTATCCATATCATCATTAATGCCCTGGAACCCGGCTACTATTACAATGTTGCCCTTCTCGAGTTCTTTGATGATACGTTTGGGGTCGATATTCATGATACGGGCGCGGGAGTAAGAATTATCGGTACGTATGCCCGCCTGGGCCCCCGTCAGGCTTATGGACTGTTCACCCAGGGATTTCAAAGCCATGGCCAGCAGGGTTGAAGAGACTATTTCGCCTGTTGAAAGCAGAACGTCAAGTTCGCGGGAGCTCGGGCTGTCGCTTACATTGTATGCCAGTTCAAGCAATTCATCGGTTGTGTCGCCCATGGCTGAAACCACCGTGACTACACGGTTGCCGTCCTGGGAGGTGCGTGCAATTCTGCGGGCAACGTTCATGATTTTTTCACCATCAGCTACCGAAGAACCGCCGTATTTCTGAACAACAAGAGCCATATTAGAAATCTGCTTCCCCTTTTTCTATATTAACTGGCCGATAACCCTGTTATTCTAACCTTAACGGGCTTAAATTGCCAACACTCAGGAACGGCGGGCAAACAGGTATTGACTTTTACGTTGCGGCCGGTATAATAGGAGATGAAGGGTATAGCCAAGAGCCCTTCGAGACCGGAGAAGGAGGTGGCGTAATGAAGCTTATAGCCAGATTATGCCGGAGGAAATTTCCTCGTTTTTGCTCCTTGCTGGTGAAAGGTGAGCTAAGTTAGCACCACCGGTGAGGAGCGGCAGAAGGCTCCCGAGCTCTCCAGATAACGGACTCTCTCAATAGCAGCAGGGACTTCTGGTATTTACCAGGTATGGGGGAGTAGGGAGCGAACACAAGAGGCTGTTACAATTCAATAGCTAAACTCAGAGCTCCGCGGCTGGCCGCGGAGCTCTTTTTCTTTTGTCCAGGAGGAAATTTGATTGTTATGCCAGAATCAGTATAAGCAGTGCGATGCCCACAAAAAGCACTGTCAATATGATGGTCAAATTGAAAAGGGTCTTTTCGATACCACGGCGTGTTCGGTAAACAGAATCCGCCTGGCCGAAAATCCCTCCCAGGCCGCCGCCTCGAACTTGCAGCAGCAGGACGGCAATCAGAGCGACCGAGATAATTATCTGGGCTACCAGTAAATAGGTTTGCATGTTGTTAACCTTCCTTAAGTTTCCGTTCTATGATACCGGCAGCGGCCTCTGGATTGGCCCTGCCCCTGGTAAGACGCATCATTTGTCCAATTAAAAATTTCATTGCCTGATCTTTACCGCTCAGGTAATCGGCCACTGCAGAAGGGTTGGCCGCAATAACCTGCCGGGCAAAATCATCCAGTTCTCCGGAGCCGCTGATCTGCGTAAGGCCTTTTTCGGCAACCAGGCTAACAGCGCTCTTGCCTGTATTGAACATCTCTTCGAGTACTGTTTTGGCAGTGGCCATATTGATGGAGCCTTTCGCCGTCAGTTCCACCAGACCGGCAAGGGCTTCGGGCGGTATTTTGAAGCTGAAAGATTCAAAATCAATACCACCGGCGTTGATCATGCCTGAAACCGGGCCGGCTATCCAGTTGGCGATTTCTTTTGCCGGCTGGCACGAGAGCTTTAACGTATCTTCATAATAATCGGCCGCTTCTTTGGTAGCCGTCAGCAAGCAGGCATCATAATCCGACAGGCCGTATTGAGCGGTGAAACGCTGACAGCGTTCATCCGGCAGTTCGGGCAGCCTGGCTTTGATATCATCGATCCAACGGCGGCTGACCGACAGGGGAGGCAGATCTGGCTCCGGAAAATAGCGGTAATCATGAGCGTATTCCTTGCTGCGCTGGCTGACGGTTTCTCCCACATCGTCCAGCCAGCCACGGGTTTCCTGCACCAGCTTAACGTTATCAGCCAGAGCCTGTCTTTGCCTTTTGGCCTCGAATTCAAGAGCCCTGTATACAGCCTTAAAGCTGTTCATGTTTTTTACTTCGACCTTGGCCATAAGTTCGCTTGAACCGCACGGCCGGATTGAAATATTGGCATCACAGCGGAAACTGCCCTCTTCCATATTGGCTACCGATACTCCCAGATAGCGCAAGATACTCCTGAGCTTAACCAGGTAGTTTCGCGCCTCTGCCGGAGAACGCATGTCCGGCTCGCTGACGATTTCCATAAGCGGCACACCGCTGCGGTTGGCATCTACCAGGCTGAAACCGCTGGCGCCGGTACCGCGGTGAAGCAGTTTGCACACGTCCTCTTCCAGGTGTACCCGGGTTATACCCAGGCGCCGGCTCTCTCCATCGGTCTCCACATCCATCCAGCCTCCAAGACCGAGAGGCTGGTCGTACTGGCTTATCTGGTAGCCCTTGACAAGGTCGGGGTAGGGGTAGTTTTTCCGGTCGAATTTGGTATGTTCCGGGATGCGGCAGTTCAAAGACAGCGCGGTGAGAATTGTGTTTTCCACTGCCTGGCGGTTTATCACCGGCAGGACACCCGGCAAGCCCAGGCAAACCGGGCAAACCCGAGTATTGGGTTCCGCACTGGCATAATCCGACCCGCAGCGGCAGAACATTTTAGAGCGGGTAGTTAACTGTGCGTGGACCTCAAGGCCAATAACGGTCTCAAAATTGTCGTTCATTTTAACCTGATTAGTATAACAACATTGTTTTTAGCTTACAAGGCTGAGGGTTTTCCTGTTGTCCTGAATTCTTGACAACGCAGCCGGCTGACCGGTAAACTGACGATAACAATTGAATATTGGTTCTCCGAGCCAAACCTCCTAAAGGTATAGTGCCTATGGAGGCTGGCCCGCAGGGTGTCACCGGAAACAGTGCCGCCTCCCGTATTCGGAAAGGAGAAAACCATGCCTCAGGCTTTGCCTTTGAGAGCGCCTCCTTTTCGGGGCGCTTAATTTTTTTAAGCAAGACCCGGAAAGAGGTAACCCATATTTGTATAGGAGATTTTAACGTGAAGAACATAAAGTATTTGTTATTGAGTGGTGCCCTGATCGTAATCCTGGTAGCTGGCATCGGCGGCTGCGATTCAGGTTCATCCATAATCCAGGCTCAGGACAGGTTGCGCATTGCTACTACCACCAGTTTATACGACACCGGTTTGTGGAATGCTCTTGAAGACCGTTTCGAGCAGGAGCACGGAATCAGGCTGGATATACTCTATGCCGGTACCGGCATAGCTCTCGAATACGGCCGGCGGGGAGATGTCGATGCGGTAGCGGTTCATGCCAAAGCGACCGAGGAGCAGTTCATCGCCGAAGGCTATGGTATTGAAAGGGTACCTTTCGCCTATAACTATTTTATAATTGTCGGGCCGGAAAGCGACCCTGCCGGCATAACGGGCTTGAGCCCGGAAGATGCTTTCAAGAAACTGCACGATTCACAGATTGCTTTTATTTCAAGAGGCGATGCTTCCGGGACGCACACCAAGGAGAAAGCCATCTGGAAATCAGCCGGGTTCGATTATGACACGGTGGCAACTTCCGGCAGCTGGTATGTCGAAGCCGGCAAGGGTATGGGCCCCACTCTGCAAATGGCTGCCGAGATGGAAGCTTACACCCTGGCCGACATCGGCACCTTTCTGGCTTACAAGGCCGAAACCGGCCTGGTGCCGCTGGTGGAAGAAGGCTCGATTCTGCTCAACGTCTATTCGATAATTGTGATCGACCCCGCTGCCGTGGAAGGAGCCAAAGCTGAAAAAGCCCAGCTCCTGGTGGATTTCCTGGTTTCGGATGAAATCCAGGATTTTATCGGCGATTATGGCATGGCTGATTACGGTGAGCCGCTGTTCAATCCATGTGCCGGTAACGAGCCGGCAAGTTAGGCAATAATTGAATCAGTATGAATGAACTTTGGCAGGGCATACTCAGGGCGCTTGAACTTCTAGTCAATTTCGACCCGGAAGTAATGGCTGTTACCTTCCGTTCACTGGGTATTTCCAGCACGGCGTGTGTGATCGCTACCCTGGTATGCCTGCCACTGGGCAGCCTGATTCACTTTACCAGCTTTAAAGGCAAACGCCTGCTGGTAAGTATTATTCAGACATTTTACAGTTTGCCTACCGTCCTGGTCGGGCTTCTGGTGTTTATACTGTTTTCCCGGGCGGGGCCTTTAGGTGAACTGGGGCTCATGTTTACCCCGATCCTGATGGTAATCGGTCAGGCGCTGCTGGTAATACCGCTCATGCTGGGGCTGATAATATCGGCCTTGTCCAGCCTGGACAAGACGGTTGCCGATACCGCGTTTTCGCTCGGCGCCAGCCGCTTCCAGGCTGGAATTCTGGCTTTGAAAGAAGCCCGCTATGCGGTGATAACCTCCGTAATCATGGGTTTTGGGCGGGCGATATCTGAAGTTGGCCTGGCGATGATGGTCGGCGGCAATATCCGCGGTTTTACCCGCACCCTCACCACAGCTATTTCACTGGAAACATCCAAGGGTGACATAGAACTTTCGCTGGCGCTTGGATTCATTCTGCTGATAATTTCGCTGGTAATAAATATCGCGCTCAGCCGGTTGCAACAGGTGAGAACCAGTGCTGCACATTGAAGCCCATAACCTGGTCCGGCGGGCGGGCATGATACCACTGCTCAAGGGCATAAGCCTGCAGGTCGAAAGCGGGGATTCGTTCATGCTTATAGGCCCTACCGGCGCCGGAAAAACAACCCTGCTACGCATCCTCGGTTTACTGGACAGGCCGGTATCGGGTAACTTGAATATTCTGGGGGTAGACGTAACCGGTTCGCCGGACCGGCACCTTGAAATCCGGCGGCGCATGGCCTTTGTTCAGCAAAAACCGGTGGCTTTCTCCTGCAGCGTCTTCGAAAATGTTGCCTATCCCCTTCGCTGGCGCAAAGTCTCCAAAAATGAAATTAAATCACGGGTGCTTGAATCCCTTGGTCAGGTAGATATGCAGGATTTTGCTGGCCGCAACGCCAGAACCCTTTCCGGCGGAGAAACCCAGCGGATAGCTATTGCTCGTGCCCTGGTAACCCGGCCCGAAATCCTGCTCCTGGACGAACCTACAGCCAACCTGGATCCTAATTCAGCCGGCAAGATAGAAGACGTGCTTGTCCGGGTTGCCAGGGAACATCAAACTACCCTGGTGATGACCACACATGACCTGGCACAGGCCAGGCGCCTGGCCGGGACGGTGGGTGTAATCATGAGCGGCGAGCTGGTGGAATGCGGCCCTCCGCAACAGGTATTCAATCCGCCACAAGGCTCTCCGATCGCCCGCTTTATCGGTTTCAAGCTGGCTGAGCAGGATTTCAACCGCATGATCTAGATTTATTGCCTGGTGGGCTTGTGATATAATTATCGCTGGATGGGGATATAGCTCAATTGGGAGAGCGCGGCGTTCGCATCGCCGAGGTCGGGGGTTCGAATCCCCCTATCTCCACCAAGGGTATCTTTGTCTATAACAATACCCTCGATGAAAGATCTAAGGAACAAAGTGTGTTAGCTTCCGAAGTGCTTTATCCATTGGGAGCATTACACGGGGTTGAACCTTTTATTTAATCTGGGAAGTCAGCCTTGAATCTAAGATTCAAGGCTGACTTCCATTTAAGTTAGCAAGCTCCGCCTCATTTAGACTGTGTTGGTGTCTTTGAATTCGGCAATGGCCTTTTTATACCCTTCTCTCAAGTCAGCAATCGCCCGGTTAACTTTGTTTTTATAATCGTTCCAGGTGGACTGTTGAGAGTTTTTCAGGCTTTGCAGGGCCTGCTTTGCCTCCTTAGCTTTTTGGCGGAGTTCCGTTGCACGGCTGCTAATCCGTGCTCGTAATCTGGAGTCAGCCAACTCATCCATTTCCTCCAGTTCGCATATCCGCGTTTCGAGTCGTTTAAGTTGCGTTTCAAGTCCAGTCTGCATATGTTTCTGCAGCTTGGCAAGGTCCGATCGTAGAGCCGCCTGCTTTACTTCCAATTCCGCTTTTGCTTGACCTTCAGCCTCGGCGATATCGGCATCCAGATGCCCCAAGGCATCAATTAGTTTTTCATTGTGCTCATCCAATGTATTGATGAGCCTGTCGAACGCAGTGTCATATTTGGTCTGCATTTCAGCAACTTTATTCTGAACGCTGGTTTTAACCTCCTCTTTCACTGAGGCAATTTCCGCCTGGCGCGCTTTTTCTTCCGCGGCTTCTTCGGCTTCGATCTCATCCAGTGCCTTTGCCCAATAGCGGAGTACAACCTCTAGCTCGGCTTCCATTTTAGTATAAGTGTCCATATTCGTTCTCCTCATTCCTTACCCTACATAAGCTTAAATCGTTGACTTGGAGGCTAGACTCTTCACCCGGAAAGACAAAACAATCTGCAGAACTCCAAGCGCTATTGCGTACGATCCGATCAACCACATCACGCTCAATGCTCCAGCACCGGGGAAAAGCACCAGCAACACCCCTACGAGGATCGACAGAAGCCCACCAGCAATCATCAGCCATTCATTTTTAATGAGTTTCCTCATCTTGATCGCCGCTGCGACTTCAAAACTACCGGTGACCACCGCCCAGGCGGCGATTAGGTACAACAGAGCCAAAGCGGTCACGCCAGGCCAGAAAAAGGTCATTAATCCGATGATAATCCCAGCCACGCCGGCGAGCAGAATAGCCCACCAGTTCTCGTTTTTCTTATGTACGATGATAGCCGTGGTTATCGAGAATACCCCCTGCACGAAAGCGAGCGCTCCGAAAAGCACCACCAGGCTGAATACCGTCAGTGCAGGCCAGACAAGCGCCAGAACCCCAAAGATGATTGCGGCGATACCCCGTAACGCCAGGAGCCACCAGTTGCGAGATAATGAACTTAGCATTTGTTTCCTCCTTGTTGTTTTAGCCTAATCATAGACTCGCTTTGCATTAAAAGCTTTGACAAGCATCAAGGTGCAATCTTGATTTACATCAAGGTGTCCTCTGGCCAAATGGGATAGCATTACACATATGATTCAGTTGATTGAAAAAGGCGTCTACCATCTCAAGGAAATGGGAGACGCATCGAAACTTCTAACACTCGACATTTATAACGGAAAAAGTGACTACGTTTGGGAAAGGGATAAGGATATTAGAATCCGGTCTGCCGGTCAACATGGGGGCAGGGTTTTCTGTACTCTCGCCGCAGGAAAATACAGGCTGTATCAGGTTAAAGACGAACCTGGCTTAGCTAGTCAACTGCATCTGGAACTGCTGGTGGGCGAAGGCATTTGGCAGGGATTTCTATTGCCGGAAGGATTACCGGGAGATCTTGAAGCAAAACCGATGATCCCAGTCGAAGAAACCATCACAAGGAACTTTGTGAGCGTTCTTCTTCCAACTTATTGATATCGTTGATAGTCAATATATTTTTGTTGAATTGGATTAAGCCCGTTTCTTTAAGCAGTTTCAACTCTCGGCTTATTGTCTCAGGTGTGGTTCCTATCGTCGATGCGAGTTTCGTTTCAAGAATTTTAAAATCGAAGGTGACCGAATTCGCACTTGTTTTCTTGCCGAACCATTTCGCGCCTGCGAGAAGTACGGTGGCTAATTTTGCGTGGACGTTGCCTTGCGTCAGGTAAATCGTTCGGGAGAGCAATTCATCGATATGGCTGATTTCCATCCGCAGCAGCTCAAGAATGACCCGGGATTCATTCTCAATAAAATTTAAGAATTCATCTTTGGGAGCTCGATATAGGCAGGAAGCCACTAATGCTTCATAGAAGAATATGTTGGGGGAGTCATTGATTGCCCACGCCAGAGGAAATATCGCGATCGGTTCATAAAAGGCGACGATGAATTCATCACCCTTTTCCGAGATGACGTATTGATCAACAACTCCTTCATGCAGATAGTAAACTCCGGAAGGATCATCCTCGGCCCTTACCAGAAGTTCTCCCTTGTTGTACTGCAGGTGCCGGTGCTGAGAAAAAAAAGCCTTGAGTTTATCGGCAGCATTAATATCCACAAACAGATATTACACCCTGAGACCGAAGTTTTACAAAATATGACGTCCTGCAAAGGAGGAGCCTCTTCCCGATATGGCTGCTGTTAATAGCTCCATAAGGTGATTGTCTTCCAAAGTCGCTATAAAAACCTCCAGGTTTATAACGAGCAACAAATATACAACTCAATCAGACATCAATGGATGTTTGCTTGTCACTAAAACCCTCTTTATTGATGAACTCAATAACCCTCGATTTGATATTGTCTCTGATTATTCTAACCGTTTCAATGGGCTTGTTACGAGGATCTTCGAGAGGCCAATCTTGCGTTTCAATATATCTGGCAGGGCAAGCTGCATCTACCTCCGCTCCGCAACCCATAGATATAACTTTGTAAGCTCTTGCAACCATTTCGGGGGTAAGGATTTTAGGCCTGTTTTGGCTAATATCAATGCCGTCTTCCTGCATAGCTTGAACTACCACCGGATTGATACTTTCACCGGGTTGAGTCCCTGCAGATTCAGCTTGAGCATGACTTTTAGCGAACCAATTGAAATAAGCTTCTGCCATCTGGCTGCGTCCGGAATTGTGTACGCAGATGAATAATATCGTCTTCATGACTCATGATTTGCTCGATCAACCAGGCTGCATATACAAGCCCGGCTATCGAACAGCTCCTCCTTTATTTATATTTTATATCATATTTTACCGTGCGGTTCTTCCTTTGGGTTCAGCCGTTGCCAGAGGCAGGACAGTAACCCCATAAAGTCATATTGATGAGCTTTGCAGTTATTTAGCCAATGGCAGGCCAGCCCAAAAAGCCCAGCATAGAACATTCAAAGGTCTTTACCCAGTTCATTTATTAACAGTATCATTTGATTCAAACGCCCGGCGCTTTTTCTGTTGGATTTGAAGGCTAGTCTGGGCTTTTCCAACAGTGCTGGCTCATCCTCTTCCGCGCTCAACGGGTCTGAGCGCCTGATATCCCCGCTGGTGATGATATCTTTAAACAATTGATTAAGTTCAAGAATATGGTTATCTGATAAAACCCTTTCCAGGCGGATTACCATGCTGTCTTCAACCTGTCTCAAAGAATGATAAGTTGAGTAATAATGATTTATCCAGCTAACAGCCTCTGCCGGCGAATACACTATTTTATAGAAAGAAAGATCTTCGGGAGAAATCAGGCTTCTGCTCAACAGTTGCTGGCGAATAAATGCATCCCAGCTTTCCCAGTAGTTTTCTCCTTCCAATTCCATCAGAACTACCGGCATGGGAGGTGATTTCCCTGTTTGCAGCAGGGTGAGCACTTCAAAACCCTCATCGTGAGTACCAAAACCACCCGGTAAAAGAGCGAAAGCATTGGCTTCCATCACGAAAAAGAGTTTCCGGGTAAAAAAATACTTGAACCTCATAACCTTGGGGTCATCCCTGATTATTGAGGTCGGGCCGGATTCGAAGGGCAGCAGGATGTTTACACCAAAACTGCTGGAGGCTCCAGCCCCTTCGATCCCTGCGCGCATGATGCCTTCGGACGCACCGGTGATAACCATGTAGTTATTCTCAGATAAAAGTCGGCCCAGTTCTCTTGCCAGCGAATAATACGGATCGGATGATGTTGTACGGGCTGAACCAAAAATTGATACCTTTCGAATCCCCCGGTATGGCTTGAACACCCGGGCTGCATACCGGAATTCAGCCAGAGCCCGGTTAATGACCTTGAGATCGAGGATATTCAGTTCATCCCTTTTGCATTTAAGGGCGTTTACAATAAGGTCCTGATATAGCAGGGTTCGTAAATCGCTGCCGTCAGCATGTGCAACTTCGCCAACGAGTTTGAGGAGTTCCCCGGGCTTGATACGCTTTTCAATTTTCATTGGAATGGGACTCGATTATATAAGGGTAATACTAACAAAAATACTACCTTTCCTGGCTAGTTCAGGCTAAATTCGGGATATTTATCGGTGAATTGAAAGTAAGCATAGGCTGCTACTCGAAGGCTCCACCGGAAAAATCCCACAATAAAATTAAATAGACTGCGGGGCACCCTGCCGGTAAACAAAATGGCAAACCAGATGAATACCACGCAGATACAAACAGCAATCGTCAGAAACCCAAGCACGATATAGTGGGGTATCGCCAGAAACCATTTAATCAACGGCAGGCCCTGGCTTAATTCCCTTTCCGCATCAGGGTAGGGGATTTCTATATGGACATTCTGGTCTTCATCTGTCGACGGGTAAACATCCGTCAGCAGCATAAAGTAGCTACCCACGCGGGTGATGAATTTTATCAATGCAGCATAATAATCGAACCACCATTTCGGGTATTTGCGGCGGAAAACGAGCATGAGCACCATCGGGTTGAACAGGTTACTTATGAAACCGAACACAAACATTGCTAAAGGTAATAACAGTGCGGCAATGGCAGTCAGGATAATAAGATCACCGATCTCAATTCCGGCAGTGGAAAAACTGGTGAAGAAGTAATGCAATTCCTGCTCGTCGGTGTTGTATTGAGTACCGATCTCAAGAATTGGCAGCGTGTGCATCATTATCAATGCAATAAAGCCTATGGGTATAAAGGTGATAGCTCTGAAAAAGCTGGTCAGGCGGTTTACGGGGTGGTCAGGGTAGTCGATCGATAGCGTGATTGGGTTATCGGTCTCATCAGTATTCATTAGGTTTCTCCTTACAGTGAACTCGTTAGTATCTCCAGGCCTATTTATCCAGCCCTCTTTGTCCAAATGATCATAGATATTCGCACTCCTTGCTTGAAAGAACAACCCTAGTGCAGGATGCTGATTCCTGAGACAATTATGATGAAACAGCCGTTATTAACAACGATCTATTCATTGGATTATAGTATATAGCGGCTATGGTACCATGAAAATCGGCTATTATAGCTTCGCTGCTAACCGGCGCTAATCCAATACATGTTGAAGGTGTTATTTGGTCTCCTGTACCAACATAGCAATAGTCAAAACTTACCTCATATTTCCGAAATTCATTTTTAAATAGCGACATTTTGCGATTGCCTGATTTTGTTGCGTCCATTTACTGTTCAATCCTTGTTAAAATACTTTGCAGAAAACCTAATAACACGTTAACACATTGTTGTTAAAATTTGATTATGGTGTTGTAATAATAAGGTAAAAGTTTAATTAAGATTTGATTATAAACAATGCTTGGCATAAGAGTTTTTCGTAATTAATCAGATTCGAACTTATACCCGTATCCGTGTATTGTCATCAAGTGTTTTGGTGATCCAGGATTTATTTCTATTTTTTTTCTTAAGGAACGAATGTGTACGTCCACGGTGCGGGCGGTGCCTTCGTAGTCGTAACCCCAGACACGTTCAACCAGGTATTCCCTATTAAATACCTGTCCTGGTGACTGCATCAAAAACAGCAACAGATCGAACTCCTTGGGGCTTAGTTTTATGGGTTGACCGTTGCGAAGTACTTTGTGACCGGATACATCGACTCCAATTCCGGAAAACTGCAGCTTTGAGCCTAATGGTTTCCCTTTATTCTTGTCAGGACGGCTTTCCACCTCATTGCTAAGCATACGCCGTTGGATAGTGCGGATGCGAGCGATAAGCTCCCTCATACTGAATGGTTTTGTCATGTAGTCGTCACAACCCAGCTCTAGACCTAGCACCTTATCCATCTCTTCGGTTTTGGCTGAAAGAATAATTATGGGTATGAGGAATTCCTTGCGGATAAAGCGGCAAACCTCGAAGCCATCAATTCCGGGAAGCATGATATCCAGAATAATAATGTTCGGTTTTTCCAGGCGGGCCAATTCAATGGCTGAAATACCGTTATCTGCGGTAACTACAAGAAAGCCTTCCTTTTGGAGGTTGTACCTGATTGCCTCAACTAGGTTGCTGTCATCATCGACAACCAGAGCTTTTTTCATTATTATACCTTGCGGCTAATACTTGGAAGCCTGGATCTCTTCAATTTTTCCGGTCGCAATAAACACCACCCGCTCGCATATATTGGTTACGCGGTCAGCGCTTCTTTCCAGATTATGGGCTACCCAAATCAACCTGGTAGCCCTGGTGATTGCTCTAGGGTCTTCCGTCATTATCACTATTAGTTCTCTAAATACCTGGCTGTAGTAAGTATCGATTTGATCGTCTTCAACGGCAATTTGCCTGGCACTTGCCGGGTCGCGGTTTATCAAGGCCTTCAGGCTATTTTGGAGCATTTGGGCTGTTTGTTCTGCCATGCGGGGTAAAATCACCAGGGGTTTAACGGGCGGCTCATCTCCGTTCATTATGGCAATCTTGGCGATTCCTTCGGCGTGGTCAGCAATTCTTTCCAGTTCGGTTGTTATGCTTGTCATCGACACAAGTGTGCGTAAGTCGCTGGCCATTGGCTGCTGAGTTGCGATGAGCTCTACACATTGTTCTTCAATTTCGAATCGCTTTGCGTTTATTTTCAAGTCGCCGATAACAATTTCACGGGCTAAAGCTAGGTCTCTATTTTTTAAAGCTTCTACCGAATAGAGCAATGCTTTTTCAACCATGCTGCCCATAACAAGGATTTCATCCTGAAGCCCCTTGAGTTTGTTGTGGAATTTGGCCCGTATTTCCATTTTTCCTGCTCCGTTCATCTACTAACCGAACCTTCCGGTAATATAGTCTTCCGTACGCCTGTCTTTGGGTGTAGTAAAAATGTGAGTGGTTGCTCCAAATTCGACAAGCGAGCCCGAGCGGTCCTCTTCCATCATGAAGAAAGCTGTCATATCCGATACCCTGGCCGCCTGTTGCATATTATGGGTAACGATAACAATGGTATAATCCTTAGCCAGATTTCTCATAAGATCTTCGATTTTCAACGTAGCGATCGGATCGAGAGCGCTACAGGGTTCGTCCATCAGGATAATCTCCGGTTCAACTGCCAGTACTCTAGCGATGCATAGGCGCTGCTGCTGGCCGCCGGAAAGGGCCAATGCCGATTGTTCCAGCTTGTCTTTGACTTCATCCCATAGAACTGCTTGGCGCAAGCTATTCTCTACGATTTCAATGAGTTCTCGCTTGTTGTGCTTGCCATGCTGGCGGGGGCCGAAAGCGATGTTGTCATAAATGGACATCGAAAAGGGATTGGGTTTTTGAAATACCATGCCTACCCGTTTTCTGAGGTCTACAACATCAACGGATTTCTCGTAAATTGACTGCCCGTCGAGTTTAATATCACCCGTCACCCGGGTTCCGTTTATAATATCGTTCATCCTGTTGAGCAAGCGTAGAAACGATGATTTACCGCAACCGGATGGCCCGATTATAGCGGTGATGGCACATTGGGGGACTTCCAGGGTGATGTTTTTAAGCGCCTGGAAATTCCCATAATAAAGGTTGACTTCCCTGGCACTGATTTTGCCGCACAAGCAGGCGCCATTATAGTTTGTCATTTACAGACTACCCTTCATCTTTTTCTGAAAACGTAGTGAAAGCATGTTGGTTAAAGTGTTAATAATAATAATGGTAATTATCAGTACTGCCCCGGTTGCCATAGCCTTGTCGAAAGCCCGGGTTTCCATGGCCAGGTAAAATACATGCAGCGACAGGGTTCTGCCACCGGAAAGAAGGGAACTGGGCATGGCGGCACTGCCTCCAAGGGTCACATACAGGCAGGCTGTTTCCTCGATCGCCCTTCCTATACATAGAATAATGGCAGTGATTATGCCCGGTATGGCTGTTGGCAGTACTACTCTGTATATCATTTGCCAGCGTGTAGTGCCCAGGGCAAGAGCTGCTTCCCGGTGGCTGTAGGGTACCGATTTAATT
>JAFGLQ010000060.1 GCA_016928015.1 Dehalococcoidaceae bacterium
CACCTGAACCCCATTCAGGTGCGCTACCAGGCTGCGCTACACCCCGAGACGTCAATTATACTAACATAACTCAGCCGGCAACGGCAATTGGCGTGCAATACAGCGCGGGCTTGAGTTGGTCAAATAACCGTAAATTGTGATATTATTAAGTCAAATGGCTGCGTTGAAAGTGCGTATCGTTCCCGACCCCGTTCTCAGAAAAAAATGTGTCAGAATCCCGGCTGTCGATTCATCTGTACAACAGTTAATCGCGGATATGATTCAGACCATGCACGAGGAAGGTGGGGTTGGTCTGGCTGCGCCTCAGGTTGGCAAATCTCTGCGTTTAATCGTCATTCAAATGCCGGATGATGAAGCCTTTGCTGTGGTTAACCCGGAAATAATCAAGCGGGAAGGCGAGCGGGAAATAATGGAAGGCTGCCTCAGTATTCCCGGGTACCAAGGCCTGGTCAAGAGGGCTGTTTCGGTGATTTGCAAGGGCCTGGATAGCGATGGCAGACCCATCAGGATAAAGGCTGTGGACCTGATGGCCCAGGCGCTGGAGCATGAAATCGACCACCTTGACGGCATCCTGTATACGGATTATATAGAGAACCCGGAAAAACTGTTCCGGATAGATTCTACAGATATGGAGACTTCAGACCTCGTCGATGCGCCAATTAAGTAACACTTCGCCGTTGCTCTTCCAGTCCGATTTTGACGGCACTATCACCGTAGATGATATAAGCTTTCTAATTCTGGATAAATACGCCCGGGGAGACTGGCGTGCAGTACTGGAAGATTATAAGAGCGGCCGTATAACCGTCGGCCAGTTCAATACCAGGGCGTTCCGTCTGGTAAACGAAGAAAAAGCCGTCCTGGAAGATTACGTTTTAAAAAATTACCAGATTCGTCCCGGATTATCACGGCTGGTCGATTACTGCCGGCAAAAAGGTATTCGCTTCGTGGTAGTCTCCAACGGGTTGGATTTTTATATCCGGGCTATAATGGCTGACTTGAACCTGGACGAAATTGAGGTCTATTCGGCAAGCTCGGAATTCGGCAACGAGCATATCGAAACGGTTTACCGGAGTCCGGACGGCAGCCTGCTGGATGACGGCTTCAAGGAAACTTATTCGCGGTTTTTCATGGGGAAAGGATACCGGATACTTTATGCCGGCAACGGGGCTTCCGACGCACCCGCAGCCAGCCTGGCCGAACATGCCTTTGCCACCGATTCACTGGTTACGCGGCTGGACACGTTGGGGGTTCCTTTTACCGGCTTTACGCACCTGGATGAGATAGTAGACAGCCTGAAGGTCACTTACAGCGCTTAAATTCGCGGTCCGAACAATTTGGAGCCGATGCGGATCATGTTGGCCCCTTCTTCGATAGCCACCCGGTAAGAATCCGTCATACCCATGGAGAGGTACCGCATATCGACCCGGGGAATTTGCAGTTCCTTGATCATTTCAAACAGCTGTCTGGTAGTAGCAAAATACGGGCGGTAATCTTCCGGCTCCGGGGAGAGGGGCCCCATGGTCATGAGCCCGGCGATTTTAATGTGTTTAAGCTTAGCGGCTCGTGCAATAAAACCCGGAAGTTCTGCGGGAATAACACCCGATTTCTGGGGTTCATTGCCGCTGTTTACTTCGACCAGAACCGGCATCATCTTTCCCGCCAGCGCGCATTCCCGGTCGATCGCTGCGGCAAGTTCCAGGCTGTCGAGCGTTTCAATGATGTCAAAAATGGATACAACGGAACCGATTTTATTTTTCTGCAGCCGGCCGATGAAATGCCACTTAACTCTCTGGCCGATGATTGCATAAACTCGCTCGGATTCGTTCAGGTAATTTTGCCCGATGGCTGTAACTCCGGCATCGACTGCCTCTATAACTTCGGCCGGAGTACGCGTTTTTGCTGCCGCTACGAGTTCGACATGAGGCGGCAGTTCTTCAAGCAATTGCCTGACATTTTGAGCGATAGTCATGTTTTTTATTTAAACCCTTAAGAATTATTCAGCATATACCGCTAGCGCTGTTATTTTCTTTTGCCGATACGGCTGCCTTTTTGCAGCAGTTTATCCAGGCGGCCCTTTTTTATTGCTTCGGAGAGCTGTTCCTGGCTTATCAGTTTGCTGTGCAGTTCGGCCTTTATTTCTTCGGCTACCTCGAATACCTCCCGGCAGTTGGGGCATACCATGTACTGTTTTTTAGAGTACTGGAATGTAGGCACCATGTATATTGTAAACTTCTTGCGCTCCTGTTCTACCGTGAACAGGTCGCGCACACCACAATCCGGGCAGGTGGTGACCACGTAACCCAGCCTTTCCTGGTAACCCTTGGAGCCGGCCAGAAACAGCCACATGTAAAGCAAGCCGGTATCCTACCCTACATGTTCCAGGATAAAACTCTTGATTTCGTCCACCGGGATGGCAAAGCCGATGCCTTCTATATCGATGTCGACGTACTTGGCTACGTTGACGCCTATAAGTTCACCAGTCAGGTCAATCAGGGCGCCTCCGCTGTTGCCGGGGTTTATGGCGGCATCAGTCTGAATATACTCATAGCCATCGAAGCTTCTTACGGCAGAAACAACGCCCCGGGTAACCGACATGTTACCCGGAATATTATCACCCAGCGGATAGGGGAAACCCAGGGCAAGCACGTCCTGGCCGGCAGCCAGCTGGCTGGAATCGCCCAGTCTGGCGGAAGGGAAATCAAGCCGCGGTGAATCCAGTTTGAGAATGGCAATGTCCCTGCCGGCATCGAAACCGATAACCGCGGCAGCAAACCTCTGGCCCGTACTCAATGTGGCGTGAATCGAATTCATCCCTTCGATTACATGGTAGTTGGTAATGACATGCCCGGCCTGGCTCACCAGGATTCCTGAACCGGATACTCTGAAGCTGAACAGGCTGGCTTCTATGTAAACGATTACCGGCTCCGTTTCCCGGGCAATTGCCGCTGCATCGATATAGTCGGCGCCGAGTGAAGAGAGAACTGCCCTTATGCTTTCCAATTCACCCGTGAGAGCATCTAGTCCGGTGTTGAAAAGGCTGAAATCTGCGCCGATATCGTTAACAGCTTCGTTGAGGTTTTCGATGCCGGTTTCCATCAAAGCCAGTTTCAGGTTGACCAGTTCAATTCCTCCTTCCAGGGATTGAACCTTATCAGCGGATGACTGCAGGGCTGACTGCTGTTCAGCCTGTGCCTGTTCCAGTTGGCCGATGCGGTTCATAGCGTTTTCAAGCTCGCTTGATTGCCGGAAGCAGAAAAATGCGTTTACTCCCCCGACAGCCGCAACGATCACCAGAGATAGACCCACCAGTATCCATTTTTTCATATCCGCCACCTCCGGACTTTTCAAGCGGGAGAAGTTAACACATTATACCATTTACAAGCATGGGGGAATGCGCTTAACTAAAATCACAAACAGATGTTATAATATCCCGCCGGGGAAGTGCTGGAACTGGCAGACAGGCATGACTTAGGATCATGTGCCGCAAGGCGTCGGGGTTCAAATCCCCGCTTCCCCACCATACCGCACATAAGAAAGAGTTTTCTCGATTACATTAACGGATTCTGAGATAGACAATAAGAGCAAACGACCGGTTGAACTACAAGTGTAATTAATACATTTTCTAGTTCTTAATGGGGGTAAGAATGATAATGTAGTCGCCAGCTTGGCCGCTTTTTACAACCGAAAAGCCTTGTTGTTGAGCATACCTGGTTACATCTTCAACTGTCCAAGCTGTATCAGCGTAGACTGTAATAGCCTCCCCAGTGTGATTCTCGACGGTTTTTTGTAATTTTATTAGAGGAATTCCTCTTGAATATCCTCTTACGTCCAATTCAATCATTTTGAATCCCTCCGTTGTTTCGCACAAAGTTGTTTTACCCTGGTCTTCTGTTATTACTATATTAGCTAAACAAGCAATAAAAAGCTATCAATAAATTGAGACTAAACGGTCTGATATAAGTTAGCCGCCGAAAAGCGGGTAACCCTGATTGCTCCAGGCAGCAGTACCACCAACCAAATCATAAACTCGGTAATAGCCCAGTTCGACCAGTTCTCTGGCTGCCTGGGGGCTCCTGATACCTGCGTGACAATATACTACAACAGGGGTAGATTTATCTGGTGGCAACTGAGCTGCGTTGCTGCTGATATTTGACACAAACAGTTTTGTGCCGGGAATTTGACCGGTATTGACAAGATCGTATTGAATTAGAAAAACGTCTTCCTCCTGGATAAGTGAATACAGCTGAGAAGCGGTCAGTTCCCAGTAAACTCCTCCACTGAATTCCACTTTATTGACTATACCCGGGCCATTCCCTGACGAGGTGGTTGTTTGGCCTCCCCCGCAACCAACAGTAAAAAAAGCCACTGCAACCAAACCGGTGAGCAGAATAGTCGATATTTTCATTTCATCCCCCGTCGTTCATGTACCAGAAATAATATCATAAGAATAATTGATAAACAAGTGAATATAGTCTTATATAATAAGTAAGTTTAAAGGCACGTTACGACTCGACAAACCGCACAATTTCGATAGATACGCTTATCCTTGCTGCATACCCGGAGGTATTTATTATAAAAATATTAAATATTGACATTAAATTAAACTTATGGTTAACTATACCAATTATTTTAAGGAGGGATTTTATGCCAAAGCTCAAATGGCCAGGGGGCTTATTGAAAGTGCTGATACTTTCCGCTGTGCTCTCTTTGACTGCCTGCGGCAGTGGCACTACTACCACTGTTACCAACACCACTACTGCTACACAGACTGCCACCCAAACCACAACGCAAACAACAACCAAGACAACACCCAATATCAAAAATCCAAACACGTTTATTGACGCTTCCCTGAATTCCGTTGAAACCATGGACCTACAGTTAATGACCAGTTCCGCGACTACTGTCCTGTCGTATAACGCTTATGATTCTCTGATAGCTAGCAACCTGGAAGGGGATTTATTCCCCGCATTATCCACATCAGTACCAACGGCTGATAACTCGCTGTTGACGACTGAAGATGACGGCGGAGTGCGCATCGAATTTCCCGTCCGCCAGGGTGTATTGTTTCACAATGGAGATGTGCTGGTGCCGGAGGACGTTAAATACACTTATATGCGCGGTATGATAATGGACAAGTTTGCCGATATCACCCAGGCGCTTACCGGGACAGGTTCTTTTGCCGCCTTGATAGAGGAAAAAGGGCTTGAAGCCGCTTTCGCAGAACTTGACAACGCCATCGCCATCGAAGGCAACAGTGTTGTTTTTTATCTGGTGCAGCCTTTCTCGCCATTTCTGGATATTATTTCCGACAACGGCGCCAAATTCGGTATTATGAACAAGTCATGGGCAGTAGGGCAGGGAGCATGGCCCGGAACACTCGAGACCGTCGAGGATTACATGACTCTGACTGATGAGAGCAATGCCCTTCACGACAAGATGATGGGCACCGGTCCTTTCATGCTAACCTCCTGGCAGCCAGGCGAACGTGTTGTCCTTGAGAGGTTCGACGATTACTGGCAGGGACCAGCGCAAATAGAGCGGGTCATACGCCAGATAGTTGCCGACAACAATACCGCCATTCAATTGTTGAAGCAGGGCGATGCCGACTTCGTCTCGCTGAGTTTACCTGAAATTCAGCAGGTGGAAGGCCTTGACGGCATTACGGTAGTAAAAGATATTCCCACCGCTCAGCTGATTAAAATCAACTTCAACTTCGACATAAAAGGGGACAAATATCTCGGTGACAAGCAATTGGGTAGTCAGGGGACTCCAGCCGATTTTTTCAGCGATATTGATGTACGCAAGGGTTTTTGTTACGCTTTTGACTACGAGACGTTTATCGATGAAGTACTGCTGGGTGCCGGATTGAAACCTTATGGACCGGTGCCGATAGGCTTCCCAACCTCCAACCCCGATACTTCCCAATATTACTTCTCCCTGGATAAGGCGGAGGAGCATTTGCGCCAGGCGTTTGGTGGCGAACTGTGGGAAAAGGGTTTCAAGCTTGTCGTCCATTATAATGAAGGCTCCGCCCACCGGCAGAGAGCTATGGAAATACTCAAAGCCAACCTGAATTCCATCAACCCTAAATTCGAACTGGAAATCGTCTCTCTGCCCTGGGCATCTTATGTGGGTGGCATCAACGACAGCGAATTGCCGCTGTCAGTATTCGGTATCCTGCCTACCAACAGACACCCTTACGCATCGTTGCATTACCATATGCACTCCGGCGGATTCTATGCCGGTGCGGAAGGTTATACCGATCTGGCGGTAGAAAAATACGATGCCCTTATCGATGAACTGGCAAGCACCTTCGATAACGCTCGAATCGCCGAGCTTTCGAATACACTCCAGGAATTGTCCTATGAAGACGCGTTATCCATTTTCCACTACCAGGTTATTGGGCAGGTTGCAATGCGCGATTGGGTACAGGGCTATGAAATACAGGCATACCCATTCTTCATCAACTATTATCCGATAAGCAAGGGTTACTAAAAAGATACTGCGAAGGGGGCAAGCTGATGACTTGCCCCCTTCGCAACAATTATTGGGTACCCTTTCAGTACGCTCCCGGCAGGGCTAAGGTTGGAATAATAGTTGATAAAATATATCTTCAGACGAATTATCGCCATTCCATTCATACTGGTTGGATTGTCTGTAATAATCTTTTCTTTTACCCTTTTCCTGACCCCCTCCGAACGAGTCGCCGTTTTTATCAACAGCCCGGACGCTTTTCAATATGTTGACGTAGATGAGCTGATTGAACAGTATGGACTGGATAAGCCGTTCCCGGTTCAATACGCTAACTGGGCACAAGGCGTCTTGAGAGGTGAACTGGGATGGTCCACTTCCCTGCGCATGCCGGTGAGCCAGGTCCTCAGACAACGCATACCCGCCACCATCGAATTAATGCTTCTGGGGCAGATAGTAATCATAGTCAGCACTGTTTTTCTTGGAACTCTGGCGGCAAAAAAACACAATCAATGGGTCGATAATGTAATTCGTTTTGGTGTGACTATAAGCAGTTCAGTCCCCAATTTTGTAATCGGGCTGTTCCTTTTGATCATATTCTATGTCGGTCTGGGCTGGTTTGCTCCCGGCAGATTGGGCGTTTCGGCGATGGATGCAGTCTATTCGGAGGGCTATACAATTTACACCGGTATGCACCTCGTAGACTCTATTCTTAACTGGCGACTGGATGTTTTCAAAGATGCGTTAAGCCATATAATTCTTCCGACCATCGCCTATGCTGCAGGTCCGATTGCGGCATCGACTCGCCTGATGCGCTCTTCCATGCTCGAAAATATGAAAAGAGGGTATGCCGACACCGCGCGTGTCATCGGTCTCAGGGAAAAAACAGTCATAGACAGGCACGTAAGACGGAATGCATTAATCCCGACCGTCACCTTTATGGGGTTGCTGGTGCCGGTGCTGCTGGGAGGTTCAGTAATTATCGAAACCGTATTCAATTATCCCGGGATGGGGATGTTTATCGTCACGGCGGCGAAAGGGCTTGACTTTGCGGCAATCATAGGAGCCAGCCTGGCTGTTTGTCTTATCATCATGATCGCCAATCTGGCCGTTGATCTGTTGTACGGCGTGCTGAATCCCAGGTTGAGACAGGATTGATTCGTGATGAAAATTATCAAAAAGCTGATTCGCCAGCCATTGAGCCTTATGGGACTGCTAATAATATTATTCTGGATAACCATTGCCGTTTTTGCTCCGCTTATTGCACCACCGGGGGAAAACCAGGACCCGTACATGATGATCCGGCACAGCTATTCCACTGTTCCGACTGCTCCATCTGAAGGAATACCCTTCGGAACCACCGAAGGTGGTTATGATATTTTTTACGGGATCGTATGGGGGAGCCGAACGGCGATGATAGTCGGGCTGACAGTTGTGACGCTGGCATCGTTGCTGGGTGTGTTGATCGGCGGTATTGGAGCATATGCCGGTGGAACCGTGGATTACGTTACCATGCGTGTTGTGGATTTGTTTATGAGCATACCATTCCTTATTGCCGTTATCGTAATGACCGTTGTTTTAGGTAAGGGGTTGGATAAAATTATTTTGGCGCTGGTGGTATTCAGCTGGCCGGATTACGCCAGAGTGATAAGGAGCGAGGTATTGCTGGTAAAAAAACAGGAATACGTGCTGGCTTCCAGATTGATGGGAGGTTCACACTTGCGCGTGTTCCTGACTCATACGCTGCCCAATTCGATACATCCAATGATCGTATTGGTCTCGGTTAATTTCGGCAAGATAATCCTCATAGTCGCAGCGATGAGTTTCATCGGTATCGGTACTGAGCCGGGATATGCCGACTGGGGGCAGATACTCAACTTTGCCAGAAACTGGATTTCAGGAATTCCGGGAGAGCCCTTTAAATACTGGTATACGTACCTGTATCCTTCTCTCGCAATATTCTCATTTGTGCTTGGCTGGACTTTTTTAGGAGATTCGATCAGGGACATTATGGATGGCTAGTACAACGAATCTTTTGGAGATTAAAGACCTTTCGATAAAGTTTACAACCGAAAGCGGGTGGCTGACTGCCGTTGATCACCTGAACCTAGACATCAAAAAGGGAGAAAAACTGGGACTGGTCGGGGAATCCGGGTCGGGTAAAAGTGTTACCGCGATGACAATAATGGGATTGCTGGGTAAAAGGCGTGATATTGCCATCCAAGGGCAGATAATGCTGGAAGGTGAAGATTTGCTGCGTATGAAACAGGATAAGATAGAAAAGATCCGGGGCCGCAAGATGAGCATGATATTCCAAGACCCGGTGGAGTCGCTCAATCCGGTTTTCCGCATTGGAAACCTTGTCGCCGAAGCGTTTATGGTACAGGAAAAAACGGATAAAAAGATTGCCTGGGAAAGAGCAATCGAACAGTTAAACAAGGTGAGAATCAGAGATCCGAAAGCAACTGCCAGACAGTTTCCTCACGAATTGAGTGGGGGAATGTGTCAGCGTGTGATGATTGCGCTGGCTCTGGTTGCCAACCCGCCGCTCTTGATTGCCGACGAACCGACTACAGACCTGGATGTCACTATCCAGGCTCAGATATTGGCGCTGTTAAAAAAGCTGCATCAGGATTTGGGTACTTCAGTAATACTTATAACGCATGATTTAGGGGTGGTTTGCCAGTTCTGTGACCGGATAGCTGTTATGCTGAACGGCAGAATAGTGGAACTGGCGACCGCTGACAGCCTGTTCACCAATCCAAGTCATCCATATACAAGGGGTTTGCTCAATTCTATACCTGTGCTGGGAAAAAAAGGCAGACTAGAACCAATGCCGAGTATACATAATCAGGAAGCACGCGGCGAAAACATCTGCCGTTTTGTTCACAGATGCGCTATTAGCACCGACCGTTGCTGCAGTGCTGCCCCCGGACTCCGGGAGGTTCTACCCAACCATTATGTGGCGTGTTTCAGCCATTAGGAAAATCATATTTTGAGTGAAATATTAAGGGTTGAAAGACTATCCAAATACTTTTCTGTCAGCAGAGACGTATTCGGCAAGAGCAAACATTTTACACCGGCGGTAAAGGATGTCAGCTTCTCGATCTGCCGGGGTGAAACCCTGGGGTTAGTAGGCGAATCCGGTTGCGGGAAATCCACGCTGGGTAGAATGATAGCCGGGCTTCTAAGCCCGTCAGGCGGGAGTATCTATTTTGAAGGTAGTGTGATAGCTTCGGCGCAGCATGTTGTGAAGGCAAAAAAACCCAATATACAGATGGTCTTCCAAAACCCCTATTCCTCCCTTGATCCCAAGATGACGCTTCGCGGTATTCTTGAGGAGCCGCTCAAGATATCCCGCTATAACAAAGAGCAGTGTTCCAGGCGCATCGATGAACTGTTGGAATATATCGATTTCAACCGGGCATCTCTCACCAAACGGCCGCGTGAATTCAGCGGCGGGCAAAGACAAAGAATCGCGATCGCCAGGGCGATCGCCACCAATCCGCCGTTTATCATAGCAGACGAGCCGGTATCATCCCTCGATGTTTCAATACAGGCGCAGATTCTGAACTTGCTGCTTGATCTGCGTAAAGAACTTGATTTGACCTACCTTTTTATTTCCCATGATTTGGGTGTAGTACAATACATTTCCAACCGGGTGATTGTAATGTACTTGGGAAGGATAGTGGAAATGGCGGATTGTCAGACAATCTATAAATCACCACAGCACCCCTATACCCGCCTGTTAATAGATTCGGTGCCGATTCCCGACCCGAAGCATAAACAGGCCTTTGATTTGAGCGTAACGAATGACTTGTTGATGCCAGGGCAGTTGCAAGGTTGTCTGTTTAAAAACAGGTGCCCTGAAAAAATGCCGGTCTGCTGTGAGCAAGAGCCGAATCTGGTTTCCTGCGGTGAACGGCATCTGGTTGCCTGCCACAATAGGTGCCCTGAAAACAACGCATGCACAATAGTGGAAATTTAATTTGGGGGGATCTACATTTTGATTGAGAAAAAACGAGGATTGTGCGGAGTGTGCCCAAGTGGATGCGCTGTGATCCTAACGCTCAAGGATGGAAAGATTGAGGATATCAAAGCCGATGCCGGCAACCCGTATGGGATGCTTTGCGTGCGAGGCAGGGCGGCCAGGGAAATAGTATATTCGCCGGACCGTTTGACCTCCCCGTTAATACGGTGTGGGAAGCGGGGTGAAGGGTGTTTTAGAAAGGCCAGCTGGGAAGAAGCGCTGGGTACAGTCGCAGAGCGAATGTTGAGAATTAAACAGGAATACGGGCCTCAGGCTGTGGTATATCACGGTGGGCGTGGCACCTTTGAGCAATCTATGAAAGACCTTTATATAGACTGGTTGTTTCCATTTGGCTCTCCAAACCATGCCAGCGTTGGCTCATTGTGTGCTTTTGCCTCCTTTTTACTGGCTCCAGTGCCTACATTTGGCATCAACGGCAGGACAATAAAACCGGATCTTGAAAACAGCAACATGGTGGTGGTCTGGGGTATGAATCCCCGTACCAGTTCTCCTCCCTTCCTCTTCCCGCGGATTAAAAAAGCTAAAAAACGGGGCGCTAGAGTAGTTGCTGTCGATACAATGTTCAGTGAAACGGCGAAGACGGCTGACGAATGGATTCCCGTACGGTCAGGTACCGACGGCGCGCTGGCGCTGGGTATGCTTCGCACGATAATTAACGAGGAGCTATACGATGAGGATATAGTAATGAACTGGACGCATGGCTTCAACGAGCTTAAAGATTACGTTCAGCAGTTCACTCCTTCGGAAGTCGAGAGATTGACACTGGTGCCCGCTGAAAGGGTGGTAAGTTTTGCCAGAGAGCTTGCCTCGTGTAAAAGTGTTTCGCTGGTGCAGTTCACTGGACTGGAGTATTCCAATAGCAGTGTCCAGAATATACGGGCAGTTTATCTCTTATGGGCCCTTACCGGGCATTTTGATGAAATTGGGGGAATGGTAATCGACCGGCAGATACAGCCCGGCGCTCGCAAGTACAAACCACCGATGCCCGACATCGAACCGATTGGACACCGGGATTTTCCTTTCTACTGTGACTATACCCGGCAGGCGCACTATACCAGGTTCCCCCACACGGTATTGAGTGGTTTTCCGTACCCGGTTAAAGGGGTTATCATACATGGAGCGGCAACTTTGGCGAACTACCCCGACCCTGCTCGGTTTGCCCGTGCATATTCCAGCCTGGATTTAATGGTAGTCATTGATCGTTTTCCTGTTTCGGAAATGGCTTACGCGGATGTAGTATTACCAGCGACTACCCTTTTTGAAATCGAATCGTATCAGTACTACGGTGATTACATACGCCTGCGCCAGCGCCTGATCGAACCATTTGGAGAGGCGCGCAACGACAGCATGATTCTTTCCGATCTGGCGAACAGGCTTGGCTATGGTCATCTATATCCCAAAACCGAACGGGGGCTGATCGAGCAAATCTTTGTTGAGCATCCGCACCTTCTGAAGCAGCTTGATTGCAACCCTGATGGCGTGAAGCTTCCTCAGCCTGAAAAGAGTTATCGCAAATGGGAAAAGGGACTGTTGCGAAAGGATGGCAAACCCGGCTTTGAAACCCCTTCCGGCAAAATAGAGATCACCTCCTCTATACTGGCAGGATACGGCTACGATGCACTACCGGTTTATAACGATCCCATTGAAGGGCCAATAAAAGATCCGGAACTGAATAAGTCTTATCCGCTTGTGCTGAATACCGGTGCCCGTATTATTAACGCTTATCATTCACAGCATCTGAATATCCCAAGCCTGGTTAGAATTCAAGATAAACCCCAGGTTATCATGAACCGGACGGATGCCGATGCCAGAGGCATTAAAAGCGGCGATCGGGTTATCGTCCATACCAAGAGAGGAAAAGTGCGCTTCTGGGCAAGCGTTGGTGTAAGCATACCGCCAGGTACTGTAGAAGCCAATAAGGGCGGAGGTGAGCCATACCAGGTGGACGAATGGAGAAACTCAAACGTAAATTATTTGACAGACCTGGACAACTGCGACCCAATTTCGGGTTATCCGGTATTTAAGGCCTTGATGTGTGAGGTGAAAAAAGCCTGAAACCATCTCAATTATACTTAATATCCCGGTCTTGCTGTGCCAACTGTCTCAGGCGGGCACCAATTTCCCATTCCAGTACCAGGCGATACACGTCTGGAGGTACCAATGGCTGGAAGTCGCTGCCTTCTATTATGCATCGACGTACCTTTGTGGAAGTGATACCCTTCGCATCCAGCGGTTTCTGCCAGAGTACTTCAGTGTTGTAACCGAAAGCTTTTAACCTGTTGTTCTTCTCCTCTCCCCATTCGTCATAGATGGTTATGAACAGAGTAGCTGTTTTGGGGATATAGTAGTGACACAGTGCGGGGTTGTTTATGGGAAACGGAACAATTTCGAACTCTTCGGGCTTCAAACCCTGTTCCAAAAGAACCGCCCGCAGCATGCAGTATCTTTCAAAATAGGAAAGCGGGTTGGCTTCAGGCCGCGAACGGTTAGGGTCGGCCAGTTCACTTTTGACGTGTGTCGGGTCGGCGTTGGTAATGCCCACAATCAGATTGCGGCAGTGTTTTCTGGCTGCCATTATATAGGCCAAATGGTCATTATGCACTATCTGGAAGCGCCCGTGTACCACGCCATAGTCAACCATTTGCTACCTCACGGATCAATGTTTATATTGAAATTCTGCCGTTTCCCCGGCCAGTATGGCTGGCCGCAGGGTGTATCCATCAGCCCGCTCAGCTTGATTCTGTCAAGCCCGTTGAGTACGAAATACATCAAGTCCTCACCCCGGATAAAACCAAGCGCTCCGCCGGCGCAGTCTACTTCGTTGAAGCGGCAGACGTTGTCCTGCCGCACCCCTCTGCCAAAAGCCATAAACGGCACCGGCTCGCCGGAATGGATAAGCGGTTCGGAAGATGGAGTGGAGTGGTCTGCCGTTATTACGATCAGGTGGTCCCTGTTTGCGGTGAGGAGGTTGAAAGCCTGGCCGATTCCCCGGTCGAGCTCCTCTATGACGCGTTTCTTCTCCAGGGGATTCTTGGTGTGAGCGGCTACATCCGGGGCTTTGGTGTGCACATGGATGAAGTCATACTTCCCGTGGGAGGATAAAGCCGTCTCCAGTCTTCCGGCCAGATCATCGCCGGGGGAAGATGAGTCGGCAACCGGAAGGACATCGAAGCCGACGAAGCGGCACAAGCCGTGGTAAATAAGGCCCGATGAGATGGAAAGGGCTTTAAGGCCCCATTTTACCTCGAAAGGGTCAATTTTCGCATACTGCCCGGCACGGTTGGTAACCAGCATGTTCAGGGGTATCTCTCCCTGCTGCTGCCGAGCTGTATTGACGGGGTGGTTTTCGAGCCGTTGATAGCACCAGCGCAGGTACTTGCCCAGAACCCGCGCCCCCAGTACACTGGCCGGGTTGCCCTTTTCAATTTCCCAGGGCTGGGGCTCAATAAGGCGGCTGCCCTCCGTAAGCGGGTTGGAATCGGTAATGAAACGGGATACCGGACCCCTCATCACGAGAACGCCTGAAGTGCCGGAGGTTTTGATATATTCAATATTCACCCCCTCACATTCAAAGGGGGAAATCGACCCAATCAATTTAGCAATTTCAGCGGTATCAGCTTTGGGCCAGTTCCTTTCAAGGGTCAGCAAACCACCCTGGCAGCTTGCATATACCAGCCGTGCCAGTATGGCAACATCCTGAGTATCCAGGGGAATACCGGCGCCGATGGCTTCGAGATAACCCCTCCCGGGGAAGGCGCGGGCATCGTAACCGAAAAGGGCAAAATGGGCATTTTCACTGGTCAAGGCTTGACCGTTTGCGGTTGCATGCATCATGCCGTTGCCCGCAATGGAGGCAAGCCGGTCAAGCCAGGGAGTTCGGGCTGCCTGAAGGGGTGTTTTCCCACCCAGGCATTCGTATGCCCTGTCTCCAAGGCCGTCAAGGATAACAAAAACGCAACCCATCGCGGCAGTATACCACAAACCTAACAGGAGTTTATATCGTTAGATGCAGTTGTTACCCATTGTGGTGATTGCAATATTATGTCAAAGCATAATCCGGAATCTTTCAAAAGGACTCGTTCGTCTTAATCCTTTATCAGAATGCAATCCAGGGGCAGATCCCCGGTTCCGGCTACTTTCTTAACCACCATGGTAAAGAAATCTTCCCCGTCTTCGACGCTTACAGTCTCATGCCCCCGCATCCTTACAAAACGCTGCACGCTTCTTGAAGCCATCTTGTCGCCGGTGACTTCTATCAGCGCCCCGATATCGGCGCTTTCAAGCGCGTCTTTGAGGATAATATTGGGTTCCGGCGGTTTTTTACCGCGCACATCAACTTTGTTTTGTATTTCTTCGGCCATTGTTATTCCCTGCTGATTCCTAATCTAGAACAACACGGCTTGCATGTCAACATTATTTAATTAAATAAACACTATTTATATTGAAATAAGATAAAACTTATGATAGTATTATCTGCAAAGTTGAAATACAGGAGGTGCGTGCCTGAAATATTAGCTGAATTGGAAAAATTTATAATAAACGGGTAAAATTCTTATACTACAAGGAGAAGATTTATGGGCATGATATCCAGTTTGATGTCGAAAAAATGGATTATCCTGTTTGGTTTGCTGTTTGGCACCTTGGGCGCCCTGGCAGTCAACTGGGGTAATCCAGCTAATATGGGCATTTGCGTAGCCTGCTTTTTACGGGATATCAGCGGTGCGCTGGGCTTCCATAGAGCTGCTGTTGTGCAATATCTGAGGCCCGAGATAATGGGCTTTGCCCTGGGGGCTTTTGTTACGGCGCTTGCTTTCAAGGAATGGCGTCCCAGAGGTGGAGCTTCCCCCATCATTCGTTTCATATTGGGCATGTGTGTAATGATTGGCGCCCTGGTTTTTCTTGGATGTCCCATCAGGATGCTTCTCAGACTGGCCGGCGGCGACCTCAACGGGCTTACCGCTCTTGCCGGTCTTATTTTCGGTGTAATTATTGGCATATTCTTCTTGAAAAGGGGATTTAATCTAGGGAAAGCCAAACCATTAACCAACACCGCCGGGGGCATCATGCCCGGTATGATGGTCGTTCTGCTGGTGCTGGCGATTGCTGTGCCAGCATTTATCTTCCAGAGTGAATCCGGACCCGGTTCCCAGTTTATGCCCCTTATTGCTTCACTGGCAATAGGGCTTTTTGTAGGTTTTGGCGCGCAGCGCACCCGTTATTGTTCGGTCGGTGCCTGGCGCGATATCTTTTTGGTAAAAGACTTTTACCTTATCAGTGGCATTCTGGCTTTCCTGGTAGCTGCTCTAGTCACCAACTATATCGCCGGGAATTTTGCCGCCGGTGGGATTTACCACTGGGGTTTTGCTGAGCAGCCTGTTTCCCATGCCGATCACCTCTGGAATTTCCTGGGAATGGGCCTGGTAGGCATTGCGGCCACCCAGATAGGCGGATGCCCGCTCAGGAATCTCATTCTTTCCGGTGAAGGCGATACCGATGCCGGCGTTACAGTTCTTGGTTATATTGCCGGTGCGGCCGTAGCCCACAATTTTGCCATCGCGGCCAGCCCTGCAGGCATCAACACCTGGAGCATTGCTGCCGTGGCTGCAGGCTGGGCTTTTTGTTTGATAATCGGGTTTACTATGCGTAAAGCATAAGGAGGTTTACATAACGGCATGGGGAACAACGGTAAAAAGAGCGTGGATGGCGGCGGTCTGGTTATATTCGAAGATGTAAGCCAGGCAATTCAGGCAGAAAAAGTACTGAGAGCCGGTGGATATGAGGTGAAGCTTATCGCACCACCGCCCAAGTACCGGATGGGGTGCGACCTGGGGGTGGTAATCAACCTGGTGGAAAAAGCCGGCATCGAAAGGCTGCTCAAAGAAAAAGACGTACACTTTATGAAAATCCTTTCTACCACCGAAGGTGCAGCCGAACTGATTTCAGTGGTCAAAACCACCGATTACGGCAAATGGCTGATGATAAAAGCCGGCAACATGAAGCTGGCTTTTGAAAAGGCTACCGGCATAATAGTCAACACTTCCGGCGGAGGGTGCCCCGACATACCCTACCTTCACGCTGAAATGGTGGACAAGAAGCTCACTGAAGCTCCCAAACCTTCAGAACTGGGATATACCCTTTGCGCCCTGATGCTTGACCGGGCTTACGAAGAAGCCCTTACTGTCTGGAACGGAGGTAATTAGACGATGCTGTTAATCGCAGGAACCATACCGCAAAAGGATATGCCCCTGATTGCCGGCCCGGTAAAAAGGCAGGGCGATAAGCTGGTTGCCGACGGACAGGCGTTTTCCCGCATCCAGGGAACCGGTGCCATGATAAGCGCCGCCCTGGCGGCAACCGAATACATGGGTATCGAGCCGCCGTACGTGGTGGTGGCCGGTGATATTGGCAAGGGAGACGGTACCCGGTTAATGTATCGCCATCTTACCGAAAACATCGCCTCTCTGAAGCCGGATGTTGTTACCCTGCATTACTGCCAGCCGTTTATGAATCTGTTGACCCTTTTCGTAAAAGAAGTCGAAAAGATGGATAAACCTCCCGTTTTAATCGCCGATGCCGGCGCCATGTATGCCGCCAAAGCCGCCGGCCTGGCGGAAAAATTCGATGTGTTTACTCCGGACCCGTCCGAGATAGCTTTTCTGGCGGACCCGGCGGCTACCCACCCTGCCTATATCGCCCATCACCTGTTCGGCTCTGAAATAGAGGACGTGCCGGAACTGATAACAGCCGCTTACACCAATAAAAGCGCGGCCAGTGTGCTGGTTGTCAAGGGAGCCAGGGATTACATCGCCAGGAATGGCAGTATCATGGCTACCATCGAAGAGCCGAACGTGCCGGTGCTGGAAGCCATAGGCGGCACCGGTGATACCATCACCGGGCTTACCAGCGCCTTCGTGTTTGCCGGTGTCGACCCGGTTGAAGCCGGTATTCTGGCAGCAAAAAGCAACCGCATGGGTGGCAAAATGGCTGACCCGACACCGGCTACCAAAGTATCTCAGATTATCGATGTCTTTCCAGAGGTTTTTAAACAGTATTTGTGCGAATGGAGCGGCATTTGCGCCGTTCCATCAAAAGGAGATAAATAAATGTCGGTCGAAGTTGATGTAAGGGGCTTTTCCTGCCCCGTACCTGTGGTTAAAACCAAAAAAGCCATGGAGGAAAATCCCGGCAAAGAAATAAAGGTAATGATCGATACTCAGACCTCGGTTCAAAACGTTACCCGTCTGGGCAAAAACGCCGGCTACAGCGTGGAAACCAGCCAGGATGGTGAAGATTATATACTCGTAATGAAGCCGGGAAAGTAAGCCGGAGCGTTTAATGAAAGAGATAGACTGCCGCGGCCTGAGCTGTCCCCAGCCGGTGCTCAAAACCAAAAAAGCCCTGGAAGAAGCCGGAGCAACCAGCTTCGAGGTTCTGGTGGATAATTCCAACGCAGTAGCAAATGTTAAAAGATTTGCCCAGAGCCAGGGAGCCACGGTGGAAATGACAGAAAAGGGCCCGGATTATCTACTTACCATCAAACCCGGAAAGCATGGTCAGAAAGCATCAGGCAAACCTGATACCTACGTTGTTATGATCACTTCGGAAACCTTTGGAGAAGGGGACGTGAAACTGGGAAGAATTCTCATGAAGTCCCTGTTGAACACCATGTGGGAAAACGAAACCCGCCCGGAAAAGATCCTGTTTTTGAACAGTGGGGTTCGCCTGACATGCGAAGGTTCGGAAGTGCTCGACAGCCTGGAACTGCTGGGTGAAGCCGGCGTAGACCTTGTTTCCTGCGGTACATGCCTGGCATTTTATGAAATAGCTGATAAGCTCAGCATCGGCCATGCCGGCAACATGTATGAAGTGGTCGATTCTCTGCTCGGGGCGGGCAAGGTAATAAAAATCTAGTTTCAAGCGTATTCCTCCTTTCGGAATAAGGGGCGGCAGATGGACGGGAAGAACCATCTGCCGCCCCTGTTTGTTAATCTGTTTCAGTATTAACGACTAAATCCGGAATAATGGCCATAAAAAGCCGGCAAGCGTAAAAGTAATATAAATAATTATAATATATTAGTTTTATAAACCTTGACAGCAACCGGTATCAGTAATACACTACGCATAAAATCCAACACGGAGGCCGAGATGGCAGAAGAAGGGGATAAAGCATTAATAGTTTTCGATTATATCTACCACGCCATGCGGGCCAAGCATGTCCTGGATAAAGCCGGTTTCAAAATAAAGGAAGTTGCTCCGCCGGTCGAATACCGCACCGGCTGCGACCTGGCGATCGAGGTCGGCACGGCTGATGTGGACGCCGCCGAAGCCATCCTCGAAGAAAACAAGGTAATAATTCTGGATATCCTGTTCATGCCGAAAGGCACCAACCTGGTACCGGTATTCCTAACCAAGCTGATCAAGACCTGGGATTACGGGGATTACATGATGGTGCGCTGCGGCAATATGAAAATCACCTACCGCAAGGAAGACGGCGTCATCGTCAACCTTTCAGGCGGTGGCTGACCGGACATTCCATGGCTCGGTCTGAGCCTGATCGGCACCGTCATCGGGGAAGGCCCCAAACCCCGGGAAATCGGCAAGACCATCTGCGCCTATACCTTGGAACATGCCTACATTAACGCCGAAAAGCTGTTTAAGAAAGACCAAGAAAAGAAGAAAAAGGGGAAGAAATAAGATGCTGGTCATTGCAGGAACCATACCTATCGACGGCATGCCCCTGACCCAGGGGCCGTATATATACCAGAAAGACAAGGTCACCATCGGGGATTACGTACTGGAAGGCAAATACGTAACCCTGGGGACTGCCGCCATGGCTTCGGCAGCATCCGTTACCTGCCAGGCTCTAGGCATCGACCGCCCGCACCTGGTTACCTACGGTGATACCGGCATGGGAGACGGCACCGTTAAAATTCTGGAGTACCTCGCTGCCGAAGTCGCCAATATGAAGCCGGATGTGCTGACGCTACATTACCTGCTGCCCACCAAGGAACCGTTTATAAAGCTGGTTGAAGCGGTGGACGCAGTTCAACCCAGGCCGTTTTTTATCGCCGATGCGGGTGCGCTTTTGAACGCCAAGGCAATTGGGCTGGCAAAAAAGTTCGACCTGTTTACTCCCGACCCGGGAGAACTCAGTTTTATTGCCGATGCTGAAGCCCCTCATCCGGCTTACGTCCAGCACTTCATTTTCGAAGTGGACGATAAAGAAATTCCGAAGCTGAGCGCCCAGGCCTATGCCAACGGGGACGCTCCGAAATACCTGTTGATCAAGGCCGCCGTTGACCACGTGGTGGTCGATGGCAAAGTCGTGGGTGAAATAAAAGAACCCCTGGTGCCGGCTCTCGAAGCTATCGGCGGTACCGGCGATACCATTACCGGCGTTGTTTCCGCTTTTATATCCAGCGGTATGGACCCGCAGGAGGCCTGCCTGAAAGCGGCCCAGGTCAACCGCTACATGGGAGAGCTGGCTCAACCCACTCCAGCTACGCAAATATCCGAACTTATTCCGCACATCCCTGAAGCTGTCAGGAAAGTAATGTCCACGTAAAAAGGAGGTTGTGGAATGAAAATAAAACTCGGCAAGCTGGAATTCGACCTCAAAAAATCCCTGGGGCTTATACCCAACATGGCCCTGCTCACCGGCATAGCCATGGGTGTGCTGGCTGCCATAGCCCAGGGGTTTTTCAATGTCCAACCGCCTGTGGGTGACGGTGTTTGTGCCGTATCTCATCCGGCCAACCTGGTAAACTGGATGTCCAATACCGTGTTCGGCACCGAGTTCACCATCCACGGCATTTTCGTCGGCATACCTGTTCTTACCCCTATCGGTTTTATACTGGGTTCGACTATCGCAGCGCTCAAGAACAAAGAACTCAGGTTCAGAAGGGGGCCGGTAAGAGATAACATTTTTGCCTTTATACTGGGTTTCATCATTATTAATTTCGGCCTGCTGTGGGGCTCCTGCCCTATACGCACCGCCATACTTTCCTCCTACGGCATGGTTTTTGCCATGATTATTCTGGCATCGATTGTGGTGGGAGTCATCGTCTCATGTGAGTATATCAAGTGGAAAGTGAGGCGAATGTAAGATGTTTTTAATTGCACTGGTGATATTTCTTCTGGCGGCATTCGGAATAGGGTGGGTGCTGGCCAACTATCTGCCGATCAACATTGGTGTAGCTACCTTGATTGTTGGCCTTGTACTGGGCTACATGGGCCAGCGGTCCCGCTTCTGCACCATTAGCGGACTGAGGGATTTTTACCTGGTGAAAGACACTTACCGTTTAAAGGGATTAATCGGCATTGTAGTGGGGGGCATCATTGGCTTCAATGTGGTTAAGTGGATTAGCGGCGCCAGCGAACTGCCGGGTGTTCCGGACTTTCCCATGCTGGCTGAAGGCTTGAAAGTAGAACCTATGGTACTGCTGCCCATCAGTATAGTAGGGGCTTTCGGGATGGCGTTTTTCTCGGTCATGGCTGAAGGCTGCCCGTTCCGGCAGCACGTCATGGCGGGTGAAGGTTATTTGTCAGGTATGCTTTATCTGCTGGGCCTTGTCCTGGGGATAATATTTTTTGACATTGTAATTATCCCTTACCTCCAGCTTCTCACCCTGATAGGGTAAGCCTGTTTTATTGAAAGGCAAAGCGGGCTGCTGTAACAGCAGCCCGCTTTTATTTTACATAAAGTAGTTTATGCGCTAAAGACACGCTTTTTCCCTGCTTTTAATATTGACACCGGCTGTAAGGTAATGTAATCTCACTTAAGATACATTTCCGGCTCTTATCTAAAAGTTAACATAAAGTATTTACGGCTGTTTGAAAATTAACGCCTGTTAAGGAGGGATAGATGGCCGATAAAAATAGAACC
>JAFGLQ010000061.1 GCA_016928015.1 Dehalococcoidaceae bacterium
AAATCTCATCGCGTTCGATAGAGCGCATGCGCACCAGCGCTGTACGTACGGTATCGCGCTTGAGAAACAGCGGTTCCGGGGCTTCCATAAGGGAACTGGCGGTTAGTACCAGGCCGCGGTTGATATCCTGGGTAAAGTTGGCTACATAATCATTTTCCGGGTTGGATACAATTTCCTCCGGGGTGCCGATTTGAACAATAACACCGCCTTTCATTACGGCAATGCGGTCACCCAGCTTAAGGGCTTCGTTCAGGTCGTGGGTGATAAATACAATGGTTTTATGCATTTCACGCTGCAGGCTCAGCAGTTCATCCTGCATGTCGCGCCGGATAAGGGGGTCGAGCGCGCTGAAAGCTTCATCCATCAGCAGAATCTCGGCTTCGGTAGCCAGTGCTCGGGCCAGGCCTACACGTTGCTGCATGCCGCCGCTGAGATTAGAAAGGGGCCGGTCTGCCCAGTCCCTAAGGCCAACCAGTTCCAGGGCTTTCAATGCCTTCTCCCGCCTTTGCTCTTCCTCCATACCCTTAACCTTCAGGCCATACTCGGCATTGCCCAGTACGCTGCGGTGTGGAAAAAGGCCAAAGTGTTGGAAAACCATGGCGACCTTGGAGCGGCGAATTTCCCGCAAACGGTCTCCATCGGCGGCCTGGATATCTTCTCCGTCAATAATCACTTCGCCCGCGGTGGCATCCAGCAGGCGGTTCAGGCAGCGTACCAGGGTGGATTTACCGGAACCTGAAAGACCCATAACCATAAACATTTCACCGGGTGAAACGTTAAAAGAAACATCGGCAACCGCAACAACGTGGCCGCTTTCCTTGAACAGCTCTTCAGCGGAAGTACCGGATTTGTATTTTTCCAGAGCTTCCTGGGGGTTTTTACCGAAAATTTTATAAAGATTGCGAACCTGTATTGTTTCTTCCACTGTGCCTCCGCGTTGAGCTATATATTCCGGCTGGCCCGAATCAATAGACTCTTAAGATTAAAATATACTTGCTACTTTCAGAGTTTATGATAGACTTCCCAGCTTTGATGTGTCAAGGTGTTCGGGTTGGTTCCATCATTAAAATATACTGATTTACACTATTTTTATTGTAATAATAATTGTTTCCAATTATCATATAGCCCGGTATTTCAACCCAGGACAACAGAATGATGAACCGGATATGGAAACCTGCTGTTTACCAGGGCTCGAAGAGAATGAAAACCTATTTCGAGGGCTGGTATTACAAGATGGTGGACGCCGGGTGCCAAAACGCGGTGGCGGTTATTCCAGGGGTATCCTTTGAACGATCCGGTCAGGCTCATGCTTTTATTCAACTGGCCGGTTCAAAACTGGAAAAGCCGGGCTATTTTCGCTTCCCCGTTACCGATTTCAGGTTTTCGAGAAAGGAGTTCAGCAACGAGATAGCTGGCAACCGTTTTGGTTTGAACTACCTGGAACTGGACGCCGGCGGCGAGGACGGCAGCCGTATCAGCGGACGCCTGGAGTTTGAAAACCTGAGCCCGTGGCCGGTGAGTCCGCTTTCACCCGGGGCCATGGGCCCTTTTGCTTTTGTGCCTTTTATGCAGTGTCATCACGGCATAATCAGCATGGACCATGATGTAAAAGGCAGCCTTCAGATAGGTACATCAAATATCGATTTCAGTGGTGGGCGTGGCTATATGGAAAAGGACTGGGGCCGTTCATTTCCAAGCTATCATATCTGGGCCCAGTCCAACCATTTCAACCTGGACCGCACGTCATTCATGCTTTCGCTGGCAAACGTTCCCTGGTTGGGCATGAGTTTTGATGGCTTCATTGCCGGTTTGCTTTTTGAGGGAAAGCTTTACCGGTTTGCCACCTATACCGGCGCCCGGCTGGCGGCAATTGAATTCGGTTCTTCCTCAATTAATGTTCATATCCGGTCACGGCAGCACCACCTGGAGATTTCCTTGCCGGTGATCGACGGCATCGCGTTAAAAACTCCTGTCGGCGGGGCAATGGGCGGAACCCTGCATGAGAGCCTCGACGCCGTCATTCATTTAAAATTGAAAAATGCACCCGCGCAGGGCGGCGGTATGATATTCGAAGGCAGCGGTACCAGCACCGGGCTGGAAATTGCCGGCAATATCACCAAGCTGAAGCAAAAATGGATCTGAAACACATACCAATATGGCCGGATTCATGGCAACAACGGCTGGATGGATGTTATACTTGGGGTGGCAGGTTCATTGTGGAACCATATGAGAGCTGAAAAACCCGGGTTGTTGTAATAGAATCATGCTTATCAAGCTGGCTGCGCTGTTTATTATTCTACCCCTTGCCGAACTGGCTTTGCTGGTTTACATCGGGACCCTCATCGGAGTGAGCGGCACCATAATTATCGTTCTGGCTACCGGTATGACGGGTGCAATACTGGCACGCTACCAGGGTACGGCTACTATGAACCGGGTAAGGCGGGATATGGCGCAGGGCATAATACCCGCTGCCGACATGCTGCAGGGAGCGCTGATTTTTGCCGGCGGCGTGATGCTTCTGACCCCCGGGTTGATTACCGACGCCTTCGGCTTTGCCCTGCTTTTACCCTGGTCCCGGCGGTGGTTAACTCTCTGGCTCAGGCGCGTTCTGGAAAAACAGGTACAAAACGGCAGAGCCACTTACTGGCGCATAAGATAAAACCGGGAGAAAGTTCCATGGCCAAGATAACGCTAGACCTGCACGATATCTACAACAAGGGTAATGCCATAGATGCCGAACTCAACCGGGTAATGGAGCAAGCCCTGGCCAAGAAAATTACCCCGGTAGAAATTATACCCGGAAAGGGTTCAGGCCAGCTTAAAAAACGGGTGCTGCGATATTTGAACCAGCCGGAAATCAAAAAACTTTACCACCGCCTGGAGAAGGACGATAAAAACTTCGGGCGGATATTTGTGCACTTCAGGTTTTAGCACGCCTCGAAATAACCCTACTGCAAAAACAGCACCGGCCAGATAACCGCATCCAGAACCAGGGTGTGAATGGTAAAGTAAATACTGCCGGCTACTGCCAGACGGTATGGTGTTACACCCGCAACAGGCTTCAATTTCAATAGAGATATTGCCAGGCACAAAGAAGCGACGCCGACTATTGCCAGAACCAGGATTACTCCTGCCCAGTTGGGGGTTGTCTGGTTTGCCAGGTACAAGTTGGTCAGCGGCATCCAGAATGCAGAGGGCAGTAATATCGAGGCAAACACCACGTGAAAAAGGCTGAAGCCGGATACTTTGCCGATTCTTGCTTCATCCGGGTTTACCTTGACCAGCACATAATACAGGAACAGAAAGTAGCCAAATGCCGCAATAAACATGGAGGCTGTATAGATCAGCCTGATGTTTTCCGGTACTCCACCCCACAAGGCATCTGCCCCGCCCGGCTGGGCATTAATACCATATATGTAACTGCCAATGACTGCCAAGCCGCCCAGAATGTTAATGGCCAAGAGTATTACCCTGTGCTTGTTCAATATATATTCCTTTCTCGAACCGGCCTCATTTATTTGCTTGAGTATATGTTAAATCCGGCACCGATACAACAGGTTTACTATCATTGTTTGACGAGTTTTTCGCGCTAATATGTTTTGTGATTTAAAACGCTGATAAAGAAGAGTCCCTGAGGGTTCGGGCAGGAGATCGTAATGGGCCGGTTAGTAATGTGAAAAGCAAGTTAAGCGATGTTCGCCGGCAGTTGTTATTGTATTGCTGCGCCTTTGTGAATATCAGACTTTTATCAATCCACGGAACCCTCTGGAGCTATAGTAAGATTCTGCATTGTTGTGATACACGAAAACATGGTCGAAGCGGCGGTCACAGAAGAGGGCGCCGCCGAGTTTTCTAATTTCAGCGGGGGTTTTCACCCAGCTGGAGGTTTTCGTATCGAACTTTCCAAGTTTCTGCAACTCCCGATACTGTTCTTCCGTTAACAGTTCGATGCCCATAGCGGACGCCATATCAACCGCGCTATTTTCTGGTTTATGTCCTTTCCTTGATTCCAGTGCTGCACGGTCATAACAGACATTTCTGCGGCCTTTAGGACTTTCTGATGCGCAATCATAAAAAATGTATTCATTCGTCTTTTTATCTTGATCAACAACATCCGGTTCACCTCCGGTTCTTTCCATTTCATTCAATGACCACAGTTTTTCAGTATTAGCTTCCAGCCTTACTTGCACTTTTGCCCATTCAAAACCTTTATGGCGATTCATGTCTTTCTCAAAACGAAGCTTCAACACACTGAGAAGTTTTTCATTTTGTTCTGGTGACAGCTCTTTTTTACCGGTAGTCATGTTGTTCATACTTTTATATTACTTCCTTCTCAACAACAATATCAATCCACAATAGAAGCACTCACGTATATAACAGATGCTCCGCCACCCCAGGAATAGGTATTATCTTTTATATTTCGAATATCTATTATGACGTCATATCCGAAGATGGCAATACTGCGGCCTTCCTGAGGTATCGTAATGGTGGCATTAGAACCTTGCTGGTCGCCTCCCGAGATTGACCAATACTTCTGCCTGAACACCGGTTCGAATTCATCGCTCCATCCGGCACTGTCACTGAAAGCCAGCCCGGAGACGTTGGCTTCCACATCCATTAACACATCGTTTTTACTTCTGGCAAATTCGATCTGAAGTACCAGCGAATCCCCAATTTCAGCTTCGCGGGTAATAGTAAACGGCTGGTTGGCGGTAAGAACAAAATCAATGTCTACCACAAAATAACCGTTGTAAATTTTGGCATTTCGGCTGTTGGAATATACAAGCTGCCCATCAATCTCTTTGCCGATAACAATAGTCACGTACCCGTTAGCGCTGGCATTGTTGGTAACCACAAAATATAGATACTGGCCTTGTTTGACAGAAATTTCAACTGGTTCATGGGTTAAAGGCCCCGATTCCGAAACCGGTCCTTTTTCCTGCCCATCAATCAAAATATACTCAACCTGGACTCCGGATGTTGGCTCGATAGCCTGGATTGTGATAGCAGCGGGTGAGTCCTTACCGGAAATTATACTAACCCCCATCAGCTTAGATGCGTAACCGGAACCAACATTTATCATTTGACTGGCCTGTTTGCTCGTATCAAGGTCAAATTCAAGCGTAATGTCAGCTACCGAGTTGTAGATATTGCCTTCCAGCGGCGCAGTTTTTACTGTGTTTGAAAAAAGAACACTGTAAACAAAATTTTTATAGATATCTGAAAGTGATCCACCCTGTGTAGCTATATATGTATTCAGGCTGGCCAATGCTCCACCGCTGCCGTTGATTACCCCTTCGAATAATTCCTTAAAGTTGTAACCGTTATCAACAAGGAACTTGATAAAATGTGCAGACTGGTACATATGAAAGGTCTCGCTGCTGCCGACAGATGTTTTCAGGTAGGCGTAAGGCAATGGCTCCTTAAAGCCGTAAGAAGTTGCAATATGAGCGGCAGCATAATCTGCTGTGGCTTCCATAAACCAGCGGTTGGATGACATAGAGGCAAAATTGATGTACTGGTTCTGAACCGCGTGAAACAGTTCGTGAGCAGCAACCATGTGCAATTCCTGTTCGTCAATATAGGTTACTGGTATTTCAATATTTTTTGAAAACCATCCCCATTCGGCTTCTTTTTCGGCTCCCCAGTCATCGATGTATACTCTAGTATGCTCCGGCAGTTTCAGGCCTAGCTCACTGTAGGCTTTGGCTGCATCGTACAGTCCGGTACGTACGATAGATGCATACTCGAATATGGGGTCACCTGAAGAAATCGCACCAATAGCTGGAGCACTGGCATTTTTGTTAAAATAAATTGTAAAACCAGGCAGCGTCGAAGTTACGTATTTATCTTCTTTAAAGAAAATGGACCAAAGGCTCAGATGGTTCGTTTTAACCGTGACTTTAGAAGAACCAGCATCAAGTTGAAAATCGATTTCCTTCCAGGCCAGATAATCTTCGTCCCAGAAAGCTACGGCAATCTGGTCAGCTTCATCCATGGAAGCATCCAGCAAGGCTGGATCATAAGTAAACTCAAGTGAGATTTCACCATTGAACGGGCCTTGATGGCTGGCAGATACATCGTACAACCCCATCGGGACAAAGCCGCCGAAGTCATGTGCCTTAAGATCGGGTATATCGCTTACGCTTATCTGCGTGCCCTGGTTAAGAGTGCCCGGTGGTATAACAACATCGAGTTTCGCCGGCAGGCTGACAGTGTACTGTTGTGACATTGAACTGATGGTTGCCGATGAAGGATTCTGGGTTGAAGGTGTAGTGGTTGCTGGTTTTGACGGCTGGCTTGTTGTTAACTGGGGAGTTGTCGAAGGTATTGGGTCATCTGCGCCGCCACCACAGGATATTACCGTAAAGCTGGAAAGAACCAATATAATTGCCAGGGCTGCCTGAAATAATCTGGTCTTCACGTGATAAAACTCCCCCTTTTTAGCAGGTGTTTTTTCTTAATGAATATGCAAAGCCCCTGAGCATTAACTGTAAACTTAAAAACACAGGCATAATACGTGCTCCGGGGATGAATCCTGTTTTCTCGTATTATTATATACCTGACGGGCTATAATATGTCGTGTTTTTTAACAAAAATTCAAATTTTTTGTATACTGCCTTACTTGGAAAGATCTTAAATAAAAGGGTGCGGGTTACTTCTTAACCCAGTCCTCTCCACAGAGGAACAGTAATACATGTATTATTCTTCTTTTCATCCCTCAAATACTACGAACACGCCCAATTTAGCTAACCGTGTTAATCCATCTGAATACCGCCTCATGTCAAATATGAATGCAGAAAAAAGGGATTGAATATAAGAAGGGTGAAAAATTGGCTCCCCGACAAGGATTCGAACCTTGAACCTAGCGGTTAACAGCCGCCCGCTCTACCGTTGAGCTATCGGGGAACATTTCTCACGCCCGTTCAACAGCGGGCACGGGTGATATTATCCAACTTTTAGCTTTATTTAGTCAAGTTCAGAACCGCTGGCTCTTCTGGAAGTTTCGTTTTTGATGTCCTGCATATGCGGCGCCTTGACCCAGCCGTTGGAAGCCTGGGGAATGGAGTCAAACATGGGGATGTAGGGCTTGATGTCTATCACCGGGGTACCGTCCAGAATATCTACGCCGCTTACCTTCAATGTGTTGCCTTCCACTGTCTCCAGTTTAAGAATGGAAAAGCCGATGGCGTTGGGCCGCTTGAAGTGGCGCATGGAAAAGATACCGTGGGCCGTATCCTGCAGCATGGGCTGGGAAACCAGTTCATAACCTGAACTGCGGTCGAAATGGTACAGGACAATTATGTGGGTAAAGCTTTCCAGGTCCTTGAGGCCGCCGGCCAGTTCCGGCAGTATTTCGATTTCACCGGTTGCCTGGGGAGCGAAGGCTCCCTGGACGGGTGTTGAGGCGATTTCCGTAAAACCGGAATGAACCGTGCCGATGGGTTTGCATCTGATTGTCTCTGACATTTGTGATTATACTCCTGAAAAAAGACGGCGGAATTTGTATTACTGCCGAGCCTGGATTCGAACCAGGACTAGAGGATTCAAAGTCCACTGTGCTACCCTTACACAACTCGGCATCGTAACCGCGCCAGCATTATGATGGTGCCGAAGGTCGGGATCGAACCGACACGAGAGTTGCCTCTCAACAGTTTTTGAGACTGTCGCGTCTGCCTGTTCCGCCACTTCG
>JAFGLQ010000009.1 GCA_016928015.1 Dehalococcoidaceae bacterium
ATCGCCATAAATTGCCCTTAACCATTCTATTTGCCGATATTTACATTTTTATTACTGACCCCAACCTTGAAAAACCCGCGCGGTTTTACCCCACATTTTCTCACCAGGCACTTAGCCCCCTGTGCTGATGTATATGACTTCTGATGTCTATGATAATTTTTAAAAGTATAAACAACACCAGGCCGATCACCGGCGAGTCCATCGCCATAACGATAAAACCTCCAAAGAGAAGGGTAATATGCAGAACAATAACCCGTCCATATGGTTCAGCCATCAACCGGCTCAGGTTAGTAGTTTTATATTCGCCACCGGCTATGTAATTTAAACCAAAAGATATTGCGTGGCTCGAAAAAACCGCGGCTACCGCCCATCCAAACGCAGCATTGAAGACGCTTTCAAAACTGCTGGCAATACCCGCAAACAGGTCATTTTCGGCAAATATACCGCTGAATATGGCAACCACCATTACTCCATGCACCAGGGTAAATATACCGTAGTGCAAACAGAAAAAAGGTATAAGGCTAAGCTTGGTTCCCCACTTGCCGCTTTTATCCGGCGGCGCCAGCATCATTTTTAAAATATTAAAAAAGCCTATTATCACGTTCTCAACCCAGAAAAGAAACATGACAGGAAATACCTGCCAACCTGAGAATATTACACCGTATACTGGAACCATATTAGCCAGAACCAGCACTAAGACTGAAGTTTTTTTCAGAGCCTCCGGTAGCTTAAAGAGGTTTATCATCGATTAATGTTTTCAGTCATTTTCTGCCGGTCTTTGCTTAAGCCAGCTTCCGCCGAGACTTACGGACCCATGGCAGGTGGATTCTGGCATCCCGCACGATTCCCTGCCGCATTCTGGAATATTCAGCGCTTACCTCGGCGCCGATTATCATGATAAATGCGGAAAGGTATACCAGTATCAGGAAGGCGATAACCGAACCGATGGTACCGTATACCAGTTCCCAATCAGCCAGATTATTCACAAAATATACAAACAGGTTCATACTGAGCACAAACAGTACGGTACTCAACAGGGAACCCGGCAGCATGTAGCGCCAGTATGTCCGGGTAGCCGGCATCAGCTTGAAAAGGGTAAAAAACGCCCCGAAGGCCAGCAGGAAAACCGCAGCCTGGTTGAAAAATTCTATCAACCCGTCCGGCAAAGGGTACTGGCTTACCGGCAGTGAAGAAAGGAAAATACTGCCGAGTATGGACACGAGAAACAGAAGCCCCATGCCCAGCGCCATGCCGATATCTCTCGGTTTCCTGAACCACACCGGATCGAACTGGCTTATGTCCCAGACCTTGTTGATAACGCGGTTGATGGCGCCGAATATCATACTGCCGGTCCATATCAACCCGGCAACGCTCACCGCACCCAGTGCTCCGCGGGCGGAAATAATCTTGCGTATGTTGTTTTCTATGAAACTGGTGGACTCCGGCAGGTACCTGGCAAAAAAAGTAAATATCTCCTCCTGTACCGTCTCACGGGGCAAGATCAGGCCCAGTATGGCGATGATGCCCAACAGCAGGGGAAATATGGAAAGAATGGCGTAATAGGCAATTGAAGCAGCCATATCAGCGGCCAGGTGATCCCCCAGCCCCTTGGCTACGCCGAAAACCAGCTGGACGAACGGCACCGGCGCCAGTGAACGGTTATACCACCCGGCCATCCGCTTCAGCCGGTCCTGTATATAGTGTTTCAAAGCCAGATATTCAGATCGAAACCATGACAAGCCTTTTCTCCTAGCCGGATGTTTATTATAGCCGGGAAACCATCAGAATTGAACCTTTCTGCTATTTACTTTGACCAAATTGCTACTTATAATACAGCACCCGGCATGATTCATGAACCGGTAAGGAGGAATCCGACATGTGCGAATTCTGCCATAAACACGGTGAAGGCAAGAAATGGTATCTGAATTCTCAACTGTATGCCGAAGACCTGCTCAGCGACCTGGGCCGGCGAAGTTATATCCGGAATTTCTTTACCCACCCGGAGCACCTGAACTCATCCGAAGCTAAACTTAAAACCTTCAAAAAAGCGCCCGCTTTTGTCAGGGCTGCTGTGACTCCAGTTATGGTGAACCGCCAGAAGAAAACACACTACGGCCAGGTACTGCCGATAGAAGATATCGAAGAAATTTTCACCTTCGCCAGTTCTATAATCCGCCTGCCCTGTATATGCCGGCAGGCAACCACCGGCACCGAACAGCGCTACTGCTACGGCATCAGCCTTGCGCCCGCAACCGATTCCCGGATGTTGCAGTTAGTGCGTGAAATCGATGCAAGCTATTTGAACGGTCCGGAAACCGGGGGATTGGAGGTGCTCGGCACACAGGAAGCTCTCAGCAGTATCCGGGAACTGGAAACGAAGGGTTTGTGCCATTCGATATGGACTTTCATAACCCCTTTCATCGGGGGGTTGTGCAACTGCGACCGGGCGGACTGCATGGCAATGCGCGCCACCGTCACCCACGACTTTCCGGTAATGTTTCGCTCCGAATACATTGCCCGCGTTGATAATGACCTTTGCAGCGGCTGCCGCCAGTGCATGCGCGTCTGCCAGTTCGGAGCCATATCATACTCGATTGCCCTCAACAGGGCAGTTATCGACCCGGGGAAATGCTTTGGCTGCGGCATTTGCCGCTCGGTATGCAAAAATGACGCCATCGCGCTCTCTGCCCGTGCCCTGGAACCCGCCGCCGCCCTCTTATGGTAGAAGCGCCGTTAACCCATCAGCACCGGAACGAACACCTGCCAGGCAAGCAGCGCCTTGGCGGTAAGACTCAAGATGATGTAAACCTTTTCACCGAACAGGTAGTCTTTCCATGGGCCGATTTGCTTATACTGCAGCAGCATGTTAACGGCAAAGCAATTGAAGAAAATAAACAGCGAAATAATTATGCCGTAAACGAATCCGGGAGGTGAAACGGTAAGCCCGGGGGCCCACACGTAAATAACGATAGCAAGCCATGGTATTATGCCGGCAAAACTGCCGAACCAGAAGCTGAGCAGGTTGGGCTTGCCCGGTTTCTCGTATTTTTCCTGGAGTGCTCCGAAAAGAATCATGCTGGCATTGATGCCGAAAATAGTCATCAGGGCGGCAATATCGCTGATGCCGGTAATCTGGCTGATCAGCACAATCATTATTGAAGAACTGAAGAAGTATTCAATCCACCTGCCGTAGTTGCGGCTTCGCAGAAGGTTGCGTTTGTACCAGCCGAACACCGGTGGCGACGCGATGATAAACAAGGCCACAGCCGAAATTGCCAGAAAGGTGAAAACGCCCCAGCCGGTGGGGATATCGAACAGGTGATGCAGTTGGGGCATGGTGCCGGGAGGCCCGCTCATGAAGGTTGCTGTAACCGGCAGGGAAAAATTATTGGTAAGAACAGCCATGGCAACCGCCTGTATCGCCAGGATTATGCCAACCACTATGTTCCAGATGCGCAACCGGGACAGCTTTTGTTCGACGGACTGGACGTTTACCATTTAAGGCCTCCTTGCATTATTGTTAACCATTAAAAAAGAAGTGGGGAATTATACAACTTTTAAATATTATTGTCAATAATCGTTACTATTAAAGAACAATACTGCCAATGCGGCATATTTATATTATTCCATCCGGCGAAGGTTTACAACAGATTTTGGGCATAATATTGATCTTACTATTTACAAAAACCTCAAAACTAGTGAAATCAGCTGAATTTCGAGTTATACTCAATAAAACAACAAAAAAGCAGGTGAAAAAGTGAGCAAACTTAAAAAGTTTACCGTTCTTCATTCCAACGATATGCATGGGGATTTCCTGGCGGAACTCAGAGCAGGTGAGGAAAAAATGATCGGCGGACTGGCGCTTCTTTCCGGCTATATTAACAAGGTTCGAAGCGAAGAAGAAAACGTGTTGTATGTCATCGCAGGGGACATGGTGCAGGGTTCGCTTATCGATGCCGAATACAAGGGCGTTTCCACTATGGAAATCATGAACTACCTGTCACCGGATGTCGTGGCGCTGGGCAACCACGAGTTCGACTACGGCCTGCCCCATCTGCTCTTCCTGGAAAAGGTGGCCACTTTCCCCATCGTCAACGCCAACCTTTACATAAAGAAATACAACAAACGCCTGATGCAGCCGTACAAAATCATTCGTAAGGCCGGCTTCGATATCCTGTTTACCGGCATCATAACCGAAAAAGTAATCGATTCCATTAAAAAGGACCC
>JAFGLQ010000062.1 GCA_016928015.1 Dehalococcoidaceae bacterium
AAAGTTCACCCAATCGGGTTCAGGCTTGGGATTGTCCGGGACTGGCAATCCAAATGGTATACGGATAAGCATTATGTTGAATATCTGCAGGAAGACATGAAGCTGCGCAAAGCTATAACTGCGCGTTATGGCGATGCCGGAGTCTCTCTTATCGAGATAGAAAGACCTGCTAACAAAATTATAGTAACTATACATACTGCCAGACCGGGTATTGTCATTGGGAGGGGAGGCCAGCGGGTGGATGAAACCCGCCGCAACCTCGAAGAGCTGATCGGGAAAAAACTGCAGCTTAATGTACAGGAAATCCGCCAGCCGGAAATGGACGCTTACCTGGTAGCCAGGTCCCTGGCCGAACAAATCGAGCGCCGTGTCGCCTATCGCCGAGCCATGAAACAGGCTTTGTTCCGCAGTATGCAGGCTGGCGCCCAGGGTATTAAAATCAATCTGGCGGGCAGGCTGGGCGGTGTTGAAATTGCACGCAGCCAGGTTATGCACCAGGGCAGAGTGCCGTTGCATACCATTCGGGCTGATGTAGATTATGGTTTTACCGAAGCCCATACCGTTATGGGCCGCATTGGCATTAAGGTGTGGTTATACCGTGGAGATATTCTTCCCGAACAGGAAGCGGAAGCCGCTGCGGTCGAAATTGCTGCGCCGGCACCGGCCGTTGTTGAAACGGTTACCGAAGCTGTGCCTGCAGCGGCAAAAAAGGCCGACGTAACTCCTGCAATCGAAGCAGCACCTGAACCCGTTAAAAAGACTACTCGCAAGGCTAAGGTTGAACCGGTCGCGGAAGAGACGCCTGCTGAAGGAAAAGAAACCGTCAAAAAGGCCAAAAAACCCAGTGCAAGTAAAGCGGCCGCCAAGGAAGCTGAAGCTGAAGGTAAATCCAGCGAGAAGGCAACTCCGGTTAAAAAAGCCGTCCGGACGAAAAAGAGTACCGGAGAAATTAAAACCGATACAGTGGTTGAACCTGCGGCCACAGCTGATAAGGCGCCAACCCGGAAAAGAAAGGCTAAAGTAGTAGAGGAAGAGCACGATGCTTCAACCCAAGAGAGTTAAATACCGCAAATCTCATAAGGGGCACCGCCGGGGTATGGCCCAGGCCGGCGCCAATATAGAGTTTGGCGATTTTGCACTTCAGGCAACCAGTTCCGCCTGGATAACTTCCAGGCAGATTGAATCGGCCAGGCGGGCTATCGTCCACTATGTTCGCCGCGGTGGTAAAATCTGGATTCGTATATTTCCGGACCATCCGGTAACCAAGAAGCCTGCTGAAACCAGAATGGGCTCCGGTAAAGGTCCCATGGATCACTGGGTAGCGGTGGTGAAAAGAGGCCGCATCTTATTCGAACTGAGCGGTGTTACGTTCGATCAGGCCAAGGAAGCTATGCGTCTGGCCAGTCATAAACTGCCGCTCCAAACCCAGTTTATATGGCGCTCCCAGGAGATGAGCGAAGAAGAGAAGGAGGCGGTTACCGGTGGCAATTAAACCCAAAGAACTAACCGATGCAGAGCTGCTGAAAAGGCTTGATGAGGCACAGAGGGAATTGCTCGACATGCGATTTAAGGCTGCCACCCGCCAGCTCAAGAGCCCGAAAGATATCAGCAAGATTAAAAAGGAGATAGCCCGGCTCAGAACGGTAAAACGACAGAGAGAGCTGGGTATAGAGTAGGAATATGGAAACCAACCGCAAAACGAGAATAGGTTTTGTTATCAGCCGAAAAATGGATAAGACGGCGATCGTGGGCGTTGAGGTCTTAAAGCGGCACCGGCTCTATCGCAAGACTTACCGGCGGGTAATGAAATACAAGGTACATGACGAGCAGAACGAGTGCCTGCCGGGCGATAAAGTAAAAATCGTCGAAACCCGGCCTTTATCCAAGGAAAAACGCTGGCGCATTCTGGAGATTATCACCCGTAAAGAAGTCGCCGAGTTAAAAGAAGAGGAACTTGTTTCCGACACGGAAGAGGCAAAATAGATGATACAGCCGCAGACACGTCTTAAAGTCGCAGACAATACCGGTGCCCGGCAGATTATGTGTATTAACGTACCGGGTGGATCCGGCAAGCGCTGCGCCCGCGTAGGTGATATAATAGTTGCTTCGGTTAAAAAGGCTACCCCGGATTCATCGGTGAAAAAGGGAGAAGTAGTTCGCGCCGTTGTGGTGCGCGTTACCGAGCCTTATCGGCGTTATGATGGCTCATATATCCGTTTCGACGAAAATGCGGCCGTAATTCTTACCGATAAAAATAATCCGAAAGGGACCCGCATATTCGGCCCGGTTGCCCGTGAACTGCGTGAGAAGGATTACACCAAGATTCTTTCACTGGCCCCGGAGGTAATTTAGGTAGTACGATGAAGATTAAAAAGAATGACACTGTGCTGGTAATAGCCGGCAAGGACAAAGGCAAAAAAGGAAAAGTGCGCCAGGTGCTTAGTGCAGATGAAGCGCTGCTGGTAGATGGTGTAAATCTTATCAAGAAGAACGCACGGCCTACCAAACAGGCCCGGCAGGCAGGTATTATCGAGCGGGAAGCACCGCTGGATATTTCCAACGTGATGTATCTTTGCGATAAATGCCATAAACCGGCGCGTCTGGGGTACCGCACCCTTGAAGACGGTAAGAAGGTACGTTTCTGTAAATCATGCAAAGAGGTTGTGGATTAAATGTTGGCTTTAAAGGAGCGATACGCTAAAGAAGCAGCGCCGGAGCTGATGAATGAATTTGGCTACCGCAATGTGATGGAAATACCCCGCCTGGTTAAGGTGGTTCTGAATATAGGTATCGGTGAAGCTGTTCAAAACGCCAAGGCTCTAGAAGCCGCCCAGGCCGATCTGGCAGCCATCAGCGGCCAGCATCCGGTAATCACCAGATCCAAACGCTCCATTTCAGCTTTTAAGCTGAGGGAAGGCATGCCCGTGGGCTTGAAGGTAACCCTCCGCGGCCGCCGCATGCACGAATTCCTGGACAAGCTAATTAATGTGGTACTGCCCAGGATTCGCGACTTTCATGGAGTCAATCCGGACGCGTTCGACGGGGCCGGCAACTATACGCTGGGTTTTAAAGAACAGGTAATGTTTCCTGAAATCGATTTCGATAAAATAGACAAATTAAGAGGCCTTGAAGTAACCGTAGTCACTACCGCACGAACAGATGCCGAAGGCAGACGACTTCTGGAACTTCTGGGTATGCCCTTTAGCCGGAGTTAAGGAGAAAAAATGGCCAAAAAATCAATGATTATCAAAGCCCAGCGGCAGCCCAAGTATAAAAGCCGGGGTTATTATCGCTGCATGAAATGCGGGCGGCCGAGAGGATATATCCGGGACTTCGGCCTTTGCCGTATATGCTTCAGGGAAATGGCTTCCAGGGGATTGGTCCCCGGGGTTACTAAGGCAAGCTGGTAGCAGGGAGTAAATGCATGACAATATCTGATCCAATTAGTGATATGCTTACCCGCATTCGCAATGCGGTTATGGCGCAACATGAGACCGTGGCCATACCGGCTTCGAAAATGAAAGAGTCTATAGCCAGGATTCTTAAAGATGAAGGTTTTATTGCCGGTTATCAGATGGAAGGCGAAAAAACCCAGCGCCGCATCAATGTTTCTTTACGCTATGATGAAGTCAGGCGTCCGTTTATCAATGGCCTGAAAAGGGTTAGCAAGCCCGGCCTGAGGGTGTACGTGCCTTCAACTGAGATACCGCGGGTTTACGGCGGAGCCGGGATTGCGATTATTTCTACCTCGAAAGGGGTTATGACCGGCCGGCAGGCCTACCGCGCCAGAATAGGCGGAGAGTTATTAGGATATATCTGGTAGTATAAACTGAGGTCTTAAGTAATGTCGAGAATCGGAAGAATGCCAATAACCGTACCGCAAGGGGTAACGGTTGAAGTTAAAGACAGCTTGGTTTTGGTGAAAGGTCCCAGGGGAGAGCTTTCGCGCAGGGTTAATCCTGAGATGGAAATCACGCTTGAAGACGGTACCATCAAGGTTAACCGGCCGAGCGATAACCGCGAGCACCGTGCTCAGCACGGTTTGACCCGCGCGCTGATTGCCAACATGGTGGAAGGTGTGAGCCGTGGTTTCGAAAAAAACCTCGAGATTGTCGGTGTCGGCTACCGGGCAGAAAAGACCGGTGAAAAACTGGTTTTAAAACTTGGTTTTTCCCATCCTGTTGAATTTGAACCCGAAGGTGGCATTTCCTTTATCGTTGAAGCTGCCAACAAGGTCAAAGTCAGCGGAATTGACAAGGAGAAAGTTGGCAAAGTTGCTGCCGAAATTAAGAAATCGCGCCCCCCGGATGCTTACAAAGGTAAAGGCGTACGTTATGCCGGTGAAAAAGTGCGCATAAAACCAGGAAAAGCCGGCAAGGCTGTAGGGGGTAAAAAATAATGGCAAGTATTAATGCTCGAGCTGCCAGGATCATCCGGCATACCAGAGTACGCAAAAAGGTAAAAGGAAGCCTGTTACGGCCCAGGCTGGCGGTGTTTCGCAGCCTTAACCATATTTATGTTCAGCTGATTGACGATACAGCCGGCCATACCCTGGTGGCTGCTTCTACCCTTGACCCGTCTGTAAAAACCAGGCTGGAAGGCAAAGCAAAGACCTCTCATGCTGAAATCATAGGTGAACTCATAGCGCTGAAAGCCCGGGACAAGGGTATCAGCGAAGCCGTGTTCGACCGGGGAGGGTACCGGTACCATGGCAGGGTTAAAGCCCTGGCAGAAGCCGCCCGCAAAGCGGGACTTAAGTTCTAAGGGAGCGTGGAGTGAGTAAGAAGGAAGCACGAGTAATCAGAATTAACCCCGACGAGCTGGTTTTAAATGAAAAACTTATAGCTCTGAACCGGGTATCCAAGGTGGTAAAAGGCGGTAAGCGCATGCGCTTTAACGCGCTGGTTGTGGTTGGAGACGGGGCCGGGCATGTTGGTATCGGGCTGGCCAAGTCCAACGAAGTTCCGGCAGCTATTGCCAAGGCCGGAGCTTACGCCAGGAAAAATATCGTGAAGGTTGAGTTAAAAGGGACGACTATTCCCAGCCAGGCGACAGTTAAACTTGGCGCCAGCGTGGTATTTTTAAAACCGGCTTCACCGGGTACCGGAATAATCGCGGGCGGGGCTGTCAGAGCCGTTGTGGAAGCTGCCGGGGTCAAGGATGTACTTTCCAAGTCTCTGGGCAGTTCAAACCCGATTAACGTCGCCAAGGCAACCGTATATGCCCTGACGCAACTCAAGGATCCGCAGCGTGAAATTGCCCGCCGCAAAGGTTTACCGGTAGAAACGGAGGCAGTTGTTAATGGCTAAGTTGCGTATTACATGCTCCAAAAGCCCTATCGGATATCCGGAAGACCAGCGTTCGACATTGAAATCAATGGGTTTAAGAAAATTACACCAGAGCGTGGTCAAAGAAGATTCCGAGTCGCTGAGGGGAATGATTATAAAGGTGAGACATCTGGTAAGCATAGAGGAGGCGAGCTAGTGAAGGCATACGAATTAGCGCCGGCTCCAGGCTCGAAAAAGGGCAGGAAGCGTGTCGGCCGCGGAAATGCCAGCGGCCACGGCACTTATTCATGTCGAGGCCTTAAAGGTCAGAAAGCCAGAGCCGGTTGTAATATAAGACCCGGTTTTGAAGGTGGACAGCTGCCCATCATCAAGCGGCTGCCGCGTAAAAGGGGCTTCACCAATATTTTCAAGACTGAATACAGCCTGGTAAACATTGAAGCCCTGAACATATTCGAACCGAATACTGAGGTTACTGTTGAGTTGCTGCATCAGTCAAGTCTGGTTAAAACACTGGCAAAGCCGGTAAAAGTGCTGGGAAGCGGTGATATCGATAAGCCTTTGATAATCAGTGTTAATAAATATTCTGAATCTGCCAGGGTAAAAGTTGAAGCTGCCGGCGGCAGGATAGAGGAGGTACCTTTTGGCTCAAGTGCAATCTAGGCCGCGCTTATTACAGGCCATGATTGATGCTTTCAGCCTGCCGGATTTACGCCGGCGGCTACTGGTTGTATTCGGGGCTCTACTGGTGTTCCGCCTTATTGCCCATGTTCCCATTCCGGGAGTGGATTCGGCGGTGCTGGCGGAGTTTTTCCAATCCAATGCTTTGCTGGGCATGTTCGACCTTTTCAGTGGTGGGGCCATGCGCAACTTCTCCGTAGCCGCAATGGGTGTGTATCCGTATATTACTTCCACTATCGTAATGCAGTTGATGACGCCGGTAATACCCAGGCTTCAGGCTCTTGCCAAGGAAGGGGAAGCCGGCCGTAATAAAATAAATCTTTATACTCACTGGCTGACAGTACCGCTGGCTGCATTTGCCGGTTATGGCCAGCTTATGCTTTTGCAGAGTAATGGCGCTGTAGCCTCTACCGATGCCCTTACAACTGTTTCAATAATTATAGCCATGGTCGCCGGCACCCTGTTTCTGGTCTGGCTTGGCGAACAGATTACCCAGTATGGCATCGGCAATGGAATCTCTATTATAATATTTGCCGGCATCATTTCCGGTATTCCGGATATGGTGGGCCGGGGCCTTATGGCTGGAGAACAGGGGCAGGTGATCGGCCTGGCTGCGTTTATAATAATCGCTCTGGCTACCACCGTTCTGATTGTTATTTTCACTGAAGCCCACCGGCGCATTCCGGTTCAATATGCCAAGAGCGTCATCAAGGGCGGCCGTATGTACCGCCAGTCCGGCTCCACCTACATTCCACTAAGGGTAAACACCGCCGGCATGATTCCGCTTATATTTGCCATGGCTTTTGTAATGTTTCCCGGGATTATAGCCAGTTATTTTGCCAACCCGGCCGGGGAAGACCCCAATCTGGCTAACCATATCGTAAACTTGTTCAGCGCCAATGCCGCCATGCCTGAAGGTTTGATATACTGGGGATTGAATTTCCTGCTGGTGGTCTTTTTTGCTTTCTTCTACACAATGGTTATATTTCAGCAGCAGGATTTACCCGGCACACTGCAAAGGCAGGGGGGGTTCATTCCCGGCGTGAGGCCGGGCAAACAAACCGAGAAGTATTTAAATGGCGTGATAAACCGTATAACCTGGGCCGGCGCACTGTTCCTGGCCTTCATTGCCGTTATTCCTGTGATTGCCCAGCAAATTACCAACGTACAGGTATTGCAGCTTTCCAGCTTCGGTATGCTCATCGTGGTCGGTGTAGTTCTTGATACCATGAAGCAACTTGAAGCCCAGCTGGCAATGCGGCGGTATGAAGGTTTTATCAAATAGGACAGGGATCCGGTTAAGCATGTACATAGTATTTATGGGCCCTCCGGGGGCAGGCAAAGGAACCCAGGCAGAACGTGTGGCTGAAGAATTAGGACTTGAACATGTCGCCCCAGGCGATCTGTTTCGGCAGGCAGTGAAGCAGGGCGACCGGCTGGGAGCCGAAGTAAAGGCATTTATGGAACAGGGTATACTTGTTCCGGATAACATAACTATTAAAGTCATCCTTGAGCGGTTGTTGAGTCAGGCTGGTGGTGAGGGTGTGGTTCTGGATGGCTTCCCGCGAAATTATAATCAGGCAGTCGCACTGGATGAGGCTCTTGAACAGCAGAATAAATCTATCGACTGGGTAGTAAATATCCAGGTCAGCCAGCCGGAACTGGTTCGACGTTTATCCAGCCGCTGGCTATGTCGCGAATGCCAGGCTCCGTATTCGGTTGATGGGCGCGAGGCTGAGGCAGTGCGACAGTGCCCTGCCTGCGGCGGGGGGCTTTATCAGCGGCCCGATGACAATCCGGAAACGGTGACAAGGCGGCTTCAGGTTTACTTTGCCGAGACCGAGCCCCTGATTGATTATTACCGGCAACAGAATAAGCTGGTAGAGGTCGAAGGCGAGGGTGGCGTTGAAGAAGTGGCCGGACGCATAATCAGGGCGCTGGGGTATGATGGTGGCGATAATAATTAAGTCCAGCCGTGAACTGGAGTTAATGCGCCGTGCCGGTAAAGCCACCGGCAGGGTGCTCGATATACTGGCAAAAAGCGTAAAAGCGGGGATTAAAACCCGTGAACTTGACCGAATAGCCAGCGAGGAAGCCGCCAATCAGGGAGGCAAGCCTACCTTCAAGGGGTATCAGGGCTTCCCGGCTTGCGTATGTGTATCAATTAATAATGAAATAGTACATGGAATACCCGGAGAGAGGGTTATCAAGGAAGGCGATATCGTATCGCTTGATTTTGGCCTGGAAATCGATGGTTTTCAGGGAGATACGGCGGTTACGGTTGCCGTCGGCGATGTGACACCGGCCGCAGACGATCTTATCCGGGTCACCAGAGATTCTTTGGCTGCCGGGATAAGCGCTGCTCGCCGGGGCTGTAAAATCGGCGATATTTCGGCTGAAATACAGCAGTATGTGGAAAGCAGAGGGTACTCGGTGGTGAGGGAATATACCGGCCATGGCATTGGCCGGGATATGCATGAGGATCCGCAGGTGCCCAACTTCGGTCAGGCGGGCACCGGGCAACTTTTAAAAAGAGGCATGACCCTGGCTCTGGAGCCGATGGTCACGGCTGGAGGCTGGCGTACACGGCTTGGCAACGACCATTGGGTGGTTTATACTGCTGATGGCAGCCTGGCAGCTCATTTTGAGCATACCATCGCCATAACCGATGGCGAAGCTGAAATATTGACGGCAGTTTAACAAAAATGGCAAAAAAAGAAGCAATAGAAGTAGAGGGTGTAGTTCAGGAAGCTCTGGCTAATGCCACTTTCAGGGTGGAACTGGCCAACGGGCATGTGGTATTAGCCCACATTTCCGGTAAGCTCAGGGTGCATTACATCCGGATATTACCCGGCGACAAGGTCCTGGTGGAGCTTTCGCCTTATGACCTTACCCGTGGTAGAATTACATATCGTTTAAAATAAGTTAATTGGGAAGAGTGCAATGAAGGTCAAGGCATCTGTAAAAAAAGTCTGCGATAAGTGCAAAGTAATAAGACGGCACGGGGTCGTACGTGTCATATGTACCAACCCCAAGCACAAGCAGCGTCAAGGTTAGTTTAATAGGAGGCTTTAATGGCACGTATTGCCGGAGTTGATATCCCGAAAACGAAACAGGTCTGGGTGGCACTGCAATATATTTATGGATTGGGCCGGACTACCAGCTTGAAAATACTGGACGATGTCGGCATTGAACCGACCAAGGTGGTGAGCAGTCTCACTGAAGATGAAGTTAACCGCCTGAGGGAAGTAATTGCCAAAGGCTTTAAAGTCGAGGGTGATTTGCGCAAGGAAAACACTCTCAACATAAAAAGGTTAATGGATATTGGTAGTTACCGCGGTATGCGGCACCGGAGGAATTTGCCCGCACGTGGTCAAAGAACCCGCACCAATGCGCGCACCAGGCGCGGCGAACGCAAGACCGTCGCCGGTAGAGGCCAGAAGCGCGGTATGGCTAAGAAGTAAAGGTTAACTAGGAGAGAATATGGTTAAAAAACGTACTCGTGTTCGCAAGAAAGAGCGTAAGAATATACCCCAGGGGCGGGCTTATATTCAGGCGACTTTCAATAACACCATCATCACCCTGACCGACCCTCAGGGCAATGTAATCGCCTCAGCCAGCGCTGGTACGGCAGGCTTTAAGGGCTCGCGCAAAAGCACGCCCTATGCCGCTCAGCTGGCAGCAGCCAATGCCGCCAAAAAGGGCATCGAGCACGGCTTGAGGGAGATACATGTTTACGTAAAAGGGCCGGGCAGCGGGCGTGAAGCGGCCATTCGTTCCCTGCAGAGTACAGGATTGAATGTAGCCAGTATTCGCGACGTGACTCCGATTCCTCATAACGGCTGCCGGCCGCGCAAAAGGAGGAGGGTCTAATGGCGAGATATACCGAAGCCCGCTGTCGTCTTTGCCGGCGCAGTGGTGAAAAACTGATGTTAAAAGGTGACAAATGCATTACCCGGTGCATTTTCGACAAGAGGCCCAAGCCGCCAGGTCCGCAGCTCGGCCGAAGGCGGCGCCTGTCTGATCGCGGGGTTCAGCTCCGGGAGAAACAGAAAGTACGTTTCAGTTATGGCCTGATGGAAAAGCAGCTTCGCCGTTTCTTTGCTGAGGCCAACCGGCAGCCGGGAGTAACCGGTGATAACCTGATTGTGCTTTTGGAAAGAAGGCTTGACAATGCTGTGCTTCGCCTTGGATTTGCCGATTCCTTATCACAGGCCAGGCAATTAGTAATGCATGGCCACATTGTGCTTAACGGCAAGAAAACCGATATCCCTTCGTGTCTTATACATGAAGGGGATACGATAAGCTGGCGGGAAGGCAGCCAGAAGACGAATTATTACAAGCTGATTTCGGAGAGTATCGGCAGCAAGACCATACCTCAATGGCTTAGCGTTGACAAGGCCAAAATGGAAGGGAAAGTGGTAGCTTTGCCAACTCCGGAAGATGTTGGCATCCGTTATGATACGGCGGCTGTAGTTGAATATTACTCCCGTTAGCTGGTATAAGGAGGTTTGCGGTTGGCTAGTCTGGTAGTACCTAAAATAGAATGTGTTGAAGAAGACCCGAATTACGGGCACTTTATTGCCGAACCGCTTGAAAAAGGGTTTGGCGTAACTATGGGCAACTCGCTCAGGCGTATCATGTTACGCTATTTGCCGGGTGCGGCTGTTACCCAGGTCTGGATAGACGGGATACACCATGAATTTTCTCCCATCCCGTTCGTAAAGGAAGATGTGCTGGAGCTGCTGTTAAATATCAAGGAACTGCGGCTGAGGCCGGTGTCCGGCCAGCCGGGCAAGCTTATACTTTCCAAGCAGGGTGAAGGCAGGGTTCTGGCTTCCGATATTGAAAAGAACATTGATTTTGAAATTGTGAATCCGGATTTGTGCCTGGCAACCATCGATTCCGCCGAAGGCAAGCTGTATATCGAGTTAACGGTCGACCTTGGTATTGGCTATACAGCTGGTCAAACCCAGGATGAGCTGCCGGTAGGAAGCATACCCGTAGATGCCGTATTCAGTCCGGTCAGGAAAGCCAATTTTACTACCGAACCCATGCATGTAGGGCGGGAGACAAGCCAGGAAAGGCTGCATCTCGAGGTATGGACCGATGGAACCCTGTCTCCGGCTGCGGCTGTGAGTATGTCGGCTGACATACTGAAAAGTCAGCTGGAGCCGTTCGTCGAATATGGAGCCACTTCGCTTGTCGAACAGGAGATACGCGCATTCCGGGCCACTATTCCACCGGATATTTATAATATGCCGATAGAACAACTCGATTTTTCCGTCCGCGCTTTGAACTGCCTTAAAAGGGGAGATATTAACACGGTGGGCGAACTCATCACGATGAGTGAAGACGAGGTCGCTTCGCTGAGGAATTTCGGCTCAAAATCCCGGCATGAGGTAGAAGAGAAGCTCAAAGAGATGGGCTTGGTACTCGGCGCCGGCAGCGGTCTCAGGAAAAATGCCGGTGAACCCTTTACCGGCGAAGTTGAAGGTGAGGCGGAAAAGGCCGAGTTAGAAGAGGAACAGGCAGACACTGATCAATAGTTATTACTTCGTAAGGTGACAGTTATATGAGACACAAAGTAGATGGCAGGAAATTCGGCCGGGACACCGGACAGCGCAAAGCGCTTTTCAGAAAACTGGTAACCGATTTGCTGGATTACGGCAAAGTGGATACCACGCTGGCCAAAGCAAAGGAAGTGCGTCCGATTGCTGAACGCATTATAACTATGGGCAAAAACGGCACGCTGGCCTCGCGCCGGCGCGCTCTGGCTTATATTTATGACGATAAAGTGGTTGACAAGCTGTTTTCCGATCTGGCCAAGCAGTATGCCCAGCGTCCCGGAGGCTATACTCGCATAACCAAAATGGGTATGCGGCTGGGGGACGGTGCACCCATGGCCAGGATAGAACTGGTTCAATAATAAGCGTTCTTTTACATAGCCCGGAGCGTAACGGGCAACAATAGTTTACTTATGGATTTAATCCCTGAGAGGTTGACCTGTCCGGCAGACAAGCAGTTTGTGCTGGTGGTTGAGTACGATGGCACCGGGTATGCCGGTTTTCAATGGCAAAGCAACGTACCGACTATACAGGCAGAGCTGGAAACAGCTTTGGAGAAGTTAAGCGGCCGGTTCTGCCGTGTATACGGCTCAAGCCGGACGGACAGCGGAGTCCACGCCCTGGGACAGGTGGTTTCTTTCAGCACCGGTTCCGAGCTTAAGGCCCGGGATTACATAAGCGGCTTGAATCATTATCTGCCAGCCGATATCGCTGTCAGAGAAGCTTATCGCATTAGCCCGGGATTTGATGTAAGGCGCAGGGCGGTAAGCCGGCAGTACCGGTATCATATCCTGAACCGGGCAAGCCGTTCGCCCCTGTATCAGGCTACCAGCCTGCGGGTTGCGGGCGAACTGGACACAGAAAGAATGGATTGTGCCTGCCGGCATCTGATTGGCAAACATGATTTTGCCTCGTTTGCCACCCCGATGGGGCCAATGGGTTCGACGATAAGAAGGGTAGGCACGGCTGAGGTCAGCCGTCAGGATGACCGGATCGTTTTTATCATCGTGGCAAATGCATTTTTGCCTCACCAGGTACGAAACACGGTCGGCCTGCTGATAAAAGTGGGACGGGGGCGGATGACGGAAGAAGAATTTAAAGGTATAATGGATGCTGCTGAACCGGGGCTGGCTCAACCCACCGCCCCGGCCATGGGGTTGGTATTATACCGGGTAAACTATGCAAGGGAATTAAAGGAAGAGAGTCTGGAATGAAAACTTATTCAGTAAAAGCGGCAGATATCGAGCGTGGCTGGCACATAATCGATGCCGAAGGGCGCGTGCTGGGCGACCTGGCAACCGAAGTTGCCTGCCTGCTCATGGGCAAGGGCAAGGTCAAATTCGCCCGGCACCTGGATGTCGGTGATAACGTAATTGTAATCAACGCCGGCAAGGTTAAGGTTACCGGCAATAAATTGCACGATAAATTTTATTACCGGCATTCCGGGTACCCGGGAGGGTTCAAGGCAGAGAACCTTGAAAAGGTTATGGCTACCAAGCCGGGAAAGGCCATCGAACATGCAGTGAAAGGCATGCTGCCGCAGAATAAACTGGGCAAGGCCATGATGAGTAAATTAAGGATTTATCCCGGAGCCGAGCACCCGCACGGCGGGCAGGTAGCTGCCTCCGGTGAAGATCAGGTTTAAACCGTGAGAGGGAATAAATGATAGAAAAACAAAAAGAGTATTTACACGGAACCGGCAGGCGCAAAACCGCCGTAGCCCAGGTTAAGCTTTTCAAGGGCAATGGAGCCATTCTGGTCGATGGGCAGCCTTTTGAGGAAAGGTTTAACCGGGTGCTTTACCGCCAGACAATTCTAAAGCCCTTTGAAATTACCGGCACCATGGGAAAATACGATGCAGTGGTAAAGGTAAACGGCGGTGGCATTACCGGCCAGTGTGAAGCCATCCGCCATGGCATTGCCCGGGCTCTTGCTGAGATTGATGAAAAATTTCATCACGAACTGAGAGAAGGCGGGCTGCTTACGAGGGATCCAAGAATCAAGGAACGTAAGAAGCCAGGCTTGAAACGGGCTCGTAAGGCGCCTCAGTACACCAAGCGTTAAGCTCTCATTCAGAAATAAAAAAGCCGCAGATTTTACTGCGGCTTTTTTATTTTATCCGGGGTTAAGTATCGCGGGAATCCAGCTGCTCCTTGACCCGTTCGATTTCCGGCAATGTGGTTGCATACAGCGGGGAATAGGTTTGCCACCAGTCATCTGCTTCGGACTCCATGATATTGTAAAGAGCTTCCGGCAGAAGCGAAATAGCTACCAGCCATACCTGGTAAGCCTTAAGGAAATGGTATTTGTCATAGTAGCAACCCAGGCGTATCCCCTTGTTGGGGGCAAAAAGCATAGCCAGTGAAGGAGTACGGGGGTGGGCAATGGAAGAAACGGAATCATAAATGGACTTCCACGAATCTTCTATTTGCTCCGGCAGGCGTTTGGCCATCTGGTGAAATTTGAACTCCCTCTTCCAGAACTCATCCTTGCCCTCCAGCAGTAATCGAAGTGTTTCGGGGTTTGTGCGGCAATCTTCGCCGGTCAGCCAGTCTTCAAGCGAAGAACGGGTTAGAATAATGGACTGGGAATAATAGCCTCTCTTAAGCAGGTTGAAGGAGCACCATAAAGAGTTGAATCCCCGTGTGGTCAGCAGCAATAGCACTGTTTTCAAGCCGATGGTATCGTTTATATCAGGCAGGGTTTTAAAGCCGTTAAGATAGCTGTTTATGAGCTGTTGGCAGAGAGAGGTCTCGCGGGGATGCTGTTCAGCGATTATCTGCTCGATTTCGGCCTCAATACTCGACAGGCCATAGGGATCTACCAGGTTCATTTCCCGGCTCTCCCGTAATCATCATCCAGCCGGATTACGTCATCCAGCTGGGGAGTCGAAACTTCGAGGATAATCGTATCTTCTAGGGCTTTTATGCGGTGGCATGTTCCTGGCGGCAAGTGCAGGCTCTGGCCGGCTTCGAAAATATTTTGTGAAAGCATGGTTGCTTCGGCGCCGGTTTCAACCAGGGCGCGCCCGGACTGAAAGTACATGTTTTCTTCCTTGGACTGGTGGTATTGCAGGCTGAGACGGTGGTTTCGCCTGACAAATATTATCTTACCGGCATAACTGTCGGTAAGGGCATACAGCAGTTCGTACCCCCAGGGCTTAACCGTTTTTTCCGGCAGCTTGGTTTCCAAAGCTTTCTCCTTAAAGACCGGCGATCCTCTTGCCTTCATCCAGCAGCCTGGCTACCTGTTCCGGCGTAGAACCCTCGGCATATATGCGCAGCAGCGGTTCTGTGCCGGAAAAACGAATGAGCAACCAGGACCGGTCGCTCAAAGTATAGCGAAAACCGTCGAAAGTATCGATTTTGGCTATGTGCCGGCCGTCGATACTCGAAGGTTTAAAATCCGAGACCCTGTTTATAATATGCTCTCTTTGTTCGGCCGGGAATTCATAATCCGCGCGTTCATAATAATGAGGGCCGACAAGGCTGTAAAGGTACTGGACAAGCTGGGAAGGATTCTTGCCGGTTTTAACCATGTAATCCAAAAAAAATAAAGCCGAAAGGATGCCGTCCCGCTCCGGTATATGCCCCCGGTAGCCATAGCCGCCGCTTTCTTCTCCTCCTGCCAGGGCATCATGTTCTACCATGACAGGGGCTACGTGCTTGAAACCCACCGGGACTTCGTAAACGGGCACGTTATAGATTTCTCCCAGGCGTTGTATCATGGAAGAAGAGGTGATTGTTTTTACAACGGCTCCTCGCTGGCCTCTTATCTCCAGCAGGTAAAGAACCAGTAGAGAATAAACCTGGAGGGTGTTTAGAAACCGGCCCTGTTCGTCGATTATTCCCAGCCTGTCAGCATCACCGTCGGTAGCCAGGCCGGCACAGGCCCCGGTTTCCCTTACTGCCGCGGCAAGCTTTTGAAGGTTCGGGCCGATGGGCTCCGGTTGCTTTATGCCGGGAAAAGCCGGATTCAGACCGGCGTTAATTTCAATTATCCCCAGTTGTTCGCCTTCGAGAATGCGCGACAGATAACCCGAACCGGCGCCGAACATGGCATCGAAGACGACTTTCAGCGGCGCTTTTTTCAGTTGGTCGATATCAACCAGGCTGCCCAGTTTTTCCAGGTAGTGCGGTGCAAAATCTTCTTTTTGGATTAAGCCGCTTTTGAGACCGTATTCAAAGTCAAGCCTTTTTATGTTAGACCGCTCCAGATTCTCAATGCCGGTTTCTATCGCCTGTATTATGCCGGCCGGCGCGCTGGAACCATCTCCGGATTTGATTTTGTAACCGCTCCATCTGGCGGGGTTGTGGCTGGCGGTAATTACTATGCCGGCCGAAGCCTGATAGGTTTTGGTTGCATGACTGACTACCGGTGTCGGGCAGGGTGACGAGTTGATGAGCACCCTGATATCGTTAGCAGCCATTACTTCGGCCGCGGCGCGGGCAAAATCGGCAGAGGCAAAGCGGGTATCATATCCGACGACAACCAGCGGGTCGGGGTTGTTTTGCCCCTTAATAAAATCGGCGGTAGCCTGGGAACACAACCTTAAATTTTCAAAGGTAAAATCTTCAGCTATAATACCCCGCCATCCATCGGTGCCGAATTTTATACTGGAACTATTTTTTTTATCCATTGCCTTATCGCTACGGGCAGCCCAGGCCTTCCCTTCTCAAGATATCGGCCTTATCTGTTTGTTCCCAGGGGAGTGCGATATCGGTGCGCCCGAAGTGGCCGAAACAGGCAACCTGCCGGTATATGGGGCGCCTCAAGTTCAGGTGATTGATGATTGCCCCGGGCCTGAAATCGAAGTGCTTGTGTATCAATTTCAACATCAGTTCATTATCGATTTTGGCGGTGCCGAAGGCTTCCACGGATATCGAGAGTGGCCGGGCCACCCCTATGGCGTAGGCAATCTGTATCTCGAGCCTTTCAGCCAAACCGGCGGCTACCAGGTTTTTAGCCACGTAACGGGCCATATAGGAGCCGGAGCGGTCCACCTTGGTGGCATCTTTGCCGGAAAAGGCGCCGCCCCCGTGCCGGGCGATGCCGCCGTAAGTATCGACTATTATTTTCCGTCCGGTAAAGCCCGTGTCCGAAACCGGCCCGCCGATTACAAACCGGCCGGTAGCGTTTACCAGGTAGCGGGTTGACGAATCCACCAGTTCAGCCGGCAGTACCGGTTCGATGACTTCGCGGATAATATCCCGGCTGATAAGATCATGGTTTATATCCGGGTCGTGCTGGGCGCCTATGACTACATTGTCTATGCGCCTGGGTGTGCCGTTGGTGTATTCGACGGTTACCTGGGATTTCCCGTCCGGCCTCAGGTAGGCAAGAGTTTTATTTTTTCTGACTTCCGCCAGGCGCCGGCACAGCTTGTGAGACAACGAGATGGACAGCGGCATCAGTTCCGGCGTCTCGTTACAGGCAAAACCTACCATCATGCCCTGGTCGCCGGCCCCGATGAGATCAAGGTCGTCCTTTTTATCATCACCCCTGGCTTCCCTGGAGCAATTTACCCCCTGGGCAATATCCGGGGACTGTTCATTAATGGAAACGATAACGCCGCAGGTTTCGTGATGGAAGCCGTATTCAGGATGAGTGTAGCCGATATCACGGATAACACCGCGCGCAATCCGGGCTACATCCACATAGCATGAGGTAGTAATTTCTCCCATTATTACTATAAGGCCATTGGTGACCGCCGTTTCGCAGGCAACTCTGGCCAAAGGGTCCTTTTGCATGATGGCATCCAGTATGGCGTCGGATACCTGGTCGCACAGCTTGTCCGGGTGCCCCTCCGCTACCGATTCGGACGTCAGCAGGTAGCGGGGTGAATTTTTGAAAGTATTTGTCATGGATCCTCCTATGTCCCTTCCTGCCAGCTTTGCAGGTATTTGCTCTGTTCCGGTGTGAGGGTATCGATGTCTGCTTCAAGCGCTTTCAGCTTCAAGCGGGCTACTTCCTTATCGATGTTCTCGGGTACGGGATAGACACCGGGCGTCAAGCCCCGGCATTTTACAAGGTGCTCCAGGCTGAGAGCCTGGTTGGCAAAGCTCATATCCATTACCGAGGCGGGATGGCCTTCAGCGGCTGCCAGGTTTATGAGCCTGCCTTCTCCCAGGACGTACAGTTTTTTGCCATCCTCGAGGCTGTACTCGTCTATCAGCCGGCGAATTCGTTTTACCCCGGTAGCCATTTTTTCCAGGCCTGGAATGTCTATTTCAACATTGAAATGACCGCTGTTGGCCATGATGGCGCCGTCTTTCATTCTCTTGAAATGTTCCGGCCTCAGGACGTGTTTGTTGCCGGTAACGGTGATAAAAATGTCTCCCAGCCCGGCAGCCTCTTTTACCGGCATTACCCGGTGGCCATCCATGATGGCTTCCAGCGCTCTTAAGGGTTCGGTTTCCAGGATTATTACCTGGGAGCCCAGTCCTTTAGCCCTCAGCGCAATGCCGCGTCCGCACCAGCCATAACCGGCTATGACCACGGTTTTGCCAGCCCAGAGCAGATTGGTTGCCCGGGTTATGCCGTCGATAGTGCTCTGACCGGTGCCGTAACGGTTGTCGAATAAATGCTTGGTCAGTGCGTCGTTTACTGCAATTATAGGGTAAAGCAGCCTGCCTTCGGCTGCCAGGCTCCTCAACCGGATTACTCCGGTGGTGGTTTCTTCGGTTCCCCCGATTACTTCGCCCAGTAACTCGGTCCTCGATGTATGCAGTGTGGTAACCAGGTCCGCCCCATCATCTACCGACAGGTGGGGTTTTATATCCAGAGAGTTGTTGATGTGTCGGTAATATGTTGCATCGTCAGTTCCGTTAATGGCATTGGTTGCCAGGCCGTATTCCACCAGAGCGGCGGCTACATCATCCTGGGTGGACAGCGGGTTGGACGCGCAAAGGCTCACATCAGCCCCGCCTGCCTTGAGCGCCAGCGCCAGGTTGGCGGTTTCGGTGGTCACATGAAGACAGGCGGCGAGCCGGACTCCTTTTAACGGTTTTTGCCTTTCAAATTTTTTTTGAATGAGCTGCAATACGGGCAT